>NZ_JBMSDU010000069.1:0-1017 GCF_049445835.1 Ancylobacter sp. VNQ12 | reverse complement strand
CCCCTATAAAGCGGCCATCGACGGGGCGCGCCGCTGACGCGGTGCTGACGCTCCTCTGGTTGCTCCCGACAGAGACGAGGTCTTCGGACCGGCAGTCGCCGGCGGGAAAACTGTCGACCGCTTAAGGGTGTGAGCCCTTAGGTTAGAGGCCTTCGATTGAGGGTCGTCCGATCTTCGGGTCGGGTTGAGATTTCGGGGCTGAGCCCCATATGGAGCCTTCGGGTTTCGGCTGTTTGACAGGTTAATAGGAAGAAAGAGAAACGTGGACGGCGGAGTCCTTGCGGACTTACTCGAGCCTTCGGGCAGAAGTAAGTCGGATGAGACACGGTGTCATACGTTTTACTCAAAGAGGCGCCCGATCCCTGCGAAGGGAGCGGCGATGTCTCGACCTCGTCAAGAGGTTTTTGAGTGCAAGCGACGATGATTGCCGAGATTAAAATCTCATTCAACTTGAGAGTTTGATCCTGGCTCAGAACGAACGCTGGCGGCAGGCTTAACACATGCAAGTCGAGCGCCCCGCAAGGGGAGCGGCAGACGGGTGAGTAACACGTGGGGATCTGCCCAATGGTACGGAATAGCTCCGGGAAACTGGAAATAATACCGTATGTGCCCGCAAGGGGAAAGATTTATCGCCATTGGATGAACCCGCGTCGGATTAGCTAGTTGGTGTGGTAAAGGCGCACCAAGGCGACGATCCGTAGCTGGTCTGAGAGGATGATCAGCCACACTGGGACTGAGACACGGCCCAGACTCCTACGGGAGGCAGCAGTGGGGAATATTGGACAATGGGCGCAAGCCTGATCCAGCCATGCCGCGTGAGTGATGAAGGCCTTAGGGTTGTAAAGCTCTTTCGCCGACGAAGATAATGACGGTAGTCGGAGAAGAAGCCCCGGCTAACTTCGTGCCAGCAGCCGCGGTAATACGAAGGGGGCTAGCGTTGTTCGGAATCACTGGGCGTAAAGCGCACGTAGGCGGATTGTTAAGTCAGAGGTGAAAGCCTGGAGCTCAACTCCAGAA
>NZ_JBMSDU010000068.1:0-1153 GCF_049445835.1 Ancylobacter sp. VNQ12 | reverse complement strand
TTCGGCGCGGGCCTTGCTGATCAGGATGCCGCGGCGGGCATGCTGATGAGGGGATCATTGCCCAGCGGGGCGATGGTTTCCAGCGTCATGTAGCGGGCGCGCTGGACCGCCCATTCGTCATTCTGCTCCAGCAGCAGGGCGCCGACGAGGCGGACGATGGCGTCGTCGTTGGGGAAGATGCCGACGACCTCGGTGCGGCGCTTGATCTCGCCGTTCAGGCGTTCGATCGGATTCGTGCTGTGCAACTTGGCGCGATGTCCTTCGGGAAGGACATGTAGGCCAGCACGTCATGCTCGGCCTCGTCCATGATGGTGGCCAGCTTGGACACCTTGGGCCGGATCTGATCGGCAACGGTGCGCCACTGGGCGCTGGCCGCCTCGGCATTGTCCTGGGCGAAGGCGGTGGCGATGAAGGCCGAGACGACCCGCCGCCCGCTCTTGCCGGCATGGGCCAGGGCATTGCGCTGGAAGTGCACCCGGCAGCGCTGCCAGGTGGCGCTGAGAACCTTCGACACCGCCGCCTTGATGCCTTCATGGGCATCGGAGACCACCAGCTTCACCCCGCGCAGGCCCCGGCGGGTCAGCTTGCGCAGGAACTCGGTCCAGATCGGCTCCGCCTCGGAGGTGCCGATCTCCAGTCCCAGCACCTCGCGCCGCCCGTCGGTATTGACCCCGATGGCGATGATCACCGCGACGGAGACGATGTGCCCGCCGCGCCGGACCTTGAGATAGGTGGCGTCGATCCACAGATAGGGCCAGTCGCCCTCGATCGGGCGGTTCAGGAAGGCCTTCACCTTGCCATCGATCTCTTCGCACAGCCGCGACACCTGGCTCTTGGAGATGCCCGACATGCCCATGGCCTTGACCAGATCATCGACGGATCGTGTGGAGATGCCCTGCACATAGGCTTCCTGGATCACGGCGGTCAGGGCCTTCTCGGCCATCCGGCGCGGCTCGAGGAAGCCGGGAAAATAGCTGCCCTTGCGAAGTTTCGGGATGCGCAGTTCGACCGTTCCGGCCCGCGTCTCCCAGTCCCGTTCGCGATAGCCATTGCGCTGGGCCCGCCGGCCTGGGTCTTTCTCGCCATAGGCCGCGCCCGTTACGGCGCCGACCTCCAGTTCCATCAGGCGCTCGGCCGCAAAGCCGATCATCTC
>NZ_JBMSDU010000067.1:0-1449 GCF_049445835.1 Ancylobacter sp. VNQ12 | reverse complement strand
CAGCGCGGTGACGAAGTAGCAGTTTGATCAAGCGTCCTCTGCCGGGGCCGCGATGGCGAGGAACGCCGGTGCGCCGTTGATTTCGGCGATGATGACGATGGCCAGCGCGACATCGGTCTGAATGACGAACAAAAACGCGTCTTTGGCGCTCGCAACCTCTCTTGGCGTCCCGTACCCCAACAGCGCGCGCATCAGAATGCCGAGATTGAACCCCGCGACATGGATCAGGTAGCGCTTATGAACGTTCTCGCGCCCGCGCAACCACGCGCGGCGCATGCCGCCGCGATCGAGCACATGGGCGAAGCTGCGCTCGACCATTTCTCCGCGTCGGCGCATCGCGTCCCGCCCGATACCGGATTTCAACCTCGCGCGGTTGGCGTAAACGGCCTCCCGCGCCGCTTCATCGCCATGCCACCGCAAATACCCCTTCGAGGGTTTCGGCTCGGCGATCCGCGTCTTCCAGACGCCGCCGTCGAGGTCCTTCAGCCCCTCGCGTGAATGATAACCTTTGTCAGCCACCAATTCGCAGGGGGCCTCGGGCGTCGGCGCAAGGCCGATATCGGCGAGATTGCGCGCCGCCGCCTCCAGCGTGGGATCGAGCGTCGTCGTATCGCCCTCGTCGGCCGGATGAATCGGGGCCGCCACGATGATGCCGGTGTCGAGATCGACGGCGTGCTCGGGCTTGTAAGCCAGATGCGTCGTCCCGTCCTTCATCCGCGCGATCCTGGCGTCCGGATCGGTCGGGCTCGTCCAGTCTTCGTTCGAGAGCTTCTTGCCCTTCCGCTTGCGGTCGAGCCGGATGAGATCGTCGATCGTCGGCGTTTCGATGCCGCTCTCCTGCGCCATGCGCGTCAGCATCGCGCGATAGGTCTCGCCGCTGTCGCGGCGCACGATCGTTCGCAGTGCGGCGTTGGCTTCCATGGTCGAACCGTCGACGCCGATACGCTCGCCCTTCACCAGACCGCGCTCGGCGACGAGATTCAACACCCAGCCGAACACTTTCTCATGCGCCTCATGCGGCAGGCGCGAGCGCGTCTTCGACAACCACGAGTGATCGGGAACCTTGTCCCGGTTCGCCAGACGCAGGAAATCTCGCAGCGAAAAGGAATCCGAGCAACGCCACACAATGCCGCGTTCGCTGTCGATGCCTTCGAAATACCCGACCATGTGCATGCGGAAATAGCGGCCCGGCGGCAGCGAGGGCGCCCCCAGGCGCGGCGCGTAATACGGCTTGCAGACCTCCTCGACGAAGGCGTCGAACCCAGCTTCGATCAGCAAGTTCTGCAGCCTGTCGTAAAAGGCATGCCCCGGCGACCGCGGCATCTCAGCCCATGTCACGACCAGATCACCCTGAGACCCGGTCTCCCGCCGCATCGCCATCTCACACGCCCCCGTCCGAATCGCGATGTTCAGACGGAATCAGGCGAATGCGACTTCGTCAACGGGCTG
>NZ_JBMSDU010000066.1:0-1515 GCF_049445835.1 Ancylobacter sp. VNQ12 | reverse complement strand
CCTGTCCGTCGTCAGGGTTTTTGGGACAACCGGCGGCGTGAGCTAACGGAGGCTCTGGTCCATCAGGTTTGTCACATTAGGCCGCTGCATCTCGATGAAGCAAGCGACGCTGTTTGATGGTTTCGCGTTTGATCCTTTCCCTTTCCAGCGTGATGATATCGCCGCGCCCGAAGTAGACGTCGGCAGGTGTGAGATTGTCGAGGCTCTCGTGGTAGCGGCGGTGGTTGTAGTGATCGACGAACGCCGCGACCTGCTGCTCGAGATCACCCGGCAGGAAGTAGTTTTCGAGCAGGATGCGGTTCTTCAACGTCTGGTGCCATCGCTCGATCTTGCCTTGGGTCTGAGGATGGCAGGGCGCCCCGCGCGTATGTTCCATGCCCTTGTCGGATAGCCACGCGGCCAGGTCGGAAGAGACGTAGGAGGGGCCGTTGTCGGACAACAGCCGCGGCCGCTGCACCACCTTGGCGCTGTCGCAGCCAGAAGCCTGCAGCGCGATGGTCAGCGTGTCGGTGACGTCCTCGGCCTTCATCGTGGTGCACAGCTTCCAGGCGATGATGTAGCGAGAGAAGTCGTCGAGCACGGTCGACAGATAGAACCAGCCCCAGCCGATCACCTTCAAGTAGGTAAAGTCGGTCTGCCACAACTGGTTGGGCGCCGTCGTCTTGTCGTGGAACTCATCGGCGGCCTTGATGACGATGAAGGCGGGGCTGGTGATCAGGTCGTGGGCCTTGAGCAGGCGATAGACTGAGGATTCCGAGACGAAATAGCCCCTCGTGTCGGTGAAGGTGACCGCCAGTTCCCGTGGCGACAGCTCCGGCTCGTTCAACGCCAGCTCAATGATCTGATCGCGTTTCTCCTCGGGGATGCGGTTCCAGACCCGGTTCGGCCGGGGCCTGCGATCCTCCAGCGCATCGACACCGCCGGCCAGGAAACGGTCATACCAGCGATTGAAGGTCGAGCGCGGAATACCGAGTTTTTGCAGCGTGCGCCGCGCCGACAGATGCGACTGCTCGACGAGCCGAATGATCTCCAGCTTCTCGGATGCGGGGTATCTCATTCGTCGTCGCCCCCATCCGCAATCATGCTTTTTTTAAGAATCCGCAGTTCCAGCGCCTGCTCGGCGACGACCTCCTTGAGATCGCGCGCCTCCTTGCGCAGAACCTTCACCTCGTCGCTGGTGGCGGCGCGCGCCGTATCCCCGGCAAGCCGCTTCTTGCCGGCTTCCAGGAATTCCTTCGACCAGGTGTAATAAAGGCTCTCCGCGATCCCCTCGCGCCGGCACAGCGCCGCGATCGACTCTTCGCCGCGCAAGCCCTCCAGCACGATGCGGATCTTCTCCTCGGCCGAATATTGCTTGCGGGCTGCGCGGCGGATGTCTTTGATGACCTGCTCTGCCGGCGCTTTCCCGGTTCCGGATTTCTGTCTCATCTTCGCTCCTTTGAAGGCTACGATGAACCAGAAATCCTCCGTTCTCAGTTAAGCCGATTTGGTCCCATCAGTGCTGACGCCGGACAG
>NZ_JBMSDU010000065.1:0-1564 GCF_049445835.1 Ancylobacter sp. VNQ12 | reverse complement strand
GAGGCTGTGTGAGAACTCACTTTGGCTCGTCGCGCAGGTTGTTGCCATGGCGCGCGTCAGCTCCGTTCACCCGGTTATCGCTCTGAGGGTCGATGCAACGCCGGCGACGGCGATGACGCGCTTGATGTTGTAGGCCAGGATCGCCAGGCTGGCTTCAGTGGAGACGTTCTCGAGGCCGCGCGTTCGGAAGTGGGTGGCGCCCATCCATCCTTTTATGGTGCCGAAGACGTGCTCGACCGTGCAGCGGCGGACCGCCATGGCTTCGGGCATTGCTTGAAGCCTGCGCTCCATGGCATCGAGCACCGATTCGTGCTCCCATCGTCGGATGCGCTTCTCTTTGCCGGCCGTGCACAGCGCACGGGATGCGCAGGCACCACAGGCCTTTTGGTTGAAGTACACGCTTATGAGCTTGCCGCCCTCCACCCTGGCAAAGCGCTTCTGGAGCTGCGCGCCGACTGGGCAGCGGTAGGTGTCGGTCTCAGGCTCATGTACGAACATGGCCTTGCTCCAGAAACCACGCGCCTGAGCCGGTGAGGTATTTGGCTTGGGCACCATCGGGATGATGCCAGCTTCGGCGCAGGCGCGGATCTGCTCGCCCTCATAGTATCCACGATCGGCAAGGACGATCATCTCGGTAGCGCCGATCTCGGCCTGTGCAGCCGTGGCCATCTCAAGCAGATGCGACCGGTCATGGCCGCGGTTCGTCACCGTGGTGGTGACCACGATATGATGCTTGGTATCGACGGCCGCCTGGACGTTGTAGCCGACTACGCCGCGATGGTCGCTCCCGGTCGCCATGGCACGGGCATCCGGATCGGTGAGCGACACCTGCTCATCGGGGGAGGCTTCCAACTGCTGGCCAATCTCCTCGAGTTCGCGAAGCCGACCACGCAGCCACGCCAGTCGCTCGGTCAGGTGATGGATCCGGGGAGTGGCCGGCCCGGTTTCCGCACTGTCGGCTTCCTCAAGCTCGGCGAGATAGCGCGCGATGCTATCCTCGACATGGGCCTTCCGGCGCGCCAGCTTGCCCTTGGTGTAGTTCTTCTCGTGCGTGTTCACCGCGCGCAAGCGTGACCCGTCGATTGCGACCATGCCGCCACCGACAAGACCCAGTGCACGACAGATGGCGACGAAGCGCTGGCACGCGATCTGGATCGCGCTGGCATTGTCATGGCGGAAGTCCGCGATCGTCTTGAAGTCGGGTGCCAGCTTGCCGGTCAGCCACATCAGTTCGATGTTGCGGCCCGCCTCGCGCTCCAGCTTCCGGCTCGAGGTCAGCTGATGCAGGTATCCATAGACATAAAGCTTGAGCATCGTGCCCGGCGCGTAGCCGGGCCTGCCGGTCGATGCCGGCTGGACGCGGGTAAAACCGAGCTCGGCAAGATCGAGTTCATCGACAAAGGCATCGATGATGCGGACCGGATTGTCGGGATCGACATAGTCCTCCAAACAAGCGGGCAGAAAGCTCGCCTGATGACGGTCGGCAGCCTCGATAAAACGTCCCATCTGGCACCTCCGAAGCAGTGCCTAAACATAGCATAATCAAGGGTTTTCACACAGCCTC
>NZ_JBMSDU010000064.1:0-1593 GCF_049445835.1 Ancylobacter sp. VNQ12 | reverse complement strand
CAGCGTCCCGGAGACGCCGATATCGACGACCTGCTGCCCTTCAACTTCAAAAAACAGCCGGCATGAACGCATGAACCATGAACCGCTTCAAGCCGGTTTACGACGTGCTCTGAAATGAGCGCTTACCTACGACGAGTTGAACGCGTGGCTGCTGGACCAGTGCATCGCCTACGCCAAGGGCCATCCGCACCCCGAGCGGCGGGAGGAGACCATCTGGCATGCGTTCGAGGCCGAGCGTCCTGCCCTGGTGCCCTATGCCGGGCGGTTCGACGGCTTCCACGCCGTCCCGGCCTCCGTATCGAAGACCTGCCTGGTCCGCTTCGATAACAACCGCTACTCGGTCTGTGCCAGCGCCGTGGGACGCCCGGTCGAGGTCCGGGCCTATGCGGAGCGGATCGAGCTGCGCCAGGATGGGCGGCCGGTCGGCTCCCACCCGCGCTGCTTCGGCCGGGACCAGACCATCTTCGATCCCTGGCACTATGTGCCGGTCCTGGCGCGCAAGCCCGGCGCCCTCAGGAACGGCGCTCCGTTCAAGGACTGGGTTCTGCCCACGAGCCTCGATCGCGTCCGGCGCAAGCTCGCCGGTGCCACCGATGGCGACCGGCAGATGGTCGACATCCTCACCAGCGTGCTGAGCGACGGGTTGCCCGCGGTCGATGCAGCGTGCGCCGAAGCTCTGCACCAGGGCGTCCACTCGGCCGACGTGATCCTCAACATCCTCGCCCGGCGTCGTGAGCCTGCAGCCCCCGTCACCATCATCACGCCCGACGCCTTGCGCCTCCGCCACGCCCCGAGCGCCGACTGCTCACGATACGACCTGCTGAGGAGATCCCCATGATGGAGCGTTCCCAGATCCTCGAGACCATGGGCGAGCTCAAGCTCTATGGCATGAAGGCCGCCTACGACGAGATCATCGCCACCGCCGTCAAGCGCCAGCACGAGCCGCAACGCATCGTCGGCGATCTTGTGTCGGCGGAGATCTCCGAGAAGCAGGCCCGCTCCATCAAGTACCAGATCACCATCGCCAAGCTGCCCCTGGCCAAAGACGTCGACGACTTCGTGTTCGACGACACCCCCATCAACGAGACCCTGGTGCGCGACCTCGCCGGCGGCAACTTCCTCGCCCACCAGCGCAACGTGGTGCTGATCGGGGGCACCGGAACCGGCAAGACCCATCTGGCCATCGCCATTGCACGGGCCTGCATCCGCTCGGGTGCCCGCGGCCGCTTCTTCAATGTCGTCGACCTCGTCAACAAGCTGGAGGCCGAGGCTCGATCCGGCCGCCAGGGCCGCATGGCCGACTATCTCTCCCGCAAGGACTTCATCGTCCTCGACGAACTCGGCTACCTGCCCTTCGCCCAGTCCGGCGGGCAGCTCCTGTTCCACCTCATCAGCAGGCTCTACGAGCAGGCTTCGGTCATCGTCACCACCAACCTCGCCTTCGGCGAGTGGCCGAGCGTCTTCAACGACCCGACGATTTCATGATGCCTCCTTTATCGATCGTCTGGTGCGTCGAATACGAGCTCGAAGCTGGATGATCTGATCGTCCGAGAGGTCGATTTTCCAAGGCTGGCCCTTGATCAACTGCCGTCC
>NZ_JBMSDU010000063.1:0-1624 GCF_049445835.1 Ancylobacter sp. VNQ12 | reverse complement strand
TGCCGCCCGTAATCGGCGGGACGGTTCTGGGTCTTCGAATTCGCTGCCGCCGCCGGCGCCAACGCGTCAAACTCCTGGTGTTTCGCAACGCAGGAGGCGGCTGATGGAATTCTTTTGCGGATTGGATGTGGGCCTTGAGGCGACCGCGCTGTGCGTGGTCGACGAGCGCGGCGAGGTGCATCTTCGGTGCACGGTAGAGACGGATCCGCAGGCGATCCATGACGCCGTCGTGCCGTTTCTGCCGCGCTTGCGCCGGGTCGGCCACGAAGCGGGATCGCTGTCGCCGTGGCTGCATCCCGAGCTCATGCGGCTCGGCCTGCCGGCGGTGTGTCTCGAGACGGTTCATGTGCGCGCGGCGATGGCGGCGCAGCGCAACAAGACCGACGCCGCCGACGCGCTCGGCATCGCCCATCTGATGCGCACCGGCTGGTTTCGCCATGCCCACATCAAGTCGGAGCGCTGCTACCGGATCCGCCTGTTGCTGACACAGCGGCGCAATCTCAAACGCAAGGTGCTGGACCTGGAGAACACCATCCGGCACTCGCTCAAGGCGTTTGGTATCCGCATCAAGGGCACCGGGCGCGGCGGTTTCGAACAGGCGGTGCGCGACGCGGTTGCTGGCGATGCGCTGACCAGCGAACTGATGGACGCGATGCTGATCGCGCGCGCCGCGCTCTGGAAGCAGTACTGCCGGCTGCACGATCTGGTGGTGAAGATGGTAGCGCGCGACGAGCTCTGCCGTCGCTTCCTCGGCATTCCCGGCGTCGGCCCGGTGACGGCACTGAGCTTTGTGGCGGCGATCGATGATCCCTCGCGCTTCCGCCGTTCGCGAGATGTCGCCGCCTATTTCGGGCTGACCTCGCGGCGCTGGCAGTCCGGCTCCTCGATCGACGTCCAGGGCCGCATCAGCAAGGCCGGGGATCCCGATATGCGCCGCGCCCTGTACGAGGCCGGCTCCGCGCTGATGACCCGTTTCAAGGGCCAGGACAAGCTGCGCAGCTGGGGTCTTGAGCTCGCCAAACGCAGCTGCCACCGCAAGGCGACGGTGGCGGTGGCGCGCAAGCTGGCGGTGATCATGCACGCCATGTGGACCGACGGAACGTTCTATGTCGGCCACGCCGGCGCCAGCGCCGCGGACGTCGCGGCGCGCGCGGCGGTGAAGGATCGCCGCCTGTTGGGGGCGCATGCATGACGGTGCCAACACCCACGCCGTGCCACGTGTCCGGCGGCTGAAGGATCGATGATCGACGCGCTTGGCGTCGCCCGACCAACGATGGAGCTCCGCGCAAGCGGATGAGAACTGGTGCAGACCAAGGACGACGGGAAGCACGCTATCTTGCCTGCGGCCGCGCCGATCGGAAGACGGCCGGACCGCGCTCGAATGCCTGTGATGCAGCCCCGTGGCTCCGATGGAAAGATGCGCCGCGACGGATCGAGCGCTGCCGATGAGCAGCCGAACCAGGCCGTCGACGAGCGCGGAGGACTGCACGGCGCACCAGGACTCTCGCCTCAGGAGCCGTCGTGCGGCGCGGCGCCGCTTAGCGTATTATTGAATGCAATGGAGAAGAGACGACGATGTCGAACAGATCTGACAAAGCACAACCGATTAGGACGGCAGGATAAA
>NZ_JBMSDU010000062.1:0-1703 GCF_049445835.1 Ancylobacter sp. VNQ12 | reverse complement strand
CTGGCGCGCCGCGAGGGTCAGGCGTCCGGCCCGTGCCACGGTGAGGAAGAATCTGAGGTCGCCCCAGTCGAAACCATGCATGGCCCCATCCTCGTATGCGCATTCTTGCACAGCAAGGGGGCAATATATCTTATCGACGTGCACCGATCACATGGATAGCGTCCTCTCAAAGCACAAGAACGACAATTCAGGGAGATGCTGCGTCGTGATCGTCTACGGTCATTTCATCGGGGGCCGGCACGTGCCGGGCAGCTCGGGACGTTTTGCCGACGGCTATCAGCCGATGACCGGCGATGTGCGTTCCCAGGTGGCGCTCGCCTCGCGCGAGGAGGTCGACACCGCCGTTGCGGCCGCGAGCGCGGCCCAGCTCGGCTGGGCCGCCACCAACCCGCAGCGGCGCGCCCGTGTGCTGATGCGCTTTCTCGACCTCGCCAACCGTGAGATCGACAGCCTCGCCGAGCTGCTGGCGCGCGAACACGGCAAGACCATCCCCGACGCCAAGGGTGACATCCAGCGCGGCCTCGAGGTGGTCGAGTTCTGCATCGGCGCCCCGCACCTGCTCAAGGGCGAGTTCAGCGACGGCGCTGGACCCGGCATCGACGTCTATTCGATGCGCCAGCCGCTGGGCGTGGTCGCCGGCATCACCCCGTTCAACTTCCCGGCGATGATCCCGCTGTGGAAGGCGGGCCCGGCGATCGCCGCCGGCAACGCCTTCATCCTCAAGCCCTCCGAGCGCGACCCCGGGGTGCCGATGCGGCTCGCCGAGCTGTTCCTGGAGGCCGGGCTGCCGGCCGGGATCTTCAACGTGGTCAACGGCGACAAGGACGCGGTCGACGCCCTGCTGGACCATGCGCAGGTGCGGGCGGTGGGCTTCGTCGGCTCGACCGCGATCGCCGAATACATCTATGCGCGCGGCTGCGCGGCGGGCAAGCGCGTGCAGTGCTTCGGCGGCGCCAAGAACCACATGATCGTGATGCCCGACGCCGACCTCGACCAGACCGTCGACGCGCTGATCGGGGCCGGCTACGGCTCGGCGGGCGAGCGCTGCATGGCGATCTCGGTGGCGGTGCCGGTGGGGGAGGCGACCGCCGACCGCCTGCTGGCCAAGCTGATCCCCCGGGTGGAGGGGCTGAAGATCGGCCCGTCCACCGATGCCAGCGCCGATTTCGGCCCGCTCGTCACCCGCGCCCATGTGCAGAAGGTGAAGGACTATATCGAGGTCGGCCTCGGCGAAGGCGCCGAGTTGGTGGTCGACGGGCGCGGCTTCCAGATGCAGGGCTACGAGAACGGCTTCTATCTCGGCGGCTGCCTGTTCGACCGTGTCACCCCCGACATGCGCATCTACAAGGAGGAGATCTTCGGGCCGGTGCTCTCGGTGGTGCGCGCGACCAGCTACGAGGAGGCGCTGCGCCTGCCCTCCGAGCACGAATACGGCAACGGGGTGGCGATCTTCACCCGCGACGGCGACGCCGCCCGCGACTTCGCCGCGAAGGTGAATGTCGGCATGATCGGCGTCAACGTCCCGATCCCGGTGCCGATCGCCTACTACACGTTCGGTGGCTGGAAGCGCTCCGGCTTCGGCGACCTCAACCAGCACGGCCCCGACGCCTTCCGCTTCTACACCAAGACCAAGACCGTCACCTCGCGCTGGCCCTCCGGCGTCAAGGAAGGAGCCGAGTTCACCATCCCAACCATGGGGTGAA
>NZ_JBMSDU010000061.1:0-2052 GCF_049445835.1 Ancylobacter sp. VNQ12 | reverse complement strand
TCCCCGAACATTACAGGATACCCTCATCGTCGACCGGCTGGTGTCCGAGGTCACGATCACGGACCCACATCACGCCCTTTGCGGGCAACGGCTCACGCTCGTCCCGATGCGTTCGGCCCGCGGTCCGGCCTTTGTCGTTGTTGAACTGCCGGACGGCCGACGCCGCTCGATTCGCCGATCGGTGACCGACCTCGGGTCGGCCAAGTCTTGTATCCCGGCCCCGGCCCCGGAACTGCTTCGCGTGAGCGTGCGAACACTGGTCCCATTGGCGCGCCATTTGACCGCCACGCTGGCCTCTTCCACCGAGGAGGTGATTCGCGATGGTCGTTCGCTCGATGTCCCGGTATCGCGTTGCGTCTCCGAGTCCACTTCCACCCCCCGCGCGCGCTCAAGCTCTGCCACGGCCTTGGCCGGATCTATCGGTCGAGACACAGAGGCAGATCGCTCAACTCATGGCCGAACTGCTGCGGCGGATGTCACCCCCGATGACGACGTCGAAGGGGGCTCGGCATGCTGACGGCCTTGAGCACTCCTGATGAACGTTTGACGGCAACCCACCGCGCCCGGCTTGCCTACATCTACGTGCGACAGTCCTCGGTGAACCAGGTGCGCCAGCATCAGGAGAGCACCGAGATGCAATATCGGCTGGTCGATCGCGCCATCGGGCTTGGCTGGCCCCGCGAGCGGGTCCACGTCATCGACGAGGATCTCGGCAAATCGGGTGCAGGCGGCACCGAGCGGCACGGCTTCCAAAAGCTCATTGCCGAGATCGGGCTCGGCAATGCCGGCCTCGTGCTCAGTCTCGACGCCTCGCGGCTGGCCCGCAACAACCGCGACTGGCATCAGCTCCTCGAGCTGTGCTCGCTCTTCGGCGTGATCATCGCTGACGGCGAACGGCTTTACGATCCAAGTGCTTATCACGACCGCCTGCTGCTCGGCTTGTCCGGCATCATGAGCGAGGCGGAGCTGCATCAGATCCGCCTGCGCCTCCACTCGGGCGAACGCCAGAAGGCGGCCCGTGGCGAACTTCGTCTGCCGCTTCCGGCGGGGCTGGCCTACGATCCCTCGGGCAATATCATCCTCAATCCCGACGAAGAGGTTCAGGCCCGTCTGCAGTTCGTCTTTGCCAAGTTCCGCGAACTACAGGGCGCACACGCCGTGATGCGATATCTCCGTGCGAACAACTTGCTGCTGCCGCTGCGTCCACTGCTCGGGCCGGCGCCCCATCAGGTCGTTTGGCGCGAGGCCGACCGTCCACGGGTTCTCGGTATCCTGCACAACCCCGCCTATGCCGGAGCCTATGTCTACGGTCGCCGGCGGCAGGATCCGCGCCGTCGCCGGCCCGGCTCGATGAGCGTCGGAACCACCAAGGTCGCCATCGGGGACTGGGAGGTTTGCCTGCAAGCCGCCCATCCCGGTTATATCGGCTGGGAGGAGTTCATGACCAACCAGCGGCGACTGGCGGACAACGTCACCCGCTATGATGCGGGACACACCGGCGCGCCGCGCAAGGGCTGCGCGCTGCTGCAGGGGATCGCGACGTGCGGGCGCTGCGGTCGACGCATGAGCCTGCGCTATTCGGGACCGCACGGCGATTATCCGGTCTATTGCTGCTGCGCCGACCGCGATCAGAGCAACGGTGCGCTCTGCCAGGAGGTCCGGGCTTTGCCGATCGACGGCCTCGTGGAACGCATCCTTCTCGATGCCCTGGCGCCGGACCAGATCGCCATAGCGATCGCGGCTCTTGGGCAGATCGAGGAGGAAGCGCGCCAGCTCGACAAGCAGTGGGCGCTGCGGCGCGAGCGGGCCCGCTACGAGGCCGAGCGGGCGCGACGCCAATACGACATGGTCGAGCCGGAGAACCGTCTGGTAGCGCGTTCACTGGAGCGCATCTGGGAGGACAAGCTGCGCGCGGTAGAGGCGGTCGAACAGGAATACCTGCGCTGGCGGCGCGAGGAACCGCTCATCCTGAGCGAGGCCGATCACATCATGCTGCGAGCTTTGGGCGAGAACCTGCCGCAGGTCTGGCACGCTGCGACCACGTCGGCCGAC
>NZ_JBMSDU010000060.1:0-2249 GCF_049445835.1 Ancylobacter sp. VNQ12 | reverse complement strand
GTCTCCGAAGACGGAGGGCCATTCGCCGAAGGCGAGGTTGGTGGTGACGATGACGGAGCTCTGTTCGTAGAGACGGCTGATCAGGTGGAACAGCAACTGGCCGCCGGACTGGGCGAAGGGCAGATAGCCAAGTTCGTCGAGGACGATGAAGTCCATGCGCGAGAGATAGTCGGCCATGCGACCCTGCCTGCCGGCGCGGGCCTCGGCCTCGAGCTTGTTGACGAGATCGACGACGTTGAAGAAGCGTCCCCGCGCGCCGGCACGGATGCAGGCTCGGGCGATCGCGATGGCGAGATGGGTCTTGCCGGTCCCGGTGCCGCCGACGAGGACGACATTGCGCTGATGGGCGATGAAGTTGCCACCTGCCAGGTCGTGGACGAGCGTCTCGTTGAGCGGCGTGCCGTCGAAGACGAAGTCGCCGACATCCTTGGCGAGAGGCAGCTTGGCGATGGTGATCTGGTACTTGATCGAGCGGGCCTGCTTCTCGGCGATCTCCGCAGATAGCAGATCGCCGACGATGCGCTGGGGTTCGTGCTGGCGCTTCACCGCCGTGGTGATGATCTCGTCGAAGGCGGCCTTCATGCCGTAGAGCTTGAGCTCGCCCATGGTGGCGAGAATCTCCGAGCGTTCCATCACACGGCTCTCCTGAGGCTGTCGTATCGGGCACAATCGGCGGTGGGCTCATGGCGCAGGCGCAGCGCATCGGGCGTCATGATGGTGATCGCGGGGGCTGGCTCCCGGCGTCGGGCCAGGATGTTGAGAATGACGTCGGCCGAATGCACGCCTTGCTTCAGCGCCTCGGCGCAGGCGGCTTCGACCGCCGGCAGGCCGTCACTCAGCACCGTGGTCAGGATATCGACCATCTGCCGATCGCCATCCCGCACTCCCGCGAGCTTCCGACGTACGCGGTCCAGCGCGGCTGGAAGGAGCCAGTCCTTGAAGGGCGCTCCGTTGCGCAGGGCGCCCGGCTTGCGGGCCAGCACCGGCACATAGTGCCAGGGATCGAAGGTTGTCTGATCGCGACCGTAGGAGCGGGCGTGCTCGCCGACGATCCGGCCGTCCTGGCGCAGTTCGACGCGATCGGCATAGGCGCGGATCTCGACGGGCCGGCCGATCGCGCTCGCCGCGACCGAGTACCTGTTGTTGTCGAAGCGGACGAGGCAGGTCTTCGACACCGCCGCCGGCAACGCATGGAATCCGTCGAAGCGCCCGGCATAGGCAACGAGGCTCGGCCGCTCGGCTTCGAAGGCTTCCCAGATCGTCAGGTCGCGCCGCTCGGGATGGCGATGCGCCTTAGCATAGCCGATCACCTGATCCATCAGCCAGGCGTTGAGCTCGTCATAGTTCTTGACCCTGAGCCTGGGCGCGAAGAAGCGCTCGCGCACAAGGCCAACCTGGTTCTCGACCTGGCCCTTCTCCCAGCCCGAGGCCGGCGTGCAGGCGACGGGATCGACCAGGTAGTGGCTGCACATCTGCATGAAGCGCCGGTTATAGGCGCGCTCCTTGCCGACGAAGATGGTCTCCACCGCCGTCTTCATGTTGTCGTAGATGCCGCGCGTGCAGGCGCCCTTGAAGAAGGAGAAGCCTCGGTCGTGGGCGTCGAAGACCATCTCCTGGCTCTCCCGGGGATAGGCCCGCACGAACAGCATGCGCGAGTGGCAGAGCCGCAGATGGGCGACCTTCACCTTGGTCGTCGCGCCGTTGACGACGACGATCTCGTGGCTCCAATCGAACTGATAAGCTTCACCGGGCGCGAAGCTCAGCGGGACATAGGCATCGGCGGTGACGGCCGACTGCTCGCGGCGCCAACCCCGCGCGTAGCGGCGAACGGCGTCATAGCTACCCTGGTAACCCCGGCCACGCAGCTCCTCGAAGATCCGGATCAGCGTCAGACGCTCACGCGCCGGCTTGCCCTCGTTGGCCATCAGCAGCCGGTCCAGATCCGGGCGCCAGGGCCCGATCTTCGGCTGCGGCTGAACCTTCCGCTCGTACTCGAACGACGTTGCGCCCGAGCGCAGCACCTTGCGCACCGTGTTCCGCGAGACGTGAAGCTCGCGGACAATCTCCTTGATCGTCTTCCCCCGGACCGAAAACTCGCGCCGGATCCGCGCAATCGTATCCACGCCCTTCATCCCCCGCCCGCCCGTCTGAAACCAAAACGGGCAGTCTCACCGAAACCGGCTCAAGGGGGGTCAAAGTTGGACGCCGATCCCTCGCCTCAGGGGGGCAAACTTGCATGCCGAAACACA
>NZ_JBMSDU010000059.1:0-2454 GCF_049445835.1 Ancylobacter sp. VNQ12 | reverse complement strand
GTAAGCGTGGTCCCGGCGGCACCTTCATAGGTTGGGCGTGAAAGCGCAGTCTGACGATCCTGATTGGAGGATCGTTTTGTGTCTGGGCTTGACCATAGACTTGAGCCGGAGGTTGAGGTCCGGCGCTTCGAAGTGATCAACGGCGCGCTGGGGCGGCGACGCTGGACGGCGGACGAGCGGACGCGGATCCTGGAAGAGACGCTGGTTCCCGGCGCCGTAGTGTCGGCGGTTGCTCGCCGCCACGGTCTGACGCCGCAGCAACTGTTCACCTGGCGCCGGGAGGCGCGCAAGGCGAGCGAGATGATCCCGGCCTTTGTGCCGGCGGTCGTCGCGCCGGAGCCGGCTCCCGCATCTGAGCCGTCCGCCCTACCGTCACGACCGAAGCGGCGTGGCCGGCAACGTCGCACCGCAGCCATAGAGATTGAGGTCGCCGGCGCCCGCGTGACGATCGAGAACGGCGCCTCACCGGCGACCATCACGGCGGTGCTCAGCGCGTTGAAGGTCGGGTTGTGATCGGTCCGACCGGCGCAGTCCGGGTCATGGTTGCCACGAAACCCGTCGATTTCCGCAAGGGGGCCGAAGGCCTGGCCGCCCTGGTGCGCGAGACGATGGGTGCCGATCCCTTCTCGGGCACGGTCTATGTATTCCGCGCCAAGCGTCCCGATCGGGTGAAGCTGGTGTTCTGGGACGGCACCGGCGTGGTGCTGGTCGCCAAGCGCCTGGAGGATGGCGAGTTCCGCTGGCCGAAGATCGAGGACGGCGCACTGCGGCTGACGGCGGCCCAGCTGCAAGCCTTGTTCGAGGGCCTGGACTGGCGCCGTGTGCATGAGCCGCAACGGACGAGGACGCCGGTCGCGGCGAGCTGAAAAGCCTCGCAAGCCACTGGCGAATATGATTGAATCGGTGTCATGGCTTCGCTCCGCTCCGAGCTTCCCCGTGATCCCGAGACGCTCCAGGCGATGCTGATCGCCCGGGAGGCGGAGATCGAGCGGCTGCGTCAGATCATCAAGGAATTGCAGCGCCATCGCTTCGGTCGGCGCGCCGAGACGCTACCCGAGGACCAGCTTCTCCTCGCCCTGGAAGAGGCCGAGCAGGTGGAGGCCGCAGGTTTTGCGGCATCTGAGGAAAACGCGCCGGCGACAAAAGCAGAGCGGATCGCAAAGCGTCGGGCCAACCGCGGCGCGTTGCCCACCCATCTGCCGCGCATCGAGACGGTGGTCGATGTCGAGAGCGATGTCTGCCCCTGCTGCTCCGGCCGGCTCCACCGCATCGGCGAGGACGTGGCCGAGCGGCTCGACATCGTGCCGGCGCAGTTCCGCGTGCTGGTGGTGCGCCGGCCGAAATACGCCTGCCGCTCCTGCGAAGGCGTGGTGGTGCAGGCACCCGCGCCGGCTCGGCTGATCGAGGGTGGTATCCCGACCGAGGCAACGGTCGCCCAGGTTCTGGTCTCGAAGTACGCCGATCATCTGCCGCTGTACCGTCAGGCCCAGATCTATGCCCGTCAGGGTGTCACGCTTGATCGTTCGACGCTGGCCGACTGGGTCGGGCGCGCGGCCTTCCTGCTGCGCCCCGTGCACGAGCGGATGCTGGCGATGCTGAAGGCTTCGCCGAAGCTGTTCGCCGACGAGACCACGGCGCCGGTGCTCGATCCCGGGCGGGGCCGGACCAAGACGGGGCAGCTCTTCGCCTATGCCCGTGATGACCGGCCCTGGGGCGGCGCCGATCCGCCTGCCGTCGCCTATGTCTATGCCCCTGACCGCAAGGGCGAGCGGCCCATGGCCCACCTCGACGGCTTCAGCGGCATCCTGCAGGTCGATGGCTATGGCGGCTACAAGGCGCTGGCCGGACGCACCGCCGTGAACCTGGCGTTCTGCTGGGCGCACGTGCGGCGGCGCTTCTATGAGCTCGCCCAGACCGGCCCCGCGCCGATCGCCGACGAGGCCCTGCAGCGCATCGCCGCGCTCTATCACGTCGAGGCTCATATCCGTGGCCGCACCCCGGAGGAGCGCCGGGACGCACGGCAGCAAAGGAGCAAACCGATCATTGATGCCCTCGAGCCGTGGCTACGGCAAAAGCTCGCCTTGATCAGCCAGAAGACCAAGCTCGCCGAAGCGATCCGCTACGCTCTCTCGCGCTGGGCAGGGCTTGGCCTCTTCCTCGATGATGGGCACATCGAGCTCGACAACAACATCGTCGAGCGATCCATCCGCCCCCTGGCCCTGACCCGGAAGAACGCCCTGTTCGCCGGCTCCGACGGCGGTGCCGAGCACTGGGCCGTCATCGCCTCGCTCGTCGAGACAGCCAAGCTGAACGGTATCGATCCCCAGGCCTACCTCACGGACATCATCACCCGCATCGTCGAGGGCCACCCCAACAGCCGCATCGATGAGCTCATGCCATGGGCCTATCCCGCCAAGCCCACCCTCAGTAGCGTGGCCTGAGGACGACGCTTAC
>NZ_JBMSDU010000058.1:0-2481 GCF_049445835.1 Ancylobacter sp. VNQ12 | reverse complement strand
CCGATGTGCTCGACCGCATCGCCGGGACGCCGCAGAACCGGCTCGCCGAACTGCTGCCATGGAACTGGCAAATGCGAAACTGCCAGACGCCATAGCTGCCACAGCGCGGCCCTCGCCGGATGCTTACTGCGCTCCTGCAAGCCCAACAGCTCGATGTTGCAGTCTGACGTTGCCCCCAACTTCTATCCAGCTGTGAGTTCGCTCCGGCGGTTGGATTTGCCCTCTCGGGCGCGGGGAGCGGCGGGAACGGACGCGGAGCCATTCATGGTGCGGAGCGTCTGATCCCGCCGCGGGTGGAACGTTGAGGCGAAGCCCGTTGGCGTCTGCCATCCCAGCTTCGAGTGCGGCCGGTCGGTGTTGTAGTCGAGCTGCCACCGGGCGAGAGCGGCTCTGGCCTGGGTCTCAGGCTGGAGAACAGTGTTTCGTTCAGCAGTTCGTCCCGCAGGCGGCCGTTGAAGCTCTCGATGAAGCCATTCTGCATCGGTTTGCCGGGAGCGATGTAGTGCCACTCGACCCGGGCCGCGTCGGCCCAGGCCAGAATGGCATTGGAGGTGAACTCGCTGCCATTGTCGCTGACGATCATCTTCGGCCGGCCGCGCTCTGCCAGTAGCCGATCGAGTTAGCGCGCGACCCTCACCCCGGATAGTGACGTGTCCGCTACCAGCGCCAGGCATTCGCGTGTGCAGTCGTCCACGATGGCCTGCATCCGGAAGCGGCGGCCGTCGGTCATCTGGTCGGCGACGAAGTCGAGCGACCAGCGCTCGTTCGGTCGCAGCGGAATCATCATCGGCGCCCGTGTCCCGATCGCCCGCTTGCGACCGCCCCGCCGGCGGACCATCAGCCGTTCCTCACGGTAGAGCCGGAACAGCCGCTTGTGGTTGACCCGGAAGCCCTCCCGCCTGAGCATGACGTGGAGACGCCGGTACCCGAACCGCCTTCGCTCCTGGGCAATGGCCTTCATCCGCTCACGCAGCGAGGCATCATTCCCGCGCCTGGCTTTGTATCTCATGGTCATGCGGCAGAAGCCGGTGGCTTTACACGCCCGCCGTTCGCTCATCCCATGGACTTCCATGAGGTGGGCGACAGCTCTGCGCTCGGCAGCGGACGTCACCACTTCTTTCCCAGCAGATCCTTCAGTGCGACGTTGTCCAGCATGGCGTCGGCGAGCATGCGCTTCAGCTTGGCGTTCTCATCCTCGAGCGCCCGCAGCCGTTTGGCCTCCGACACGTCCATCCCGCCGAAACGGGCCTTCCACTTGTAAATGCTGGCGTCGCTGACCCCGTGCTTGCGACACAGGTCAGAGACCGGCACCCCGGCCTCGTGCTCCTTCAGGATGCTGATGATCTGCTCTTCCGTGAAGCGGCTGCGCCTCATGTTCTGGTCCTCTCTATGGGCCAGAACGAACTTCAATCTGGATTAGCCAGCAGGGGCAACGTCACTTCACCTCCTCCTCCCAATGCTCGCCGGGATCCTCGAGGCTCATCGGGGTGGAGTCGAAGTCAAAAGCGAACGGGTGATACCGCCGCCGCCCACGGTCGCGCACGTATGCATGCTGCTCATGATCATACAGGCCGCGCGGCAGATCGGCGACCGTAATGCCCCCCCGTGATATTGCGCTAGGTGGCGTCAGCGGCACTGCTCAGCGCCCAATTTGCGATTACGAATCCCGACACATGCTGTATTCATTCTGTAGGGTCTTATTTCCACTCAATCTCGTCATACGCACCATGACCAAGATCATTCGCATTCTCGTCCCGCTCGACAGCCAGGATGAACAAACCTTCGGCCTGGCGCTAGCTTATGCCGAGCAGATCGCCAAGGCCACCGGAGTCGTGGAAACCATTTTGCTCACCCATACTAAGGGCCAACTCGATGGTACGGGTCTGTCGCGCTTTCTAGGTCCTGCGGCGTCCAAGGCACTGATCAAGGGAAAAGCTGTCAGTCTGTCCTGGGGCGGCAAGCTTCGAGGTGAGACGATTAAAACCCTGGGCTTCCAAGCTCGGAATTCGGTCGTCATCGCCTACTATGCAAACGAGGCGCTTCTCGATTTCGTTGATGGGCTTCAAGGTATCGCCGGAGCCGTCGCCGTGCCTTGGGTGCCCGGTGAGGCCGATGGGTGGGCCGCCCGATGGAGCGTCCATGTTCACGGACAGGAGAAGCAACCTCCCGCAGTGCTGATCGACGATCCGATTGTAGTCCGGGCGCTGGAGACGTTGACCGCAATCATCAACCTGTCGACTGGCCTGGGACATCCCCGTGACAAGCAGGTGGCCAACGAGATCCTGCGCATCCTGCGGGCCAAAGGGCACGGCGATCCTTCCAGGACCATCAAATCATGGGCCATCCGCCACAACGTAAGCGTGGTCCCGGCGGCACCTTCATAGGTTGGGCGTGAAAGCGCAGTCTGACGATCCTGATTGGAGGATCGTTTTGTGTCTGGGCTTGACCATAGACTTGAGCCGGAGGTTGAGGTCCGGCGCT
>NZ_JBMSDU010000057.1:0-2514 GCF_049445835.1 Ancylobacter sp. VNQ12 | reverse complement strand
GTAAGCATCCGGCGAGGGCCGCGCTGTGGCAGCTATGGCGTCTGGCAGTTTCGCATTTGCCAGTTCCATGGCAGCAGTTCGGCGAGCCGGTTCTGCGGCGTCCCGGCGATGCGGTCGAGCACATCGGCAAGCCAGGCCTGCGGATCGACGGTGTTGAGCTTCGCCGTGGTGATCAAGGTCGCCATGGCGGCTGCGCGGTCGGCGCCGCGGTCGGAGCCAGCGAAGAGCCATGCCTTGCGTCCCAGGGCGAAGCCGCGCAGGGCGCGCTCCGCGGCATTGTTGGACAAGCAGGCACGGCCGTCGTTGAGGACGGTCGCAAAGCCATCCCAGCGCCTGAGCATGTAGTCGATCGGCTTGGCGACGGTCGCCGAGCGCGAGAGCGTGAGGCGCTGTTCGCCGAGCCAGGCGTGCAGGTCATCGACGAGCGGCCGGCTCTGCTCCTGCCGGGCGCCGCGACGCTCCTCAGCGCTCAAGCCGTTGATCCCGCGTTCGATGTCGAAGATTGCGTCGATGCGCTTCACCGCCTCCAGGGCGATGGGCGACACCGGCGCGGCACCGGGCCCGCGCCGCGCGCTTGCGGCGATGTCGGCGAGTTCGAAGAAGCCTCTCCTGGCATGTGACCAGCAAAGCGCCGACGTGACCGATCCACCCGGACGCGCGGGATCATACAGTCCGTTGTAACCGCCGTAGGCGTCAGCCTGGAGGATGCCCCGCCAGCCTGCGAGGTGCGCGTCCGGATGCGCCTGCCGCCTGTCGCGCGAGGCGAAGTACAAGGCCGCCGGCGGGTCGGCGCCGCCGAAGGGGCGGTCGTCGCGCACATAGGTCCAGATCCGGCCCGTATCGGTCTTGCCCTTGGCCAGGATCGGTACGGTGGTGTCGTCGGCGTGCAGGCGCTCCGCCGCCATGACGTGCCGGGCGATCAGATCATGCAGAGGCCTCAGCGCCGCAGTCGCCGCACCGACCTGATCGGCCAGCGTCGAGACGGAGAGGTCGATACCCTCGCGGCCGTAGCGTTCGCTTTGACGGTTCAAGGGCTGATGCTGCCCGAACTTCTCGAAGAGGATTGTCGCCAGCAGGTTCGGCCCCATGAAGCCGCGCGGCGTCACATGGAAGGGCGCCGGCGGCTGGGTGATCGCCTCGCACTGGCGGCAGGTGAACTTCTCGCGGACCGTCTGGATCACCTTCCAGGATCGCGGCACGATCTCCAGGGTCTCGGTAACGTCCTCTCCCAGCTTCGACAGCTTCATCGAGCCGCAGCAAGGACAGTTGGTCGGCGCCGGCACGACGACGCGCTCGCGCGGCAGGTGCTCAGGAAAGGGCTTGCGCACGGGCCTCCGGCGTGGAGCGGGTACCGGCAGTGACGCCAGGCGCGCACTCTCCTGCGCCGCGATCTCGTCCTCGCTCGCCCTGGCCTCCAGTTCCTCGAGCTGGAGCTCCATCTGGTCGATGAGCCGCACCGTGCGCTCGGAGCGCTGGCCGTAAAGCTCGCGCCTGAGCTTCTCGATCGTCAGCTTGAGGTGGGCGATCATGGCCTCGACACCAGAGGCTGCGGCCTCGGCCTCGATCCGCCTGGCGCGTTCGGCCAGGATCATCGCATGCGCCGCCGCCAGGTCGGCGGGCAGCGAGGGCGATGCAGCGGGCGTGCTCATAGGAGCGATGGAATCACAGCCCGTTGCAAACGCAAGGCAAAAAGCGTCAGCCGACCGAGGTTGGGCGCCAGGCCTCCACCGGATTGCGCCAGTCGATCCCGGAGAGAAGATAGCCCATCTGCGCCGACGAGATGGCGATGACCCCGTCCGCTGGCGAGGGCCACAGGAAGCGGCCGCGCTCCAGTCGACGCACATACAGGTTCGCCGCCTGCCCGTCGTGCCAGATGATCTTGACGAGGTCGCCGCGCCGCCCGCGGAAGCAGAAGATATGGCCACCGAGCGGGTCGCGCTTCAGGACCTCCTGTACTTGCAGCGCCAGGGAGGCGAAGCCCTTGCGCATGTCCGTGTGGCCGGTCGCCAGCCACACCTTCACACCGACCGGGACTGGGATCATCGCGCCCTCAGGGCGGCGATCGCCGCGCGCAGCGTTCGGCCATCCACCTCGCCCTCCAGCCGCAGTCGATCTCCGGAAGCCAGTTCAATCTCGATGCGGCTCTCGTGACGGACCCTGCGCTTGCGCGGCAATGGCCCATCAGGAGGCGACGCGAGTTCCGCTGGCGGCTCGACGACAACCGGCAGGAAACCTGGCAACGGGGGTGCCCCGCGTTCACAGAGCTGCTTGCGCCAGCGGAAGAGCTGGCTCACATGCACCCCAGCCGAGCGGGCGATCTCGGACGCTGAAGCCCCGGGCTCCAGTGCCAGGGCCACCAGACGCTCCTTCTCGGCCCGCGGCCAGCGTCGACGCCGCTCTACCGAGGTGATCACCTCCACTCGCGAAAGGGACATATGACTACTCCTAGGATTACCCCTAGGACTTCACGTCATCGCGCAACCTCCGCAAGGCGGCCCTCGCCGGAGGGGTACG
>NZ_JBMSDU010000056.1:0-2554 GCF_049445835.1 Ancylobacter sp. VNQ12 | reverse complement strand
GTAAGCGCTCATTTCAGAGCACGTCGTAAACCGGCTTGAAGCGGTTCATGGTTCATGCGTTCATGCCGGCTGTTTTTTGAAGTTGAAGGGCAGCAGGTCGTCGATATCGGCGTCTCCGGGACGCTGCGGCAGCTCTGTGAGAACGTGGCGCAGCCACGCGAAGGGTTCGACGCGGCAGGCCCGGCAGGTCAACATCAGGCTATAGATGACGGCGCTGGCCCTGGCCCCCTGGACTGTATCGCTGAAGAGCCAACTTTTCCTTCCGGTGGCAAAAATTCGGATGTCGCGCTCCAAAAGGTTGTTGTCGATCGGCATCCTGCCGTCTTCGGTGTAGCGCGTAAGATATTCCCATTGGCCGCGCGCATAGGAGACGGCATCTTCGAGCTTGGTGTCGGGCACGAGCTTCGGAGCGATAGCGTCGAGCCACGCCTTGAGCGCGTTCAGGACCGGAACGCTATGTTTCTGGCGAAAGCGACGCATGTAGTCGGCCTGCGTTTCGCCGTCATCCGGCTTTTCGTCCCGCGCTTGCCTTTCAATCCGGTAGAGTTGGTCGAAGTACTTGAGGGCCTGCGCCGGCGGCCCGCCGGGTTTCTTTCTCGCCTTTAGGGCGTCGACAAAGCGCCGCCTGGCGTGAGCCATGCAACCAACATGCGTGGCGCCTTTCAACGTGCGCCAAGCCGAGTAGCCGTCGCTCATCAAGATGCCGCGATAGTCGCCGAGGAAGGTCTGCGGATATTCCTGCCCGCGACCGGGCTGATAATCGAACAGCACGATCGGCCGCTCACTGTCCTCGCCGCTGCGATAGGCCCACATATACGAGATGCTGGTGGGGTTCTTGCCCTCTTCCTTCAACACCTGAACCGTGGTCTCGTCGCCATGGATGACGGTCTGGGATCGCAGCCGCAGCTTCAGCGCGTCGTAGATGCGAATGAGATGCCTCTCGCTCGAACCGATCACCCAGTGGCCCAGCGCGCCGCGGCTGACAGGAACGCCGGCGCGCTCGAAGGCTTGTGCCAGGCGATAGAGCGGCGTGCCGTCGACGTATTTGTGAACGAACGCGAAGGCCAGCGTCGAGGCCGTGGCGATGCTGCCTGGCAAGGGCTGCGCGGACATCGGCGCGATGACAACAGGAGTGCTGATTCCGGTGCGCTCGCAGTGGCGGCACGCATATTTGAACCGCGCATTCTGCAAAACCTTCGCCGTCACCTCGATGTGAAGCTGCTCGGAGACGGTCTCGCCCATGCGATGCATCTGGTTGCTGCAGCACGGACAGATCTTTTGATCATCGGCAAGGTCATACTCGACGCGCTCGCGTGGCAGGTTTGCCGGCAGGGGCCGGCGTCCACGTTTCTTGCCTTCCGCCTTTTCGGTCTCCGGCAATCCCGTGTTCGGCAGATCAACGCAATCCGTCTCGTCGCAGCCCTCGTCGTCCCCTTCAACGGCGCTCTTCTCGGCTTCGTTGAAGACGCGATCCATGTGCTTTTCGCTGCGCGGCGCAAAACGATGCAGTTGCGCGAGCGCCAGTTCTTCCTCAAGCTTGAAGACGCGCTGCGCGAGAGCTTCCCGCTCGGCCTTCAGCACAGCGATTTCGGCCGCATTCGCCGCCAGAAGCGCCATCAATTCCGCAACGGTCGGGGTGCCGGCTCGATTCATCGTATTCTTGAATCTGAAGCCCTCCCATACGTCAACGGACAAATTCACCCGACAAGTTCATATTGCCGAACCGGGTGGCGGACCATCGCGTCGAGATCAATGCCGTCAAGCAGCCAGTGCAATTGCTCGGCGTCGAGCCTCACCACCGTCTCCTGCCGCCGGGGCCACCGGAACTTGTCTTCCGTCAGCGCTTTCAGCACCAGCACAAAGCCGGACCGGTCGAAGAACAGCAGCTTCATCCGGGTGCGGCGGCGATTGCAGAAGGCGAACACCGCGCGCTCGAACGGGTTGAGGCCCATAGACTGCTCGACCAGGATCGCCAGACTGTTGATCCCCGCACGGAAGTCGATCGGGTCCCGGTGAAGATAGACGCGCAGATCGTCAGCCAGCCGGAACATCGCAACGTCCCAGCGCTTCGATCATCGCCGACAGAACCTGCGTATCCGCATCTTCAAGTTCAAGCCGCACGCCGTTCGGTAGCGACGCCTTTAACCGCACCCGTGGTGATGTCGGTCGAGCCGACGTAGACGGCGGCCGCGCGACGGGCGCTGCCTCCACCACCGGAACGAAGGCCGGCGGCACGTTGATCGGAATAGCCGTCAACGCGTTCTCCGTCTCTCGGCGCTGGCGTAGCCTGATCCAGTTGCGCAACTGATTGGCGTTGATCCCGTGCGTCAGCGCAAGCCCTGCGACCGACACCCCTGGCTCGAGGGCCGCATCGATCAAGCGCTCCTTCTCAACAGGGTCAAACCGCCGCTTCCCGTTGCGAAGAACCTTGGTCACCCGAAGCGGCCCCGAAAGGCCCATGCCATTCAATGTCATTGTGTCCACAGTCTCCGTTGTGGACACAGAATCCCTCAATGCTCCGCCAATGAATAGGTGCAGGGATTTTCGCGCTTAC
>NZ_JBMSDU010000055.1:0-3174 GCF_049445835.1 Ancylobacter sp. VNQ12 | reverse complement strand
CGAACAGGAATACCTGCGCTGGCGGCGCGAGGAACCGCTCATCCTGAGCGAGGCCGATCACATCATGCTGCGAGCTTTGGGCGAGAACCTGCCGCAGGTCTGGCACGCTGCGACCACGTCGGCCGACTGCGACGCGACAATCACGATGCGAGTTGCGCGACAATCAAAGTGAGAATCGTCGGGGGGCGGCAGCGTAGGGCGTAGCCCGTAGCTGTCGTGCCCCCGACGAAGGCGAGCTTCTTGGGGAGCGTCGTCGCTGGTGATCGCGGCCGGCCAGCTGCCGCAAGCTGTCTCCTCACATGGAGGAGACCTTGCGTGCCCGGCCGCCACGTCACCGATCACCAGATGAGGCTCTTCATGAAGTTCCGACAGAACGACGCCGTCGCGATCGCGGCGGCGAAGGCTGGGTTCAGCACCGCGACGGGGTATCGGATCTCGGGCAATCCAGGCCTGCCTTCGCAAGCCGACAGGGCGCGTGGGCGCCGTCGGCCCGACCCTCTTGCGTCAATCTTCGACGCCGAGATCGTGCCGCTGCTGCGTTCGGCACCGGGGCTGCGGCCGATCGGCATCTTCGAAGAGATGCGGCGTCGCCATCCCGATCTCGATCCCGGCGTCCGCCGCACGATGGAGCGCCGCATCCGCGCCTGGAGAGCCCTCCATGGCGTGGAGCAGGAGATCATCTTCCGGCAGATCCACGAACCCGGCCGGATGGGTCTGTCGGACTTCACCGACATGGCCGATCTCGGCATCAGAGTCGCCGGCGTTGCGCTGGACCATCGTCTCTATCACTTCCGGCTCGCCTGGTCGGGCTTCGAGCATGCCCATGTAATCCTGGGCGGGGAAAGCTACGTCGCACTGGCCGAGGGGTTGCAGAATGCCCTGTGGGCTTTGGGCGGCAGCCCGACTGAGCATCGCAGCGACAGCCTGTCAGCGGCGTTCTGCAATCTCGACGCTGATGCAAGGTCCGATCTGACGCGGCGCTACGACGCCTTGTGCGCTCATTATGGCATGACGCCGACGCGCAACAATCGCGGCGTTGCCCACGAGAACGGCTCGGTCGAGAGCGCCCATGGCCATCTGAAAGCCGCGATCCGCGACGCTCTGCTGCTGCGCACCAGTGCCGACTTCGACGATCTCTCCGGATATCGGCGCTTCGTCGATGAGACGGTCGCCGCCAAGAATCGTCGCAATGCCGCGCGCATCGACGCTGAGCGCGGCCATCTCCAGATGCTGCCGGATCGCCGGACCTGCGATTACGAGGAGACGATCGTGACCGTCACCTCGAGCAGTGGCTTCACGCTGAGGAAGGTGTTCTACACCGTGCCATCCCGCCTGATCGGGCACCGCCTGCGGGTCCGGCTCTATGACGACCGGCTCGACGTGTTCATCGGCGGCTCCAAGCTGATGACGCTGCTGCGCGGCCGATCATACGGCAATGGCAAGCATGGCCATGTCGTCGATTATCGCCATGTGATCCACGCTTTGCGGCGCAAGCCGATGGCGCTCCTCAACCTGGTCTATCGCGACCGATTGTTCCCGCGCGAGGCCTATCGGCGAACCTTCGATCGCCTCGTCGAACGATTGCCTGAGCGCGTCGCCTGCCGGACCATGGTCGATCTCCTGGCTCTGGCGCATGAGCGCGCCTGCGAAGCCGAGCTCGCCGAGATCCTCGCCTCTGTGCTGGCGGCAGGCGGCCTTCCCGACATGGCGGCCTTACGAAGACGCTTCGCGCCAGACCCTGCCGAGCTGCCGGTGGTGACCGTCGAACTCGTCCCGCTCGCCGTCTATGACGTGCTGTTGTCGGGAGCCGCTGCATGACACCGGTCACTCACCCGATCGACGCACAGAGGCTGGCTCTCATCCTCAACGACCTGCGTCTGCCCGCCATCAAGCTGAACTGGCCCGATATCGCCCAGCGCGCCGACAAGGAAGGCTGGCCCGCTGCCCGCTTCCTGGCGGCGCTCGCCGAGCACGAGATCGCCGAACGGGACCGGCGGCGCATCGAGCGTCATCTCGGCGAGGCGCGCCTTCCGCCCGGAAAGACCCTGGACAGCTTCGCCTTCGACGCCGTGCCGATGATCTCGCGCGCCCAGGTCATGGCGATCTGCTCCGGCGACGGCTGGCTCGAAAAGGGCGCGAACCTGATCCTGTTCGGCCCGCCCGGCGGCGGGAAAAGCCATCTGGCCGCGGCGATCGGCCTGGCGCTGATCGAGAATGGCTGGCGCGTGCTGTTCACCCGCACCTCCGACCTCGTCCAGAAGCTCCAGGTCGCTCGCCGCGAGCTCTCCCTGGAAGCCGCCATCACCCGGCTCGACAAGTACCACCTGCTGATCCTCGACGATCTCGCCTACGTCGCCAAGGATCAGGCCGAGACGTCCGTCCTGTTCGAGCTGATCAGCGCCCGCTACGAACGCCGATCAACGCTGATCACCACCAACCTCGCCTTCGGTGAGTGGAACCGGATCTTCCCCGACCCGACGATTTCATGATGCCTCCTTTATCGATCGTCTGGTGCGTCGAATACGAGCTCGAAGCTGGATGATCTGATCGTCCGAGAGGTCGATTTTCCAAGGCTGGCCCTTGATCAACTGCCGTCCGGCCAGGAGTCCGCGGGCGAGATAGTGAAACACCGTCTGGGAGGTGATGCCGAGTGCCGCTGCCGCACCCTGGATCGAATAGGTGCCGTCAGGCCAGCGCGGCGGGTTCGCAGCGACGCCGTTGATCTTGACGGTCGGAATGCCCCAGCGTTTGCGCAGAAGCCAGACGTTCTCGCCCTTGAAGGCACAGCCGCGGGCCGCGACGAAGCCCTCGGCGTTCAGCACGGCGGCAATTTCCTTGTCCATCTTGCCGGCGGCATTGAGGTCGGCCACCCGCTGCCGTAGCCGGTCAGGGTCCGCGTAGTCGTGGTAGGCATGGACGCGTCGCTGCAACCGATGCTCGCTGGTGGCGCCCGTCTGCCAGACAATCTTCATCCAGACCTGCCCACGATCGCGCTTCTGATCGAGAACGACCTCGCGGACCACGAAGCGCAGAATGCGTTTGCGGGCGTCGGCCGACGTGGTCGCAGCGTGCCAGACCTGCGGCAGGTTCTCGCCCAAAGCTCGCAGCATGATGTGATCGGCCTCGCTCAGGATGAGCGGTTCCTCGCGCCGCCAGCGCAGGTATTCCTGTTCG
>NZ_JBMSDU010000054.1:0-3311 GCF_049445835.1 Ancylobacter sp. VNQ12 | reverse complement strand
GCAGCGTCCCGGAGACGCCGATATCGACGACCTGCTGCCCTTCAACTTCAAAAAACAGCCGGCATGAACGCATGAACCATGAACCGCTTCAAGCCGGTTTACGACGTGCTCTGAAATGAGCGCTTACGCTCCGCATGTGGTGGCCATTACTCTTGGCCGAAAGGACCCAAAGGATCCGCAGTTCGATCGGCTCTGGCCTGCAGATCTCGGGATGGCAGCTCAGACGGCACTGTCACTGGTGACACTGAGGTCCCATTCGTGCCGAGACGACGGCGGCAATGCACCTTGCTTCGTGCATGTTTCCGTTAAATTCGACACCATCCCTCGCCGCGATCATCAACCGCAGGAACCGTTGAGCATCGTTGATCACTTCTCTCCCATGCCGCGTCGCACGGACCATGAGCGCTACCGCAATTTCGCCGCGGCACCCTTCGCCCTTTACACGCCGGGCGACAAATACCCCGCGATCGCTTGGACCCGCAGAGACGAGAACTACCGTGAGAGCGCCTCACTGCGTCGGGCCGCTGTTGAGCCCAACGATCCCGCTTCTACCGATGATGACAAGGCCTTTTCGCTGGGAAGTGTGTCACTTGCCGATTTTCGTGAAGACGATGAACCCGCGATGCTTCTGACGCGTCGCGGACCAGATGCGACGGTAAATCCAACCGTGGCAAGCTTCAGCGACTCAACGCCCAACCTTGAGGGGGGTGTTGTGCAGATGCGCCAATGGCCCTTGCCGGCCGCTACCCACGACGCGGATGGCGCGGAACCGCCTGTTGTGAATGCTGACGCGATCCGCTGCCGTCCCGGCTTGGAAGCCGAGTGGCTTTTGCGGCCGCCGCAAGTGCTTGGCCTGAATGACGGAAGCTGTATAGCGGTGTTTTCCCGCGTGCGGACGACTTCAGGTGACAAGCCGTCCGTCGCGCTACAACTCGCACTACTGGGAATAGATAAGGACGGATCCTGTAAGTCGCAGGCTCGCCGCATGGACCCAATTCCGCTCCTGACCGAATCTGAGGTTGCAAGCGGATCAGCTCGGCGCGAGGCACTTATCCGTCTCAATCACAGTCCGCTGATCCTTGCCGATTTGGATGGTGACGATGTGGTCGACATCACGTTGGCTGGTGATTTAACCGCCGGGCCACGTCGTCTCTGCTCTCTTACCGATGATGGGATCTGTCTTCCTCCAGCTCAAACCAAAGGACAGTAGGTCATGGCCAAGCCGACGACGTTGGTCCTAGTGGCCGCATCAACGGTTGTGGCCATTCTCATCGCCGCAGCCTTTTATTTCCTGTACGCGAGCGAGATCTCGATCGTGGTCGGCTTGCCGATGCTCTCGATCGGCGCCGTGATTGTGCTGGTGATTCTGCTTTGTTCAATGTCGGTGGTGTTCGCCACCTACGACCTGCAGGATCGGACGCAGGCCCTTGCCCTCCCGGAAGGATCGATCCGAGCGGTGATCGCGCTCATGCTGATCGTCCTTTTCGCGATCCTGTCGATCTATCTCTACGGGAGTATTGCCGACGGGCGTCTGACGCTCGTCGGATTGATGGATGCCGGTGGTCTTGCTGCGCTGCAGGCCCGTTACGGCGACACGAATATCGTGAGCATTCAGAATATGAGCGGGCCCGGCTTCAATGTGTGGATTCGGGAAGGGGCATCACGAGAAGGGGTCGACTTTGCCAAGCAGGTGTTGGTCCTCGTCGGCACGCTTGTTACGTCGATATCGAGTTTCTATTTCGGTTCCAAGACAGCGACGCAGAGCAGCGAGCGGGCCAGTCCTTTGGCGCCCCCAATCGTGTCGAGCCTTATCCCCACGAACTATACGGCCGGCCAGGGGCCGAGGGAGATTGCACTCCAGGGTGCCAATCTTGACCGCGTGATTGCGGTCAAGGCGTCGATCAACGGACAACAGGTGACGTGGCCAGTGACCGGGCAAACACCAACTGAAGTGCGGTTTCTGGTGAACCTTGGGCCTGGTGAGGTGCGCGGAAGCCGAACGCTGACCCTCCTGGATGCGAAGCTTGGCGAGATAGGCGTCGGCCAGACCTTGGAAGTCTCGTAGGTCGTCCGATCGTCAACGGAGATTGTGCGGCAACCACTGGGCACATGTGCGCCGGAGGCACGGTGGATCTCGTCGGAGAGAGAGCGGTACTATAACACCAACTAGGGGGCTGAGATGTTTTTCAAAGATGATCCTGCCGTGCAGACCGCCTCCCTCACACCCGCCGCCCCGATCGCAGTGGCCGGGACCGGAGCCCAAAAGGCGATGTCGATTACCTACAATCGCATTGGCGGATTACTGAACGTACTGGCAGACCTAGCCAAGATACCCGTCGAGGCCGCGCTGGCGGTATGGCAGGTTGAAAGCGGTGGGGAGGCCCATCATCCCGGGCAGCCAATAATTCGCTTTGAAAATCACAAGTACTTTAAATATTGGGGACAGTATAGCCCTGCAACATTCGATGCACACTTCCAGTATGGTGGCAGAGCGGGCGTGCCGGGCTCGTCGTGGAAAAATCACCGCTGGCGGCCGACAGCACAGGGCTCGTGGCAGACGTTCCATGGTGATCAACAGCGCGAATACGATGTCTTCCACTTCGCGAAAAAACTTGGCGATGATGAGGCCGCATGCCTTTCGATCAGCATAGGTGGAGCTCAAATACTCGGATCCAATCATACGATTGTCGGCTACTCGTCTGCAAAAGCCATGTTCGACGCGATGGCTGCGGCAGAACGCTGGGAGGTGTGCGGATTCTTCGATTTTTGTAGATCAAACAACATCTTGGACGAACTTCGGCGCGAAGAATGGGAGGATTTCGCCGAGGTTTATAATGGTAGCGGGCAGGCTGTCGCGTATGGTCAGAAGATTGAGACGTACTTCGATGCAGCCGAGAACATGCCCATCCACCGCGCCATATCAGCGCCGCCGATCCCGCAGGGAGCGGCACTATCAGCGTCCGCATCGGTAGCAAGTACAGTGCTGGGAGGCGGAGTTGACCCGGGATTTCTCGCTGAGTTCACAACCTTCGTTTCCGGCCTCGGCCTACGCCATTTCAAGCCGTATGAACTCCTGACTATGGGGCATCAACACAGCGATCCTGACAGTCCGGCGTTTGGCCTGAATGCACCACCACCCCGCGCTCTGTGGCCGAACATCATCGAGACTGTCCAGGTACTTGATGGTAAGCGTGGTCCCGGCGGCACCTTCATAGGTTGGGCGTGAAAGCGCAGTCTGACGATCCTGATTGGAGGATCGTTTTGTGTCTGGGCTTGACCATAGACTTGAGCCGGAGGTTGAGGTCCGGCGC
>NZ_JBMSDU010000053.1:0-3641 GCF_049445835.1 Ancylobacter sp. VNQ12 | reverse complement strand
AACGCGACATTGCGCGCGTGCGCATCGTGATGGATTTCATCAGCGGGCTCTTTCAGGCCCACCGTAGCCATTTCAACGCTTGACGCCTGTCTCAGGCAGGGCCACGGGGGTGGAACTTCGCCGGTAACCATGCCGGAACCATCCGACTTCGAGCGGCCGACAGAAGCCACTTCGCGATCTCTGAATGGACCAGCCGCATCCGGCCAGAACCGCCGAGCGCGCGGGCACGTTGCCCAATCAAGGGCGGCAGCTCGCGCGCTCATCAGAACACTGATGCTCAGCAACACATCAGTGGAACTGAGCATCGCAACGGTTCACCCCCGCGTCAGGAATTGTCGCGTCGTGATCGCATTGGCATAGAAGGGAGCGATGTCGCTCAGGAACGAGGTCTGCTGTTCCCGAGTGAAGGCGGCCGACGCATCGTAGATGACGTTGGTATGATAGCCGAGGTCGTGGGCGTTGCGCACGGTCGACTCAACGCACTGCCGCAGGGCGAAGCCCATGACGTAGATGTCGAAAATCCGATTGTTGCGCAGATAGCTGTCGAGCGTGGTCGCCGCAAAGGCGCTGCTGCCGCCGGTCCGCTCGCTGATGACATATTCACCATCCCGAGGCTCGAACCCCGGGAAGAATTCGGTCTGCTCGCCGAGAAACGAGCCGTAGTCCCGCACCATCTTGCGCAGGCCGTACTTCCCCTCCCCCAGCACGCGGTAGGTCGGTTCGAGGACCATCCTGACGTGGATGACCTCCATGTCGCGACGACGGGCCTCTTCGAGCGCCTTCTTTGAATTGGCGACGGCCGTGTCGAACTGCTCGCGGTCCTGGAACTGGCCATTGATGCCGCCGGTGGGTGCCAGCCAGTCGTTCTGATATTCGATAAGGATCAGCGCGCTCTTGGCACCGGCTTCGCGTGGTGCATGAGTCGTCATGGGAATCGTCCTTTGAATGGCATGAGATAGTTCGGGCGCCTGTCCCCGCGCGCAGTGTCAGGTCGCGAGGATTGCTTGGTGCTGGCGCAGATGTTCGCGGAAGCGATCGGCATAGTCGTTGACCACCGCATCCCTAACGCTGTGGCGCGCCGCCAGCGCCGCTCGCCACGCGGCGACCCGCGGCAGGCCCTCGAAGATTGCCTGCGACACAGCGGGATCGATGATCGCGAAATAGCGGAAGAGCGGGGCGTAGACCGCATCGACCATGCCGAAGTCGGCACCGGCGAAATACGGCCCCGACCCCAGCTCCGCCTCCAGCTTCTGGAGCCGGTCGCGGAACGCGGCCCGCTTGCCCTCGGCGATCGCCGCGTCGGTGGCGTTGAGGAATTGCCAAGCCTCGGCCAGGGTCGGCGTGGCGAACTCGATCCACGCGCGCTGCCGGGCGCGCAACAGCGCATCGTCGGGATACATAGACGCGCCGCCCTGCGTTTCCTCGAGATATTCGCAGATCACCATGCTTTCGAAGAGGATCGCGTCCTCCCCGTTGGCCTGGCCCACCTTGAGCACCGGCACCTTGCCCGTCGGCGAGAGCGCCAGGAACCAGTCGGGCTTGGCCGAGAGGTCGACGTTGATCCGCTCGAACGGCACGTTCTTCTCGAGAAGAACGATAGCCGCGCGTTGAACGAACGGGCAGAGCGGATGACTGATGAGGGTCAGGCTGGCGTCGGGCATGATGGTCTCTCGATGGCCGGAATGGAAACGCAGGGCGGCACGAGGGTCAGATCGCCTGGCCGCCCGAAATGTCGAAGGTGGTGCCGTTCGCCCAGCCCATATCGTCGGACAGGATGGCCGCCACCGCGCCGCCGATGTCGTCCGGCAGGCCGACGCGGCCGAGTGCGATGGTCTGCGCGATAAAGGCGTTCACGTTTTCATCGTCGCGGACCGCCCCGCCGAAGAAGTCGGTGGCGATGGCGCCTGGCGCGATCGCGTTCACGCGGATCTGGCGCGCGCCCAGTTCGACTGCCATGAACTTGGTCAGCGTCTGGATCGCCGCCTTTGCCGCCGCGTAGAGACCGTAGCCCGCCATCGTGACGCGTACAAAGCCCGACGAGACATTGAGAATGCGTCCGCCATCCACGATCAGCGGCAGCAGTTTCTGGGTCAGGAAGACCGGGCCGCGCAGATGCGTGTCGATCAGCGAGTCGAACTGCTCCTCGGTCACGTCGGTCGTAAGCCCGTACAGTCCGTGGCCGGCATTGTTGACGAGATAGTCGAAGCGCTCGCGGCCGAACTCGGCCTTCAGCGTCTGCGCGACCGTCGCGGCAAAGGCCGGGAAGCTCGTCGTGTCGCTGACGTCGAGCGCGATCATCGCGGCCTTGCCGCCCAGCGCCTCGATCTCGCGAGCGAGTGTGTCGGCTTCCGCCTTACCGCTGCGATAAGTGCCGATGATGCCGACGCCGCGCTTGGCAAGATGCAGCGCCATGCTGCGGCCGAGGCCGCGGCTGGCGCCGGTGATGAGTGCGATCTGCTTGGTCATGGTCTGTCCCTGATTGAATGGGCCCGCCGGAGAGCCGCACCGCGGCGCCCCCGTTCCGATGCCAACCAGATAGGCCGCACGGGCCGCGCTCGCGCGCCCAATGCTCTCAATGTCTTGCCTGATCGTCTCAAGCTCTTTGCGGAAATCGCAAACTATGCAATAGGACAATGATGACCGATGAACTCCAGCCGCATATCGCCCTTGCCCTGCGCCACGCACGACCAGGGATGACCGTGACGTCCATCCCGCGCCTGGAGATCGGCGTGGGGCAAGCGACCTCCGGCACGTCCCCATGCCTCTATCGCTCGATGATCTGCTTCATCCTGCAGGGGGCGAAGGATGTGGCGATCCAGGACAATCTGTTGCGTTACGATTGCGCGCAGTATCTCGTCAGCGCGCTGGATCTGCCGCTCAGCGGCCAGATACACAATGCCGAAGATGGCCGCCCCTATGTCGCGGTCTCGCTCGTCCTAGACCCCGCGCTGCTGGCCGAAGTCGCCTCCACCATGCCGCCGGTGCGCGACCCTGATGCGCCCGGCATCGGGATCGCGATCAATCCGATGACGCCGCCCCTGCGCGACACGCTGCTGCGCCTGCTGGCTCTGCTCGATACCCCCGGCGACATTCCGGTTCTGGCGCCGATGGCGGAGCGGGAATTGCTTTATCGTCTCCTGCAGGGTCCGCAGGGGCGCCTGCTGCGCCATATTGCACGGCCCGAAGGAGCGCTTGGCCGCATTCGCCGTGCCGTTGAATGGATCCGCGACCATCACAATACGCGGCTGCGCATCGAGGCACTGTGCGACGCAAGCGGCATGAGCCGTGCCAGCCTGCATCGACACTTCGTGGCACTGACGGGCCTGAGCCCGATCCAGTATCAGAAGCAACTCCGACTGCAGGAGGCGCGACAGCTGCTGCTCTCGGGAGACCGAACCGCTTCAGATGTCGCCTTCGCGGTCGGCTATGAGAGTTCTTCGCAGTTCAGTCGCGAATATCTTCGGCAGTTTGGCGCGCCGCCAGTCCGGGACGTACAACAAATCAGGCGGTCGATCGGCAGCGCTGCAATGAACTGATGGAAGGGCATCCTCGTGCCGATGCGGTCCCTCTGACAGATAGGGAGGTGGCCAGGCCACCAAGTGCGCGAGAGTAAGTCGTTCGCTCGGACGCACGCATGAAGC
>NZ_JBMSDU010000052.1:0-3872 GCF_049445835.1 Ancylobacter sp. VNQ12 | reverse complement strand
ACCTCCGCCACCATTGACCCCACTGCCGCTGCGCCACACCAACGCTCCGCGGCAGTGGGGTCAATGCCCCAGCCCGGGGTCAATATTCGGCGCCGATATGGGGTCAAGTTTCCATGCCGATTGACAGCGTGGTGCCAGTTCCTTGGCGAGATGTTTGCCCGCCGAGTCCACGGCCGCGTTGACCGAACCCTTGAGGACGCTGCCGACTGGCCTGCCCCCTGAAAAGTGGTCCTCCGTGAAGTAGGCTTTCGGGCCTTTGGAGGATGGCGCAATGGCGCATAAGAAGCACAAGCCTGAAGAGATCGTCGGGAAGCTTCGGCAGGTCGACGTTCTGGTGTCGCAGGGGCGCCCCGTTGCCGAAGCGATCCGGGCGATCGGGGTGACGGCGTTCACGTATTACCGCTGGCGCAAGGAGTTTGGCGGGCTGAAGAGCGACCAGGTCAAGCGGCTGAAGGAACTCGAGAAGGAGAACGAGCGGCTGCGCAAGGCTGTCTCGGATCTGACGCTGGAGAAGCTGATCCTGAAGGAAGCTGCGTCGGGAAACTTTTGAGCCCCGCCCGGCGCCGTCGCTGTGTCGAACACGTCGTGATCAAGCTCGGCGTGTCGGAACGGCTGGCGTGCCGGGTTCTGGGGCAACATCGATCGACTCAGCGCAAGGTGCCGGCGGGCCGTGCCGACGAGGCAGCCCTGACCGCGGACATCGTCGAACTCGCCACCCGGTACGGACGCTATGGCTATCGCCGGATCACGGCCTTGCTGCACGCCGCCGGCTGGATGGTGAACCTCAAGCGGGTCGAGCGGATCTTGGCGGCGAGAGGGGCTGAAGGTGCCTGCCAGGCAGCCGAAGAAAGGCCGGCTCTGGCTCAATGACGGGTCCTGCATTCGGCTGCGGCCGGAATATCCCAACCACGTCTGGTCCTACGACTTCGTCGAGGATCGCACCCACAACGGCCGGAAGTTCCGCATGTTGAATGTCATCGACGAATATACCCGGGAATGCTTGGCGATCCGCGTCGACCGGAAGCTCAACTCGACCGCCGTCATCGACGTCCTGACAGACCTGTTCGTACTGCGGGGCGTGCCGGGGTATGTTCGATCGGACAACGGCCCGGAGTTCATCGCCCAGGCGGTGCGGGACTGGATCGAGGCGGTCGGCGCCAAGACCGCTTTCATCGAGCCAGGCTCGCCGTGGGAGAATGGCTATTGTGAGAGCTTCAACTCCAAGCTCCGCGACGAACTCCTCAATGGCGAGATCTTCTACAGCCTTGCCGAGGCCAGGATCGTCATCGAGAGCTGGAGGCAACACTACAACACCGAGCGACCTCATTCCGCACTCGGCTATAGGCCTCCGGCGCCGGCTGTCGTCCTGCCGCCTCCGGCAACATCAAACCCGGCACAAAGGCCGACAATGCATTAGGATCAAACTGGACCACTCAAGCGGGGCAGGCCACGGCCCGTTCGGTGCGGAAGGCGTTTGCCGGGTGTACAGCATCCTCGTAGCCGAACGAGATGCCGCACAGGATGAGCCGGTCCGGCGGGATGTCGAAATGCGTCCGGACGAAGGGCGACAGCGAGGCGAGCGAGGCCTGCGCGATGCTCGTGACCCCGAGCGCCTGCGCGGCCAGCATAAAGCTGGTGACATAGCCTCCGCAATCCACGGCGCCGTAAGTTCCCAGCATCGCATTGGTGGTGACGATCGCCACATGCGGGGCACCGAACAGGCGGAAATTCTCCCGCGCTTGGCGGGCCGAGCCCTCGCGGTCGCCGCGCTCGATACCCACTGCGGCGTAGAGCTGGAACCCGCTCGTGCGCCGGCGCACACCATAGACGCCGTCGTACCGCGCAGGAAAAGCTATGTCGGGCTGCCGCGGATCATCGAGATGTGCCAGGAGGGCGTCGCGGAAACGGCCGGTGGCGGCGCCGCGCGTGACGATCACCTGCCAAGGCTGGGTGTTGCACCATGACGGCGTCATCTGCGCCATGCCCAATATGCGCGTGATGACGGCGTCGTCGACAGCATCAGGCCGGAAACCACGGCAGCTGTGGCGTTCCCGCAGCAGGTGCTCCAGGACTTTCGCGTTCGCGTCGCTCGTTATGTGCATAAGGAGATCCTGACCGCGCCGCCGCTAGCGGCAAAGTGAGCCGGTGGCCGGAGGAGGCGGGGCGAACATGCATCCGGCCGAGACGGACCACGAGACTGCGTTGGTCAGCCGCTAGCGGTCGGGGAATTCCGTTACAGCGGCTGTGAGGTAGAGGGGGCAATGCTCAATTTATTGAGTATACGCATTATCACGATTATTCGCGGACAGGCAAGCACCAGCCTATGCCGATCTTGCTGTGACTATGATAGACTTATATTATAAGGAGATAGCCGCCGATATGACGCCCAGGAATTCTCCGCAGAAGGTGCCCTCATCCGGACCTGAAGACATCGCGGCAACGTTGAATCTAGCGGAGGGAGCCGCGTTCATGGTCCGCGTGATCGGAACCCGAGCCACTGCCCTCTACGAGCAGCTGACAGGACAATCGGACATCACGCCGCAGCAGTTCGGCGCGCTGCTTACCTTGCACCAGAAAGGAACCCTGACTTTGTCGGAGCTGGCTAGCGCCATCTTCGTCGACCGCAGCACACTTGGGGAAATGATCCGCCGAATGGCGGCCCGCGGACTGATCAGCCGAACCACCAATGGCAGCGACCGACGCTCGACAAAGGTCAGCATCACCCCAGCGGGAACCAGCGCCCTGTTTCAACTGGTAGAGAGTGCGGCGTCGTTGCAGAATACGCTTCTGGCGGCAGTGCCGAGGGAACACCGAAAACTGTTCCTTCAATGCATGAAGGCCATCGCATTCGGATCATCCCCGAGCAGCAAGAGTATATGACGCCGCAGATCTGCCGTATCCCGCGACGGTAGCTCCTGAAACAATACCCGATATGTATTCGTCAGTAGAGGAATTTTTCCGCGACCACGGCGTTAATGATAAATTCGCGCACATAGTTCATCCGCGCAATAGTCCTTACATCGTCGTGAGCAACGATCCAATAGGTTCGCTTCACCTTGTGCGGAAGAACTTTGTGCAAGGCCGGATGACTCTGCGCGACATAGTCATGCAGCACTCCGATGCCGATCCCTGCCATTGTCGCCTCCATCTGCCCGATCACGCTGGCGCATTCGAAGCGTAGGGAGTCCGGAATGCCCAGTTCGCTCAGATAGTTCAGCGAGCTGGAAAACATCAGGTCGGCCACGTAGCACACGATGCGGTGCGAGCGCAGTTCCGAGACGTCGGCGATGGGGCCGTGGCGATCGAGATACTCGGCGCTGGCATAAAGTCCGAGGGTGTAGTCGGTTAGCTTCTGCAGGTGCAGGCGGCCCGTGTCAGGCGGGTCGATCGTGATCACCAGATCCGCTTCGCGCTTGGCAAGCGAGAATACGCGCGGCAGGGGCACCAATTGAATGGTCAGGAGCGGGTGCCGCGCCAGTAGCGGACCGAGCCGCCGCGCGAGGAAATAGGTGCCGAATCCGTCCGGAGCGCCGATTCTCACCGTGCCCGACAAGGCTGAATTCGTCCCGGAGATCGCACTCTCGGCCTCGATCGCGGTGGATTCGATCGTCTCCGCCGCGACCATCAACCGGTCGCCGGCTTCGGTCAGGCGATATCCTTGCGGGTAGCGCTCGAACAGCTTCGTCTTCAGCACCGCCTCCAGCGCCGCGAGCCTCCGGCTCACCGTCGCATGATCGACCCGCAGCTGGCGCGCCGCGAGGGTCAGGCGTCCGGCCCGTGCCACGGTGAGGAAGAATCTGAGGTCGCCCCAGTCGAAACCATGCATGGCCCCATCCTCGTATGCGCATTCTTGCACAGCAAGGGGGCAATAT
>NZ_JBMSDU010000051.1:0-4045 GCF_049445835.1 Ancylobacter sp. VNQ12 | reverse complement strand
TGTCAGCAGACCGGAATTCGTGAGACTCGGCCGCCGTCGAGCCGTTTTTTAAAGCGGTTTTCGTGAGACAGCCTGCCAGATCCAGAGCTGGGCGCGTTGCTAACAGACTGAAATCGTTGGTCTCCAGACGCCTTTCCCAGCCAGAGGCGCGCCTTGTTACGCAGTCTCACGATTTCCGGTTTGGATGGGCATTGTCTCGGGAATACCGCCCCGATCAGCGCGGAAGCCCGGCCAAGCGCGGTTCGCACATCTTGAAGACAGCCTGCTGTTCGGCGGACGTCGCCGGATGCAGACGCAGACCCCATTCCATCGACCTCGTCAGGAGGCCGCTGAGGCCGATCGAACGGGTTGGACGAGGCAAGGATCGGAAAACGGCTAGTGGCCGCCTGCGGGCTTCTGAGCGGCCTTGGCGGGCCTCCAGCTTTTTTGGGGATCAGGAGAGCGCTTGAACCCGTTGATGGCTGATACGGGCACCTGTCACCGCTCTTCCGGCCTCCCCTCTGTGCCTGGTGCAGGGAGCGGCACGTCCGACAGCGTAGCGGATTGCCGCCGGCCATCCTTCGATCAGCGCCATTACCTTCTTTTGGCCGAACTCGTCGGAAGCCTCCAGAACACGAACGATCGTGTCGACCGGATTCTTCAGGACCCGGGCAACGCCGATGGCAAGCGCGTACCTCTCCGCCCGTGGCGCACTCGGCAGATCGGCGATGGTTGAAGACAGACGCTGATCGCTAGTCGGCACCGCAGCCCTGAATTCCGGCACCACGACACTCAGAACCGGGCGCCGGCAGGGTCGCGACAGAACGGAAGGATCGCGCTGACGCGGGAGCGGCAAGTACGCGAGTTCCCACGGTGCCGGAGGCGACGATTTCCGAGACGGCGAAAGCAGCAGCGACAGCACCGAGCCGACAGGAATCGCGGCAATCTCCCTCTCCATTGCCCATTGAAGCAGGATTTCCGCGCCCCGACGGCCTGATGCTTCATCGCCGAGCGCGCTGACGCCGCTCATTTCGCCGCCGAATAGTGGCTCACGGTGCCGATCGCACCAGAACGCAAAGGCAAACGACCAGCCTCTCAGACGCTGCGGTCGTTGCGTGCCGCGCGAGCAGGCCGGGCAAATCTCTCTGGAGCTGGGTCGAAGCAGGCTGCGATAGCGCGGCGGTGCGCCACGGAAGGTCATGGCGAACAGACGTTCGGCCGAACTGTTCGTCGCGACTGCGATGCGCTCCATGTCGGCCTGCACAGGCTCGAACTCAAGCTGCAATGCCGGACGAACGCAACCAATATGCGCTTGCAGCTCGTCCAGGGACACCAGATAGACGTCGGCGATCCGCTCCAGCCAGGAACTCAGCCGCTCGTCTCGAAAGGGCGGCGGCACGATAGGCAGCGGCGCCCTCCCCTCCCCCGTCACGGTTTAGGCCGCGGCGAAGGTCGCCGGCGCGGCGACACGATGATCGAGGATCGCAGTCGGCGTGATCCGCTCGGTTCCCGAGAGGATGGCATCCGTGGCGAGCTCGATCACCATCCGGAAGATCGATGCCGTGATGCCGCCATTGGCCTCGACAAGCCGCTTGAGCGCGCTGTCCGTCATCTCGGACGGCAGGCGCAGAGGCAAGGAGTAGAGGAGACCTCCGATCAGGCCATGGAAGTCGGCATCGTGCCGCCACGGCGGCAAGCCGTACGGCTCGAAGCGGCTGTTGAGATGGGCATCGCCGCGGATCGCATCACGCGCCTCGTGCGAGCCAAGGCAGATCAGGGGAATCCGCAGTTCGTTACCGAGGAAGCGCAGCAGATTGAGCATTCGGCGCTGTTCCCGGTAGGTGCCGGCGATCAAGTTCTGCACCTCGTCAATGATCAGCATGCGTGGCGCGGTTTCCTGAAGCAGCCGCAACGCCTGCGTTTCGAGCTGCCCGAGTGTGGCGCGGGTTGGCGGCGGCGCGCCAATCACCGACAGAAGGCGATGATAAAACCGCCCCTCATCCGGGGAGGGGACCATCTGCACGACGATGACAGGCCGGTGATGGATTCCGCTGCGCTCATCGAACCGAGGCGGATGAGCGCGCACGAACTTCTCGATAATCATCGTCTTGCCCATGCCCGAGGCGCCGAAGATCAGCAGGTTGGGCATGCGGGCGCGCTTGGGAAACAACAGCAGCTCTTCGAGCTTGTCGAGCGCCTGGCGGGCACGCGGATAGTCGATCCATCGATCCACCCGGATGTGCTCGATGCGCTCCCGCGCGGGCAGATCGGCATAGGCCTGAACGGCGGGATCGAGATGCGGATAAGCCGTCATTCCCATACCTCCACAGGGAAATGCGGCAAGGCGATCACCGGCTCGTCCGCCGGCGCGCTTGCCGGAAGCGCTGGCCTTGCCTGCAGATGAGCGCGCCGCGCGCGCAGCCTGCGGGCTTGTGTGGTGTCCCGGGTTGCCTGTTCGACCAGGGCACGCTGCGCAGCGATCGTCTGGAAGATCGCTTCCTCATCGATCTCCTGGCGGCCGCGCGCCCGCTGCACGCGCAGCGCCGCCTTCTGCTCCCACAGCGTGATGGCCGGGCGTCCAGGGTTGCGCGTGGGCGCCATCAGATAGTTCCCACCCAGCTTGACGAAGACCCGATGCAGATCCCGCGGATCGAACTTGACGAGAACCTTGTCGCTGCACCTACCAATCCAAGGCGCAAAGCTGTCCGACCAGTAGCAGATGTTGTTGATGTGGATGCCGGTTCGCCGCAGTACACGCGGCTCAAATGGTAGAAAGTCGATCAGGAAGGCGAGCGGATCGCGCACCTGCCGCGGAGGGCGCCCGGATATGGCCTCGTGCCAGGCCGCACCGGGCGGCCGGCCGATACCGCGGTGCAGATCGGAATGGTAGGCGATGATTTCCAGCGCCAGCCAGGCCTCGAGCTCGCGCATGGTCATCACGGCGCGCGCCTCGGGATCGTAGTCGCCCCGGTCCTGCACATTGGAGAAATGCGTGCCGGGCAGCAGATGCACCGCCCCCATCATCGTGCCGATCAGGCGTTCGACGTGCCCGCCAAACCGGGGCGTTCCCGGCGGACGATAGGAAACGAGGATATTGTGGTCGTCACAGCCGCGCTTGAAGGCGCGCGCGTGGAATTCGGCGCCGTTATCGACATGAATGCACTCGGGCAGGCCGCTCGTCGGCCAATCCAGCGAAATCCCCCGATCCTGCAGCCAGCGGGTCTTGTCGATGATCGCGTGCGTCAAGCAAAGCGCCACCGACGTCACCGACGGCGCCTCCAGAGACAGGTAAAAGCCCAGCACCATTCGGGTGTAGACATCGATCGCGATGGTGAGGATTGGTCGACCGATCGGCTGCCTCTCGATCGGGTCGACCACCGTCACGTCGACCTTCGTATGATCGATCTGGACGATCTGCAGCGGATGATGCGCTGAAAGCTCGCCGGGTAGTGCCAGGAACTGCGCGTCGGCCCGGGCCTTGCCCTCGCGACGGCGCGTCATAGCTTCCGTATCGAACGTCGCAAGGTATCCTTTCAGGCGTCTGATTGAGGGCGGCGCCAACTCGCTCACCCGGCAATCGGCCGAGATTCGCTTCCACAGGCGCGTCAACGTGGGCTTCTCGGGTGTGGCGTAGAATGTCGTGATGTTGCGGTCGACGATCGCCTTCAGGGCAGGATCAAAGGCGTCGATTCCGGCACGCCGCCCTGGCTTTCGACTAACGAGCGCTGTGGCGCGCTCCTCCGCCCGGTACCGCTTCAGCCACCGAAATAAGGTCGCGCGACTGACGGCAAGCTCCGCCATAGCGTCCGCGACATCAGCTGCACTCGGGCGTTGTGGCATCCGTCGTAGAACATCTGCATACCTGAGCGCGTTCTGCCATTCCTGTTCGTCGAGCTGGTCGCGTTCCATGCCTATTCACGCGGATGGTCGATCAATCTAGTCTCACCATAACTGAATCGCGTGACGGTTCCGTCTCAGCAGATCCGACTCGGTCTCACAAATTCTGAATCGGCTAACCCATTGAAAATAAGCGATCGCCAGTCTCATGAAAAACGGTCGGCTGACA
>NZ_JBMSDU010000050.1:0-4473 GCF_049445835.1 Ancylobacter sp. VNQ12 | reverse complement strand
GCCTACCTCACGGACATCATCACCCGCATCGTCGAGGGCCACCCCAACAGCCGCATCGATGAGCTCATGCCATGGGCCTATCCCGCCAAGCCCACCCTCAGTAGCGTGGCCTGAGGACGACGCTTACTAATGAAGGGCGGTAGGAGCCCTCCGATTCACGACCGTTTTCTTGTGATAGATGGCGATGTCTGGCTTTCCGGCAATTCGCTGAATGCAATTGGGGAGAGGGCCAGTATGATTTTGAAATTACCGCATTCCGCGGACGTCTTGGACAGGTTAGAGCAAGCGTTTGATGACGCAGCACGCCTTCTTCTGGGCGGAGAGGGCGAATGACTACGATTGGGCCGCCTCGAGTATTTCAGGAACGGCCGCGCCCACTTGATCCACCCAGCCTCGTCCCGGCACTAGCGTGGCCATCCCTCGATGACAATTACTCCAGAGCAGACCTACCTCGATTTCCAGAGGCACATGAGGAGCGTTATCGGTTTGACTGCGGTGAATTTGGCGCACGGTCTGTCCAGTTCATGGATGCCGTGAGTCAAGCCGCAGATCGCATATGGCTCGTTGATCCATTCCTACTTAAGGTCAATGATGAGGTTCAAGCGACATTCTCCATGGTATTTAAAGACGCCCTTATTCGGACGCGCGCGCAGAATATTCGCCTTCTAACTGAAGGAAAGATCGGGCATACCGATCAAATCGCACAACTGAAGAACCTAGAACGCTATCGCCAAGAGCACGACAACCCATCATTCAAGATCGACATTACGATCATACGCGACAGCAAGAGCTTCGTTCGTCTGCCACACGATCGCTTTGCTATCATCGATGATGAGCTGTGGCATTGGGGTGCGAATGTTGGAGGCACGCACCACCTTGTGAATGCATATAGTCGAGGCTGGTCAGCACGTCGGACGCAAGCGGACCGTTATTTCGATCGGCTATGGAAATATGCAGGGAGCATAAACCGTGAAATGGCCTGAGGAGGCCCAGGAGCAAGAAGCTCGTCGAGATCGTTACTATAGAGAGTTTGGCGCGTCAGTCGCTGAATATCTAGAAAAAGCGTGGCGCCCTAAGGCATCTGCGATCGTAAAGAGGCGAATTGAGGAAGCCATATCCAACAATAGCGAACGCGCTGAGCGAGCCACCTCATATAGAGAGGATGTCATCCATTGGCTTCAAAGCGCAAGCGGCTTACACAAGGCGGCTGAGGAGCTTTCTGCTGACGAAGACACAGACGGCGTATCTTTGCGTGGGGCGCTCTTAGTCGAGGCGGCGTTAGCCATATTCTGTATCCGCCCTAGCGTCGCGCGATGGAAACTTGTCGGCAATATCGTTGACAACGACCCGGTTGCAATTCGAGTACTCATTTATCTTATACGGCGGCGCGTCGAGCAACGCCCTAATTTGCGGCACTCTATACGCCGGATTGCAAGTACACTCGTCAGAGACTATGTCGCCAATCCCGCTGGCTCGCGCGGACAGCGAGATAGGATTGTGATGCACGAAGCCCAACAACGTTGGCAAGCGAACCCTGAGTTAAATGAAATATGGTTTGGCCTTCGTACGATCCAAAATGTATTTCCATTCCGAAGCGATTGGTTTATCTTTGACGTATTGATCGAGATCGATACGGAATTCGCTGCTCAATTATTGGAGGAGTACCGAGCGCCTTACCAACCAACCATGATTTTAGATCGGAGCCTCCACGATCCGGGTCGAAGATTCTCGACTTGGGAGCGCCTTATGCAATATGCACTTCCTGCTTTCGATGTAGAGGGAGCATGGAACGGACGACTTCTGCTGCCGATGCTCCTATATGTCGTGCAGGATAATCTCCGAAGAGGCCTACCTAGGCCAGCGACAAGGCTGGGCGACTCTGACCCCGAACAGGAATTGTGGCAACTGTCTCGCGCCGTTGCGTCCGCCATTTGGCGGCGTGAAGATGGAGCTGCTTGCGCTCTTCGCTGGGGTGGCTGGCTGTTTCGCTCAGTGATGTCGTCAGTCGACGGAGAGCGGATACCATTCCCTGCCGACCTCACCAGTCGCGGCCGATCGGACTGGCGAGTCATCGAGGCGCTCATAGAGCCAGAGGCTACTGAAACTTGGACCAAGTTGAACCCTAAAGATGTTCCTGCTGACAGCGAACTGTGCATTGAAGCAATGCGAATTCTCGCTGCACAAAAGCATAAGCGGCGAGGTCCAGAATATGGTTTAATTCTTGAGTCGCTGCCCTCAGAACCAGAACAGTTCCTTGATGACCAGCTTGGTCAGCGCATGCGCGAATTACCGTCCCTCTTCGTTATCTGGGGCAAGAGACCAGACGCTTTCGGAAACCGCGTCATCGCGCATGCACTCTTGGCACCTACTCCCGCAAGCACATTCCACAAACTATGGAAGAAAACACAGACTCTTCGGGAGATGACTGAACATCTATATGCATACCGAAACGAGGATTTCGGCCATGATGATCGCGCACGCCGCGCTTCTGATACGATACGGTTTGTAATATCTCTTGGTATTAACCTGCTCGACCTTCTGCAGAATCCAGATCTACAAATTGATATTGAGAGCAGAAGGAACGAAACGCTCTCAATCCTCCAGACCCTTCACGACGCAACTCGTGAAATGCTCGCGATCGATCCAATCGGTAGAGCCTCTACCGAGAATCTTCATGATCACCTCTGCGTTCGCCGCATGGTTTACGAGGAGACCCACGGCGCGGGAGGAACACTTCGTGATACAGACGAACCGACCTCGGGAGCTCTGCTCGCCAACCGCGTCGAAACGACTCGCGCTTTCTTTGGTTGCCTATCAATGCTTATCGCAAATGGTATATCCAGAGATCGAATATCGAAATCACTTGCAACGATTGATGTCGACTTAGAGAGCTTTATAGCAAGAGCACAGTCCCTTAATGCTATAGAAGACAAGCGAGCCATCGATCTCAGGAACTTCGACTAGCTTGGCGCATTCGTTAGTGCGTGCCGCCAATACGCTAAAATCTCCGGCTTTGGCATCGCTGCGTTGAAGGCGTACCGCTTTGCCCCCAAGAACACCGTTGCATTGACAGTGACCGGCGAACGCGAGACATAGAGTGCGGAGCCGTACGTGCGGCTCTGGGGCGTGGAAACCCCTGAGGTTGTCGGTCAGATGCCCACCGGAAGGGTGTCGAACTCCTTGACCCTATGGTCGGGGAGCCTGTGACGTATGTCCAGGTTCTCCGAACTAAAGGTCACAGGGATCGAGCAACCTCGGTTTTCCAACTCCCCGATCACCAAAGGATCAAGGGGCAAATCGCGGGGACGTACCGCGACTAGGCCCTTCTCTACGGGGCTAGCTGATGGAAACCATCCTCATTCTCGGGCTACTGGCCTTCTGCGGGTACAAGCTGCTGAAGTTCAACACGGCAGCGGGCAAGGAGGCGGTACGAGCATACGGCTACCTCGAAATCCTGCGGAAAGGAGGATCGGTCGAGGACGCCAACGCCATCACCGATAAATTCCTCAGTGATATGTCGTCTGAGATTGCCGGGGCCGCCATCACGATGGCCAAGTTCGAATATGAGCAGATGCACAAGGGCAAGAAGCTACCCCTGATCGGCTACGCTTATCGGCAGGGCCTGAGACCGGCCATGCCCAGTTGGTACACGTCCTTCGTGCGCAAGGTGCCGGAAACCCTCGCCATTGAAGTCGGCTATCGGCTGCCTGTGCTCGCCCCTGTTGACCGGGAGACAATGAGCGCCGGTGCGGACAGCGATGTAGGGTTCAGGGCTTTCTACGAGACGTTCGCGAACGAGGTGCAGCGCATCTGGGGCGAGTTGCCGGGTGGTATCCGTCTCATGGACCTAGTGGAAGACGAACCCCTCCGCCGGGCGCACAGAGATGGCATCGATCCGCTCGTGCTGGCCGTCCAGCAGTGCGAACGCATGGGAAAAGTCGAACGGTTTCCGAGCTACCAGAGCTACGAGGCAGCGTTCCGCAATGAACTGAAGCGCCTGTGTGCCGATGCCAATGCGGCTGCCAGCCTGATGGCGAAGATCGATGCAGTGTGGCTCAAAGACAAGTTTACGAGCGGCATGCACCCCCGCCTCGTCGCGGTCGCCTGTTGTGATGCGGTGGCAGCGTAGCTCGACATTATCGAGATGCGGATCGTTGCCGCTGTCCGCGCGGGCCTTTGCGGGGCCATGCTGATCGGCTGCTTTTCGGCGGATACCGGGACGCCATCGTATTCCCGATGCGGACGGGAAACGCGGAGAAACTGCGTCATAGACGGCGATACTCTGCGGGTGCAGGGCATCACCATTCGGGTTGCCGATATTGATACCCCAGAAGTCAGCCGCCCTCTGTGTTTCGGCATGCAAGTTTGCCCCCCTGAGGCGAGGGATCGGCGTCCAACTTTGACCCCCCTTGAGCCGGTTTCGGTGAGACTGCCCGTTTTGGTTTCAGACGGGCGGGCGGGGGATGAAGGGCG
>NZ_JBMSDU010000049.1:0-4643 GCF_049445835.1 Ancylobacter sp. VNQ12 | reverse complement strand
AGGACTCTCGCCTCAGGAGCCGTCGTGCGGCGCGGCGCCGCTTAGCGTATTATTGAATGCAATGGAGAAGAGACGACGATGTCGAACAGATCTGACAAAGCACAACCGATTAGGACGGCAGGATAAAAGAGCGCACATTGCGCAGCGGTCGGGATGTTGGTTCTGCCTGCGTTTGCCCGAGGCTTCGGCACATTGCGGAGTCAAGCCACACGTTTCACGCGTCCCCCAAATAGCTGAAAATCAGCAGATTTCTACACATTGCGAGGCTTCGCCATGAGCGATGAACGCGAGTTCCGCGTCCGTCCCGGCCGCATCCGCTCGACCCGAGCCCAGCAGGCCCGCCCCTTCGTCGCCCAGGCGCTTGCCGCGGCCCGGAAGGCCGGCGGCGGGGTCTCCCGCTCCGGCAAGATCGCCGCCGGCCACCGCTCACGTTTCGGCAGCGGGCAGGTCGCCAGCCTTCAGGCCAGCCGCCGGATCACGCCGCGCTCACGCGGCGCCGTGGTGAAGGCCCGCGTCGTTCGACACACAGCCCGCGCGGGCTCCCTCAGGCAACACCTCACCTATCTTCGCCGCGAGGGCGTGACCCGCGACGGCGATAAGGCGCAGATGTTCGGTCCCGAGAGCGAGAGCGTGGATGTCGACGCCTTCACTGAGCGCTGCCGCGAGGACCGTCACCATTTTCGCTTCATCGTCTCGCCCGACGACGCCCTGGAGATGGAGGACCTGCGGGCCTTCACCCGTGACCTCACCCGGCAGATGGAAAAGGACCTCGGCACCGGGCTCGACTGGGTCGCCGTCGATCACTGGAACACCGAGCATCCCCATGTGCATCTGATCGTGCGAGGCCGCCGCGACGATGGCCAGGACCTCGTGATCTCCCGCGACTATATCAGCGAGGGCATGCGCGATCGCGCCCGTGACCTGATTACCCAGGAACTCGGCCCGCGCACCGAGCTCGACATTCGCCAGAGTTTGGAACGCCAGATCGAGGCCGAGCGCTGGACCGAGCTCGATCGGCAGCTCATGCGCGAAACCCGCGAGAGCGGCATCATCGACATGGCGCCGGTTCCCGGCCGACAACCGGATGAACATCATGCGCTCAAGATCGGGCGCCTCCGGAAGCTCGAGGCGCTCGGCCTCGCCACCGAGATCGGCAACGCGCAATGGGTGATGGAGCCGGAAGCGGAAGGCACCCTGCGCACGCTCGGTGAGCGCGGCGACATCATCAAGCGCATGCACCGCGCCCTCGGCGAACGCGGTATCGAGCGCGGCACCGCGAGCTATGTCCTCGCCGCCGAGAGCCTCGACGTGCCGGTCATCGGCCGGCTGGTCGCCCGCGGCCTTGATGATGAACTCCACGGCTCCGCTTATGCCATCGTCGATGGCGTAGACGGGCGCTCCCATCACATCCGGCTGCCTGATCTCGATGCCGCCGGTGATGGCGCGCCGGGCTCTATCGTCGAGCTGCGGACCTTCGATGACGCCCACGGCAAACGGCGCGTCGCACTCGCCGTGCGCTCCGATCTCGATCTCGCCCAGCAAGTGACCGCCCCCGGCGCCACCTGGCTCGACCGGCAGGCCATTGCGCGTGACCCCATCGCTCTGTCGGATGGCGGCTTCGGCGCGGAGGTGAGCCAGGCCCTCGACCGGCGCGCCGAGCATCTCATCCGCGAGGGGCTGGCCGAACGACAGGGGCGGCGCGTCGTCTTCGCCCGCAATCTCATCGAGACGCTGCGTCGCCGCGAGCTAGAGAGCGCGGGGGAGAAGCTCGCCACCGAGACAGGCCTGCCGTTCAACAAGGCCGGCACCGGCGAGTATGTCGCCGGCACCTATCGCCAGCGCCTTGTGCTCGCCTCCGGTCGCTTCGCCATGCTCGATGACGGGCTCGGCTTCCAGTTCGTGCCCTGGTCGCCGTCTCTGGAGCGCCAGCTCGGCAAGCATGTCTCCGGCGTCGCCCGTGACGATGGCGGCGTCGACTGGAGCTTCGGCCGCAAGCGCGGCCTTGGCCTCTGACCCCCGAGAGGGATTATCATCATGTCGGCGACGAAAATCCTCTGGGGGCAGATCCTCACCGTCCTTTTGATCGTGCTCGCGGCCATCTGGGGCGCCACACAATATGTGGCCTGGAGCCTTGGCTTTCAGGCGCAACTCGGCGCGCCGTGGTTCGCGCTTTTCGGCCTGCCGATCTACTACCCGCCGGCCTTCTTCTGGTGGTGGTACTTTTTCGATGCCTATGCGCCGGAGGTGTTTTTCCGGGGCGCGTTGATCGCCGCCTCCGGCGGCTTCCTCTCCATCGCCGTCGCCATCGCCCTGTCGGTCTGGCGGGCCCGCGAGGTCTCCAGGGTCGAGACCTATGGTTCGGCGCGCTGGGCCGAGAAGGAGGAGGTCCGCATCGCCGGGCTGCTCGGCACCGATGGCGTCGTCCTCGGCCGGTATGAACGCGACTATCTACGCCATGACGGGCCCGAGCACGTGCTGTGCTTCGCACCGACCCGCTCCGGCAAGGGCGTCGGGCTGGTCGTGCCCTCGCTGCTGACCTGGCCGGGATCGGCCATCGTCCATGACATCAAGGGCGAGAACTGGCAGCTCACCGCTGGCTTCCGCGCCCGGCATGGACGCGTGCTGCTGTTCGACCCGACCAACACTAAGTCCGCCGCCTACAATCCGCTGCTGGAGGTGCGTCGCGGCGAGTGGGAAGTGCGTGACGTCCAGAACATCGCCGACATCCTGGTGGACCCCGAAGGCTCGCTGGAAAAGCGGAACCATTGGGAAAAGACCAGCCACGCGCTGCTCGTCGGCGCCATCCTCCACGTGCTCTATGCCGAGACGGACAAGACGCTCGCCGGCGTAGCCGCCTTCCTCTCCGATCCGAAGCGGCCGATCGAGACCACGCTCGACGCCATGATGAAGACCGCCCATCTGGGCGAGGCTGGCCCGCATCCCGTCATTGCCAGCGCCGCCCGCGAACTTCTGAACAAATCCGACAATGAACGCTCGGGCGTGCTCTCCACCGCCATGTCCTTTCTCGGTCTCTACCGCGATCCGGTGATTGCCGAGGTGACGCGGCGCTGCGACTGGCGCATCGCCGATATCGTCGGCGGCAAGGCTCCCTCGACCCTCTATCTCGTGGTGCCCCCGTCCGACATCAACCGCACCAAGCCGCTGATCCGCCTCCTCCTCAACCAGATCGGTCGGCGGCTCACCGAGGACCTGCAGGCCAAGGGCGGACGCCATCGTCTGCTGCTCATGCTCGACGAGTTCCCCGCGCTCGGCCGGCTCGACTTTTTCGAGAGCGCGCTTGCCTTCATGGCCGGCTATGGCCTGAAAGCCTTCCTCATCGCCCAGTCGCTGAACCAGATTGAGAAGGCTTACGGGCCGAACAATTCGATCCTCGACAACTGCCATGTCCGGGTGAGCTTCGCCACCAACGACGAGCGCACCGCCAAGCGCGTGTCCGATGCGCTCGGCACCGCCACCGAGATGAAGGCGATGAAGAACTACGCCGGCCATCGGCTATCGCCCTGGCTCGGTCATCTCATGGTATCGCGCTCGGAAACCGCCCGCCCGTTGCTCACGCCCGGCGAGGTCATGCAGTTGCCGCCCACGGACGAGATCGTCATGGTCGCCGGCACCCCGCCGATCCGGGCGAAGAAGGCCCGCTACTACGAGGATGCGCGCTTCCGGGACCGGCTCCTGCCGCCGCCAACGCCCTCTCGTGGCCCGACCGTCCAACACGATGACTGGACCGCGCTGCCATTGCCCAGGCCCCAGGAGGGTACGGCCGGGAGCACAGCGGACGAAGGTCGAGACGATGACCCGACCGGCTCCGAACACCGGCATCAGCCCGAGCTCAGCCGCGTCAAGCCGGTCGAGAAAAGCCAGCCCATCGAGAATGAGTTCGAGTTCGACACGGATCGCGACGACGAGATGGAGGACGTCGCCACCCGGAACCGCCGCATGACCGGACTGATGCAAGGTGTGGCGCGGCAGGTCAGCCTCAATCCCAATGACGGCATGGAGCTGTGATCGCCATGGCAGGTCGCACGAAGAAAGCGCAGATCTCGGTCTATCTCGAGCCCGACATCATGGACATGCTGGCCCACTACGCCGCCCAGCGCGACCAGTCCATGTCCCTGATCGCCCAGGCTGCGATCGCCTCCTTCCTGTCCCCCGACAGTGCCGAGCGCCAGGAGGCCGCTCTTGCCAGGCGCCTCGGCCAGATCGATCGCCGCCTCGCGCGACTGGAGCGCGACCTCGGCATCTCGACCGAGGCCTTCGCCACCTTCATCCGCTTCTGGCTCGCCACCACCCCCGCGCTGCCCGAACCCGCCGCCCAGGCCACGCGGGCCAAGCTCTCCGAGCGCTACGCAGCCTACACCCGCGCACTCGGCCGGCGCCTCGCCAAGGGGCCACAGCTGCGGCAGGAGATCGTGGAGGATGTTTCTCAACTGGAGAGTGACGGAGGCCGCCGGTCGTGACGCATTCTCGGGCTTTGAGTACGTCCGCTTGTGACGAACCTGTCCGTCGTCAGGGTTTTTGGGACAACCGGCGGCGTGAGCTAACGGAGGCTCTGGTCCATCAGGTTTGTCACATTAGGCCGCTGCATCTCGATGAAGCAAGCGACGCTGTTTGATGGTTTCGCG
>NZ_JBMSDU010000047.1:0-5222 GCF_049445835.1 Ancylobacter sp. VNQ12 | reverse complement strand
GTTCATCATGTCGGTGGTCATCGGTGGATCTTTCGGTCTGGAGTTGGGGTTCGCAACCCAGACCCTAACCGAACATCCCCGGTGACCACCTCTGCCTCGACCTACACCACGTCCGGGGACACGATCCCATCTCCATCTCGGCCCGGTTTATCTGGATGTAGCCTCCTCAACGAGCCACGCCCGCCGCGCTCTTTCAACATCGGGCGGGACATCCCTGGGCTTTGGCGGCTCACCTGGGAGGAAAAGCGCTGCATACTGCTGGCCCATGTCCGGGGCGTGGGCATTGACGCCAATGCCGTCGAGGTCGCCCGGTTCAGCCTTCTCGTGAAGCTGATGGAGGAAAAAAGGCGCGGCCGGCCTGCGCGATTACGTTGAACGCAGCGGCACACCGGCCCTACCGGAGCTGGAAGGAACGCCGCGCGCGGGCAACAGCCTTGTCAGCCAGGCGAATGGGCGGCCGCGCGGGGCGCACTGCCGGCCAAACTGCTCGAGAAGGTCAACCCGCTCTCATGGTCCGACGAGTTTCCCGCCGAGACGGCACGGGGCGGGCTTGACGTGATCGTGGGGAATCCTTCCTATATCCGCATCCAGTCGGCATTCACTCGGCAGCAGCCGTACCACCGCCTCCTATGGCAACGGCTGGAGATCGTAGCCGGCGCGATAGAAGAACCGGCCAGCCAGCTTACCGTCCTTGACCACATCTCGTTCCGCAATCTCGCCCAACCGTACGAAGCGGCTGCCGAGCCAAGTTTCCTCGATATCCCAAGGCTTCAGGGAGATCAGGATGGCGGTCCTCCCGCGCATCGCCTCCGGCTTGAACCAGAAGTCGTACATGAGGCTGTCCTTGCCCAGGACCCCGCGGCCGACGGAGTTGGGGACGCCGTCGTGATCCTTGTGAGCGTAGAAGGCAAGCTGGCTCGCCAGGAAATACTTGTCCATCCCGATGAGTAGAGACTCCGTGTCCGTTGCCTGCTCGATCTCGCGCTCGATCGCTCTCACTTCGCGTCCAAACTCCTCCCAGGCGACGGGCAGACTCCGGAGACTGCCGACGAATCCCCCGCCCGGAAAGCCGAGGACGAGGTAATGCAGGCCCAATCCGTAAATCACGAGCGTTACCGTGATCGTCGGAACCCAAAGCCGTCGTATCAACTCCCGAAACCGGGAAGTCTTGCCCGGCGTCGCAACAATCAGCGCGGAGATCGCCGGCAGAAGCGCAAGCCAGACGGGCCCGGTCCAGTTCAGCTTTGTCGAATGGAACAGGCTGAACGCCACGAAGACCGAAAGCGGGAGGAGCGTGTAGATCGCGATGAAGCGATGTTTCCGGACACAGTCCCTAACCTCTTCCGCTTCCCTGGTAAGTCTGGCTCTGGAGAGGAAGGCGACGAAGGCTGACAACAGTCCCCATGGCGTCAATAGGACCGCGGCCCATACCACGAGCATCGGGAGCGAGAATTCCACTGAACCCTGAAGGCGCCGGGAACTCTGGAAGGCGAAGGACGCCCACTCATTCAGGGCGTTCCAGACGATGACGGGCGAGAACAGCAAGACCCCGAGGACGACCGACAGATAGGGTTCCGGCCGCAGCAGCCATCGCCGCGCCCGAGGATCGAGCACGAGGAATACCAGCGTGGCGGGTCCGAGGAGCGCGATGGTGTATTTGGACAACATGCCGAGACCCGCACAGATCCCGATGCCCCACCATGCCCGGCGTCGTTCGGCAACCAGCGCCCGCTCCAAGAAATAGAGCGCGCCAGCCCATGCGGCGGTCAGGGGCGCGTCCGGCATCATCAACAGGCCGGTGGAGAAGAAGAACGGGAGCGTACCGACAAGAAGGACGCTGACGAACGCTGCCGATTTGCCGGCTAGATTGCGCGTCAACCGGAAGGCGAAGAAGGCGGTCGCGATCCAGACGACGTAGGCGCCGATGCGGACGCCGAACTCGGTGTCTCCGAAGAGACTCGTTCCCAGCCAGATCAGCCAGGCGATCATCGGGGGATGATCTAGATAGCCGATGTCGAGGTGCTGTGCGTAGTTCCAATAATAAGCTTCCTCCGGCAGCAGGTCCACGATCCCGAGGAAGACCAACCGAAGGGCCAGGACATATCCAAGCACCCCGATCGCTGCCACGCGCCAACGGATGTCGAGCGGCACGCCCGGACGCAATGATGGAAAGACGAAAAAGGCGGTGCCGAGATAATTGACGACCGCAGCCGCCCCGACGCCGAGCAGGATGGCGGCTGGGGGAGGCCAGCCGAGAAGCTCGACCGCTCCGGCGAGCACGCCGCCGCGCAGCGCGAAGGCCAGCAGGCAGATAGTCATGAAGCGCGAGTACCGCCGCCAGTCCTGCTCCCTTCGTGCCCCCCGGTCGTGCGCGAAGACCCAACGGGAGTTCAGGAGATAGTTCGAGATCGTTGCGACCACGAAGCTAGCCACATGCGCCGCCATGAGACCGAGCCCAGCCCCGAACAGGACCTGGAAGACCAGAAGATCGACCGCAAAACCGATCAGGCCCACCCCGGCAAATCGCGTGGCGTTCCCGAGTGATACCGCTCCTCCGGCAAGGACCAGTAGGCGCCTGGCATAGGCCAGCATCTGCCCCAGCCCGATCTTCGACTCGCCCCGGATCCGGTCGCGGAAGACTATAGGCACCTCGCTGAGCCGGAGACGGTCGCCACCTTCCGCGATGATCTCCAAACCGATCTTGAAGCCCACGGCTTGCGGATCCACGGCCAGCAGCCTCTCCTTGCGCACGGCGAAAAACCCGGACATCGGATCCCGGACTTCCGTCAACGGCCAAGCTAAGGCTCCCCCGAGGCGGGAGAGGAGGCGACGAGACATCGGCCAGTCCGGCGTAGCGCCGCCCGGCACGTATCGGCTGCCGACCACCATGTCGCTCGTGCCGTCGATGATGGGCTGGACCAGATCGCTGATCCGTTCCGGGGGATGGCTAAGATCCGCATCAAGGACGACGATGATCTCGCCGGCAGCTTCCCTCGCCGCTGCGAGCACGTCGCCCGCGAGCCCACGCTTCCCGCCCCCGGGAACGACACGGATGCAAGCGTCGCCCTTCCATGCACGGACGCGTTCGACGGTGCCGTCCGTCGACCCTCCGTCCGCGACCAGAATTTCCATGGCGGTGCGGGGATCGCACTGCGCGACGAGAGCCGACAGAAGCACCTCGATGTTGCCGATCTCGTTCAGGGTCGGCACGATCACCGAGACGAGCTTTTGTGCTGGACCGATATGAACACCGCGCATTCCAATAAAGTCGCCCGATTCCGAGATGATGTCGGCCCACCTGACCGAGACGCCGGAGAGTTAGATTTTGTTTGTTGTCACCTGGTAGTGATTTAGTCAATCTCGGAGGACGGCGCGGGAGCGGGGCCGACGCAGGCTTTCGCCGGCGAGCTCGATGAACGCCCCGGGATCACCGGAGGCTGTTTGGTTTATCGGCGCGGCTGTATTTGTATTGTTGCCGGATCAGACCAGAGCCGCTTGCGGATCGAGCGGCTTTCCCTTGAAGGGAGCGACGTTAATTTCCCCTTCCCGCTTGCGGGCCTGGGCAATGTCATAGCTGTTCTGCATCCGCATGAGCGTGTCCATCGGCACGCCGAACGCCTTTTCGATCCGCAGCGCCATTTCCGGCGAAAGATGCGCCCGCTCGTTCAGCACGGCCGACAATGCCGCCCGCGTAACACCGAGAACTTGCGCCGCGCTCGTCACCGAAAGGCCAAGCGCCTCGATAATCTCACTTTTGACGAAACCGCCGGGATGGGCGGGGTTCTTCATACGGATGCCCTGCATCGCACTCATAGCCACCTCCTAGTGGTAATCTTCATAGTCGAGGTCGATAATCTCGATTTCGGTCTGGTCTATCCGGAAAGTGATCCGCCAGTTCCTGGTGACGAACAGGCTCCAGGTGCCTTTCCGATCGCCGGTAAGTTGATGGGCCTTCCAACTCGGAACCGTGCGCAACTCGTCTTCCCGCTCCATATCCTGGAGGAAGGAGACGATGCGACGGACTTTCGGCACTACGGCCGCCTGCAAGCCGATGACGTCATCATCTTCGATGAATCGGCGCAACCCCTTATGGACCACGTTTCGGATTCTCATGTGTCGTGACTAGCAGGCGTAATGCATTGTGTCAAGCGACACTATACGCCCTGGCCTCATTGCTCTTGTCGCGCAAGTTCTAAAGCCCGCGACAGATCGGCCGCCCCCGGAAAGTCAGGGGTTGTCCTGTCGCATGTCTTGTCCCAAGTGGTAAGATGCTTGCGACATGATTTGCGACAGGGACACCATGAATCGCCAACCCGATTCCGACGCCGGCCGTGTGTTCATCGGCTATGCCCGCGTCTCGACACGCGGCCAAGACCTCGACCAGCAGCGAGCCGCCCTTGGCGCGGCCGGCTGCGTCCGTATCTTCGAGGAAAAGGCGTCCGGGGCGAAGCGCGACCGGCCCGAGCTGGCGCGGATGCTCGACCATCTGCGTGCCGGCGACGTGGTGACGATCACCAGGCTAGATCGCCTTGCCCGATCGACCGGCGATCTTCTCAACATCGCGGAGCAGATCAAAGAGGCTGGCGCTGGCCTGCGCTCGTTGGCCGAGCCGTGGGCGGACACGACGACGCCAGTCGGCCGCATGGTGCTGACCGTGTTCGCGGGCATCGCAGATTTCGAGCGATCCTTGATTGTGGAGAGCACAAGCGCCGGCCGGATCGCAGCGAAGGCCCGAGGTGTCCGGTTCGGCCCCTCCCCTGCCCTGTCGGCCGAGCAGATCACGCACGCCCGCCAGCTCATTGACCAGGAGAACAGGCCGGTTGTGGAAGTTGACGGGCTCATGGGCGTGCATCGTGCAACGCTATACCGCGCTATCGAACGCAATAACGTTGATACGTAAAAACGTATCAACGTTATTGGTATGCCTAGGAAATGGTGCTTTCCGTGACCAGTGACCTAAAGGGTTGCAGAATCGGAAGAATCGTAGTTAGTGGTAACGATGAAGAAAAACCCGGAAGAGATTCGGTCGCGTGTCGCGCCCGATGGGGATCGTGTCCCACCAAGTGGTGTAGGTGGCGCTGGCGGTCGCCGTGCTTTCGGCGCGGGCCTTGCTGATCAGGATGCCGCGGCGGGCATGCTGATGAGGGGATCATTGCCCAGCGGGGCGATGGTTTCCAGCGTCATGTAGCGGGCGCGCTGGACCGCCCATTCGTCATTCTGCT
>NZ_JBMSDU010000046.1:0-6919 GCF_049445835.1 Ancylobacter sp. VNQ12 | reverse complement strand
GCTCTGCCGGCGCTTTCCCGGTTCCGGATTTCTGTCTCATCTTCGCTCCTTTGAAGGCTACGATGAACCAGAAATCCTCCGTTCTCAGTTAAGCCGATTTGGTCCCATCAGTGCTGACGCCGGACAGCTTGCCGAGTATACGGCGCGATCGGTACGCCAGGTCTCTCGTTGCATCCGCCGTTTGGTTGAGGCCGGGATTGTGGCTTATCGCGACAGCCCGACAGGGCGCCGCTTTGTTTATCGCGACAAGGAAGGCGAGATCGGCAAAGGCTATGGCTTGGACTTCACGCCGGCGCGGGTGAGGATCCACGAGCTGAAGCGTCTCGTTGATGAGTTCCAGGCACGTCTGAACGGTGAGCAAGAGGCTCGTCGGACGACGACGCGGCTTGCTCGGGCGATTGTAGATGCCTGCGACGCCTACCCCGACCAGGCGGCGGGGTGGTTGGCCGAACTTGAGCAGATCAAGTGCCGGGCGCAGGGGCTCGAGATCGAAGCACAAGAGCTCGGGGATCTCCATCGCCGGATCATCACTGAGGCGACTGAGGATGTCTTTCCACATGAAATGTCATGCGAGGGTGACACTCATGTCGCGCCTAATATTAATACAACCCCTCAAAACTCATTTGAAAGTAAATATGATCGGCCTCGCTCTAACGAGCGAGACTCTTCCCAGCAAGAGAACGACCGCAATGCGGTCGTTCAGCCCGCCGAAAAAAAGTCTGCGGCCAATCGACCACCAAGGGAACGTTCACGCGGGGTAAGGGCCTCGCGAAGCGCCGACGAAATTCAATCCGAGGTCCTTGCATCGGTCTCGGTTGGCCTAATTCGGTCGGCATGCTCGGAATCCTGTGAGATTACGGGCCGGTCGTTCAAGAGCTGGCCCGAACTCACCGGCTCCGCCGAGATCATGCGCGTCATGATCGGGCTGTCCGAGGCTGCCTGGCTCGACGGGGCGGGCAAGGTAGGCCGCTATGCGGCCGCTGCCATCCTGATTACGGTTCTCGAAAAGTCGATGAGGAGCCCGGAACAGATATCAAGTCCGGGAGGGTACTTCCGCGCAATGATTGACCGTGCTGTCGAGGGCAGCTTGCATTTGGAAAAGAGCCTCTTTGGTCTCGCGGATGGCGCTCTCAAGCGGGCACGCGACAGCGCCTCATGAACGGCGCGATGGGGGTTACAGCTGTAACTATTCGTGCTGTCCAGCGGATTTGGCCTCTTCCGAAGAGGGCTGGCCGCGTTCCAGCGCAAGAAACGCGTGAGCCGTCAATGGGTTGGCCAAGCGGGGTAACAGCTGTAACGGTGCCACCGGCGGGCCGCGAGGGAAAGGACCTCCCGCATGGCTGACTATAACCGAGATGAGATCAAGGAAAAGGTGCCCTGCTCCGCTCTTCTGGAGAGTCGCGGCTGGAAGGTCGACCTTCGGGAAAGCACATCGCGGGCGATCAAATATCGACGCGCGGACGGCGAAATCATCATCGTCAACCACCATGGTCGCGGCTGGTTCGATCCGACGTCGCAGGCGAAGGGCGACGTCTTCTCACTTGCCCAACACCTCGGGGCCCAAGGTTTCACGAGCGCGCTTCAGGTCGTCGCTGAGCTTGTGGGCTTCGTTCCGCGTGATCCAGTTTGGCAACGCAAATCGCGACGGGGTCCTAGCGTCGCTCCCTCCCGGCGTTGGGCCGAGCGATCTACTCCAATTCCCGGATCCGCCGCGTGGGTCTATCTATCCGAAGCCCGCGGCATCCCCGCGGCAATTGTTGAGAGAGCGACCGCGGCCGGCTGCTTGCGAGAGGGGCCGAGGGGGTCGATGTGGGCGGCTCACATGGACCCTGCAGGGCGCGTCGTCGGCTGGGAAGAGCGCGGGCCGGACTGGCGAGGCTTCGCAGCCGGCGGCTCAAAGACGCTCTTCCAGCTGGGCGAAGCCAACGCTCGGCGGCTTTGCATCACGGAGGCTGCAATCGACGCAATGAGCCTCGCCGCAATCGAAGGCTGTCGCGCCGACAGCATTTACGCCAGCACCGGGGGAGGGTGGGCGCCGGCCAGCGATCAGTACATTCGTGCCCTCGCTGCGCGACCGTGTTCTCTGCTGGTGGCCGCATGCGACGCAAACGACCAGGGCGACGTTTACGCCGCACGACTCCGGGAAATTGCGGCTGCTGCGGGAGCAGAGTTCTTGCGCCTTTGGCCAGAGGCCGAAGATTGGAATGCGCAGATCACCGGATGACGGGGTGCGTTCGCCGTGGCCCGCCGGCACCCCAAGGAAGGATCGAGGTTACCGTGCGAACGGCGCGGATCAGCTCAGTCCGCTCGACAACTGATTTAGTTCGTCCGGGTCCGTCAACCGCGGACGACCAATTTGGCGCCGCGCCGCCCAGCTGGATGCCGAAGGGCTCGGCTAACCGGCACAGCGTCGTCTCGGCGTCTCAATCCGGCACGTACGACCCGGTCGTTGCGCAGACTTACAGCGATAGTGTGCCCCAGGTCTGTCCCGGCGCTTAGGCTCCAGGCGCTGGCACCGCCCGGAAAGAGGGATCCTGTTACTTCACCCGAGCCAATTCTCGACCTTCAAGCCTCGGATCCGGTTGAACTCGCCCACGTTGGCGGTGACCAAGATTGTCCCCAAGGTGTAAGCGTGGGCGGCAATCAGAAGATCGTTGTGGCCAATGCTCTGGCCCGCCGCCTCGAGCTCAGCGCGAATGCCGCCGTATTCTCCATCGGCGGGGACCTCCAAAGGCAAGACCGGGATCGTGGCCAGCAAGGCTTCGACCTTGCCGAGCAGCTTCGCCGAGCCCTTCTTGGCGCAACCATATCGCAACTCGCAGGCCACGATGATGCTGGTGCAGATATTGCCGTCACCGACTTTCTGGAGCCGTCGGACCGCCTGTCCGGCTGGATTGCGAACCATGTCGCTGATGATGTTCGTATCCAGCAGATAGCGCGTCAAAAGATATCCTCCGGTTCGACCGGCATATCCTCGATTGCGGGGAACTCCTCATCGAGCGGCTCCCACGTCGCCAGCAGCGCCAGCAGCCCCGTGCTCTGCCGTACAGGTTCGATAATGATCCTGTCGCCTTCTCGGCTGATCAGTGCACGGTCTCCCGGGAGCTCGAACTCGACGGGGATGCGCACGGCCTGGCTGCGATTATTGCGAAACAGCCGGACCTCTTTGGCAAGGGATTGATGCTGTTCGGCCATAAGCATGCCTCCGTGTGTATATGCTTGTATATGCCACATTCCGCCGAGCTTCAAGAAGCGTGCTCAGGGAGACATGTGAAGAGTGGACTATGCCGAAAGAAGGCGCGCGGATCACAGGCCTGCCGCCTTGGTGAGATTAACGCGGAAACGGTCTCTTCGACGCTGGTAGCGCCGGGTCATCTCGGCGGACGCGTGCCCGAGCTGCTTCTGCACGTGGCGCTCGTCGACCTCGGCAGAGGAGGCAAGGCCGGCACGGAGGGAGTGGCCGGCGAATTTTTCTTCCCGCTCGCCCTCGTCTAGATCGCCGCGCACGCCGGCCGCGAGCGCAGTGCGCTTGACAAGGCGCGCGATCTCACGGTCGTTGAGGCGTTCTGGACCAACATCCTTCCCTTGGCCGGTCACCCGGCGGAACAAGGGGCCGTGCCCGATCCGCGCCAGTTTCAGCCACGTTTGCAGCGCAACAATCGGGCACGTGGTATCCGACGAGCCTCTGCCGATCTCCACCTCGCGCCACCCGTTCTTGCCGCGCAGCGCGACAACCATGCCGCGATCGAGAATCTCAACCCAGCCGCGCCCGTCCTCGGTCTGGTCGCGACCGAGATCGAGCCCGACGATCTCGGAACGGCGCAGGCCGCCGGCGAAGCCGAGCAGCAGCATGGCGCGGTCGCGCAGGCCACGCAGCGAGCCGCGATCAAGCGTCTCCAGCATGGCGATCAGGTATTCGGGCAGCACCGCCTCTTTCTGCCGTGGCGGACGGCCATGGGTATTGCGGATGCCGGCGAGCACGGTGGCGATGTGCCGGTCCTTGCGATCGAGCGGCATGCCGCGCTGGGCATAGTGCCAGGTGAGCGCCGACAGCCGACGCTCGATGGTGGACACGGAGTTCGGCTTATCACCAGGGATAGCCGCACCGGAGGCGCAGGCGGTGATGTAGAGGCCAACGACCTGCGGGGAGGGCGGCAGCACGTCCAGGCCTTGCCTGCGGCACCAGCCGGAGAAATGCCGCCAGTCTGAGGCATAGGCGCGTCGGGTGTTGACCGAGCTCGCCGCATCGATGTAATCGCGCGCCCGTTCCGTGAGGCGCTCGAGATGTGCCGGAAGGGGAGGGGAGGGGGACTCGACAGGATCCGCGGGAACCGCGACATCCGCCGGCCGCTGTTCGACGTCGCCCTTCATCCCGTTTGCTCCTTCACCGCATAGACGTGGCCGACCGCCGGCTCGCCGCGGTCCTGGCGCACCAGCACGGGACGGATCCAGATCAGACGTCGCTCCATGAGGGCCGGACCATGCGCCTGGCGCCTCCAATGCCCGCGCCGCCAATGCGCGACGACCTCGCGGCCGCTCAGGGCGGATTCTCCAGCGTCGTTGGCTTGGCTCGTCTCTATGCCAAACTGAAGATCGACCCGGCGGAGAGAAAAATAGCCTTCTTCCGCGAGGCGGCCAGCCGCCGTTCTCCGGCGCTTGGGCGTGGTCGCCTCGACGAACGCGTCGACGAGAGAGGAGGGCGCCTGCTTCGGCCATTCCGGCGGGCCTAGCGCGGGCTCGCTCGATAGCAGACACAGCGCATTGCAAAGCAGGGCCAGGACGCCGCGTACGGTTGGATAGGCCGCCTGATTATACAGCGCGGCGCGCTCGTAGCCGGAGAGAGGCGGATTGACGACCGGAAGCCCGTCCTTGCGGACCTCGTCGACGCCCTGGCGGAGACGCGCCAGGGCGTCGGCGTCCGGGCGGAGGCCGATATCGTTCGCGGCGACTGCCCGGTCGAGCGCGTCCTGTAGCGTATCGCGCGGTGAATCGAGCGTCAGCGGCGCGAAGATCCGCGTCAGGGATGGCCGCCCATACGGGAGAAGACCCGACATCGGGGCTTCGGCGCAGCCAACAGCCCGGCCCGAAGTGCGACGCTGCCCTTCGCCTCAGGTTTTGAAGCACTCCGACCATATTGTTGAGATACGAGCCTTGAACTAGGGCACTCCCAGGGGCGAGAGTATGGCTGGGGGTAGGGTGACGTGGACTTACTACTGAATGGAATGAATGGCGGCTATCTCCGCAACATCATTCTGAACGCGACAGAACATACTGAACGTGTCGATGCCGCCGTAGCCTATGCTTCCGAGAGCGATCTGCTGTTCGATTGGTGCTGGGACAACAAAATCCCGCTGCACTTCTGGGGACGGTTTGATGAGCAGGTCCCTGTCGGGATTCCAGTTCTCGACAAATTCCTGAACCGCAAATCCGGGCGCTATGTCTGCAAGCTGGTCCGGCGATTTCACCCGAAGGTCATCTGGTGGCGCGGCTACGGCGCCTATATCGGCTCGGCCAATCTCACCCAAAGCGCGTGGTGGAATAACGTCGAAGCTGGCGTTTTCCTGACGGAAGCCGAACTCGCCGAGGGCGGTCACGACCTTGAGCTGGATCATATGTTCGCTGAGATCGACAAGCACGCCGCGCCTTTGACGCAGGAACTCTTCGACCTGCTCTCGACGAGGAGCAAGGAACTGACCCGACGCAAGGCTGCTGAGAAAGCCCTCGACGACGCGATGCTTGCGACCGACCTGGTGCCTCATTGGGAGGGGTTGGCTCGCGCCAGCAGTAAATCGGCTGGCGATCTCCGCCGCCAGGCTTTCCTCGCCGAATGGAACAGCACGCTTCAGATCATCCGGGATATCGCATCGAAGATTTCCGCTGAAGGCAACAGACCGTCATGGGTCGCGGCAACGGCGCCGCTCGGCGCACAAGCCGATCAATTTTTGCATGCGCACTACTATCAGAACACGTTCGACGGACGGCGCGCAGACTTCGAGAGTCATTTCGCTCGCAATCGAATGGATCCCGACGCCGCGGTCGAGAAAGCGATTCGCTGGTGGCGCACCCTGCCCTCTTCGTCGGACGAAAACAGAATGCTCAACAAGACGGCGCCCTTGCTGCAGAAGGCCTTCTCGGAGAGGACGTTGGGCCGGCTGACCGAAGACCAGTTCGTCAAGGTGCTCGGGCGGGTTCATGCGGCAAGGGAGTACGCCCGTCGTGCGCCCAACCGGTTCATCGGCCTGAAGGGCGGAAAGGCCTACGATATTCCCGAAAAGGTCGACGCTCTGGCTAGGCACATTTTTCGCGCACCGGAGCGAGGCGGCGTGTCCGTCACGGAAACGCTGGCATTCGTTCTCTATGGCGGCCGGGCGGAGGAAGTTCCACACCGGCTCTGGGAAGCCCTCACGAACCCGAAGCGAAAGATCGAGTTGCTGGGGGTCAGCGCCTTGGGCGAGATCGTCGGATGGGCGCTTCCCGATCGTTACCCCCCGAGAAACGGCCGGACGAGCAAGGCGCTGCGGTCGTTGGGATACGACGTCAGAGTTCATGTAGGCTGATGTGGGACACTGGGGAATACTTGGTCGACGCGACGGGGCTCGCTACCTGAAATCCCGCGTCTTCACCCTGATCTCATCGAGATGCCCGTAGGGATCCACGATGTCGCGCGGTCGGGACGCCCTCGACAGGCTGCGCGGATCCCCCTCCCTGGCGTGAGCCGGAACAATGCCCATCGCCACGCGGCCCAAGGCGGTGCGGACGACTGCTGAGCGCGATTTTCTGTCTCGCAGGCGCCTGTCAGCCGACCGTTTTTCATGAGACTGGCGATCGCTTATTTTCAATGGGTTAGCCGATTCAGAATTTGTGAGACCGAGTCGGATCTGCTGAGACGGAACCGTCACGCGATTCAGTTATGGTGAGA
>NZ_JBMSDU010000045.1:0-7885 GCF_049445835.1 Ancylobacter sp. VNQ12 | reverse complement strand
GCCTACCTCACGGACATCATCACCCGCATCGTCGAGGGCCACCCCAACAGCCGCATCGATGAGCTCATGCCATGGGCCTATCCCGCCAAGCCCACCCTCAGTAGCGTGGCCTGAGGACGACGCTTACGCCACAACTGGAGCCCGAATGCGGCGTCCGATCTGGAGGCGCTTGCCCAAAAGATCTGGTCTTTGAAGACCAAACCCAGTCTGTCGGGGTTCCACGCTCCTCACGAACGTTATGAATGCTGGAAGGCTGGCGACTAGCCACACCCTGACGGAGCTGGCCAGGGGGCGCCAAGAGCGGAAGCTGGCATTCCACTCGCAAAGAGACCGCAAACCCTCTCGACGAACAACCTCGCCTCGGAGATGCTCAGGATCCGATGAGGATGACTTCCGCCTCGATCCTAACTATCGAACGGCCCTCCTTCTTAGTCAGGCTCAGCATCGCTGACCGGCCACCCTTGTCGCTCGGCATATTCGTAGCCGGCGTGGGTCACCTCGAAGATTTCGCCTTTGTAACCGCGGTCCTCGATAAGCCCGGCGTTTCGTAAATCTTGGATTCCGGACTTCCATTTCGCCAATTCTTTCCGAGTGTTGGCGGGGAAGATTTCGCTCCCCGCCTGAATAGATGCGCCGCCGATATATTCACTGAGAATGACGTCTCCATCACCAGACACAGCCGCTTTCAGAAGAGCTTCGGCTTGCTCGCTGATGTGAATTTCACGCAGGCCAAGCTCGAAAGCGCCCAACAAGTCTGCAGGGTCATCGGACCTTGCCAAACACGACTGAAGATACTCGTTGTCTTTAAGCGTGAGGCCCAAATGACGTGGAAAATGGGCTCTGAACTGATCGACTGACTCATAAGTTGAGAACAGGCCCTCCGTTTTGGCCCATTCCTTGAAGTTCAAGAGTTTTGCCCACTGATCGTCATTCACGCTACCAGGCTTCACAGGGACTTCCGAGAAGTACAGCAGCACTGGCTTACCGGCGTTTCGGTGCTCCAGAATTTCCTCGATCGAACCGCTGATCTCCTTTCCTGTGTCGCTGCCCACACGTGTCCAAAAGATTCCGACGAGAAGATCGCAATGCTTCAACAGCCTATCATTGATGATTTGCTGGGGTCGCCCGGCCAACTCCGGAGAGGAGTGGGTTTCCCACCCAACTGGTAGGAACACGGCTTGCCGCTCCTGCGAATGGATGACGTTCCATTCTGCCAGCGCGTCCCTGACGATTTTCCGCTCATCATTCACGTCGCTCGGCGACGCGATCATCACCGGCAGCACCTTAGCATCATAAGCCATAGTAACCTCGACGAGCAGACCGAATACTACAGGAAATTCCTATCGCCGGCCAAAGCCAACGTCTAGCTGTCAGTCAACATTGGAAAACTACGTCGTCAGCCTACTCTTGAATAGGGATAGGCGTTCCTGATGTAGGCGTTTAGAAATTGACCTTTCGACGTCGCTTGCATCAACTGCTCAAAGAGCGCCGCGCCGACGTTGTAATATTGGTAGACGGTGCCGTCGCTGAACTCGACCTCGAGGGTCTCGCTCGGCTCGTCATAACCGATCGACGCGATGTTCGTTGAGGCCACAAGCTGGCGATCCATGGTTAACCCTCCTCCTCGACGTCTGGCGCAACAGCCTCACGCTGAATGTTGGTCACAACGGCGACTGCCGTTGTGCTTTGTGCTCGCCAGGACGCGACCACACGATCATAACCCTCGGCGCGCCGCCTCGCCGACCAAGCTACCGTCACCTCCGGGTCTGCGCTTCTGGGCAGATGGGCTTCCGACGGCAACGTTACACGGCATCGAACCGGAAGCCGGGCAGCTTCCCCGGCAATGATCGCTTCACCGGTTCGCAGGACCGGGAGAAGGTCCATCAGCCCAGCCAAGTTATCCGGGAGCGCTCCTTTGACCCGACTCCTGTCCGCTGGGTTCGAGAGGCGTAGGGCAATCAGCGTTCCACACTGCGACAGGACGGTTTCATCCACCTCGGCCGGGCGCTGAGAAACCAGCATCGCCCCGATACCGTATTTCCGGCCTTCTTTGGCGATGCGTTTGACGATCGCCGAGGCGACGCCCCCTGTGTCAGGCCCGAGGTATCGATGCGCTTCCTCCATGACGACCAGAAGCGGTCGAAGTATGCCGCCTTCCGTTTTCTCCCGGCTCCAAAACAGTGCCTCGTAGACGATCCGTAAAATCGATCCAATCAGGCGCTCCAGCACAGTGCTCGGCACGCCAGAGAGGTCTAAAATCGTGATCGGCCGGTCGTGGCCAAGCCACCCGGCCAAAAGGGCATCAAGGTCATGGGCCACGACGCCGTTGAGGTCCGGCTCCCAAGGTCCAGGATGAAGGAGGAAGTCGAAGCGACGGTCGAGCAACCGAGATCGCAGAAGGTTGAGTTGACGACGGATACCTTTCGCGGCACCATTTAGGTAGGGACCGGCCGCGCCCATGGCGTGCGGCGTATAACGCGGCGGCGTTAGAGTCGCGGCGTCGCCGGGGTTCTCGCGGGCCGGCTGGTCTCGTTGCGGGCCGGTGAAAGTTGTGGTCTCGAAGTCGATCAGGTCATACCAGAGCTGCTTCAGGCTAAATGGAACCGGGCTGTCCACCGTCAGCGATTGCGGGTCTAGGCCCGGTAGAGGCGCGGCGACCAGTCTTGTCGCCTTCAACTCCTGGATTTTGTCGGTAAAGGCAATTTCCTGATTGTCGTTCAAGCCCCCCGCGACGAAGTCGAGCAACTCGCTTGCCTCCAGCGCCCAAAACGGCACGTAGAGCGGGTCTTCTCCGGGCTGAGGCGTCGCACTAAAGATCCTCGCAACGTCAGAGAGCGCCTTCGAATATTCCCCGTGCAGGTCCAGCAGCAGAATCCGGGCGCCCGGTGAGCCGGCCGCTGGAGCCTCCGGCCGAACGATAGAGCGTAGTAGGCTAGCGATGGTCGTGGACTTACCGGAGCCTGTCGAGCCAAGGACCGCACAATGGCGGGTGACAAGGCTGTCGAGGGAAAGGCGGACGACTATATTTTCGGCCGTGGACAGCGTGCCGATCGCCACCTGGTCGTCGCCGCCCTGGCCGTAGATGCGCCGAAGGTCGGCTTCCGTAACGATATGGACGGTGTCGTTGATATTTGGATGTTGGCTTAATCCGCGTTCGAACTTGGCACCGATCGCCTCGCCGGCCAGCTCGACCTTCATCCATCTGCCGGTGTCGACGGACGCATCGATAATGGTCGAGGGCGCGGCGGTGGCACCGACCTCGGATACGACGCCGTACAGGTCTTGATAGCCTTGGGGGATGCGCACGAAGCTACCGACCTGAGCGACCCGATACGTGTGACCGTTAATGATGGCCAAGCCGGACGCCAAGGATGCCGCTAACTTCACGGTCAGTGAGGCGCCCGATACGGCGCTCACGCAGCCGAGATATGTGGGATCGGTGCTGTTCAAGACACGACCTCGGTGGCGGCGCCCTCAGAAACTGCTTCCGGCTTCGCCTCAACCTCTCCGGTTCGGGTCAACTCTGTCGCCTGGGCGAGCGCGCAGAACCTCGCGAACCGCTGGAAGTCGCCCAGCAAGAACTGCGCGGAGCCTTCCGGTGTCCGTTGATCCCAAAAGCTGGCGCGAATTTCCCCCCAGTTTTTTGCCAGCTCACCTGGTTGCCAGCGGCCCCGCACGCCGTTGATGACCGCAGCGTCAGCACCATAGACGCTCAGATTTGGCCGGTCGTAAGCGAGCCGACACGCGCCTTCCTCGTTGTCGAGGTAGCCATACTGAAACGCAAACACGGCTGTGTTGGCGTTCATGGCCAAGGTCTCATCGAGGACGGCACAGACATGCGCGTCACGGAAGGAAAAGCCGATGGCCAGCAGCAAGGTGTCGGGCGTTAGCAAAAACGTCTTTAGACGCTCAAACAGCGCCGCATAAGGCTGCTTCTGAGTCAGGTCATACTTGAGGTAGTCTGGATAGACGAGCTGCGTCGCGTCTCGTGCACCACGCCTGACGACCGCGCTCCCCTCAAGGCTCCAGCCGAGCGACCCATGCAGCTTCCAAAGGCGTGACCAGCGTGAAGGGAGGTCGTCACCCGCCACGGTAACCGGATCAAAGAACGGCGCGCTACCGCCGGAGAAGCCGTCGAAGTATGGCGCACGGGCTTGCTCGAAGGCCTCCTCAAAAAGGAGGTCGTAGTTCGAGGTGAAGATCTCAACGGCGTTGCTGCGCACCGTGCCGCTGATCCAAGCGATCAACTCATTGTAGGCGTTCCGCTCAGACGGTAATTTCGGACCAACGAGGCTACCGATTTCCTTGCAGATCGACTTGCCAAGCGCCGCATAGCCGGCCCCATCGAGCCCGTGAATCGGTGTCGTCCCCAAGGCTTGCTCCAGCAAGCGGACTTTCGAGAGCAGCGTTTCGATGTTTGCCTTGGCCCCAAGCCCGGCGAGGAGCGCCGCCGCCGCCGTCTTTTCCGTGCCGGTCAAAGCGCCGAGCACCCTGGCCGTGAGGGAGTCTACGTCGGGGATCAAGGGCTGGCCGGTCGGGTTCAAAAATCCGTTGGCGTCGACCTTGATCGACAGCGGCGCACCGGCGCCGACGAGTAGCCCAATGCGCTTGCGACCTTGCGACAGAACCTGCCGCAAGTCCGCCATGTAGCGATCAGGGTTGTGAACACTGTCCATCTGTATCCCCTCGCGCCTGCCGCCCCTCGATATTTTCTTCGGGGCTACGCTGCAGGATACATAGCGCACTACCTCGACGCGTGTCCCGATCGGGTTCGGCTGTTATTTTAATCGCCCGCGTTTGCCGGCTGCCTTTGGGCGGGCCGCATGTATTGGTGAGCCGCGGGCTTTCTGGTCGACGTGAAATTCAGGTTCCGATGGGCGAGCCCCGAGCGCCGTTCAGCTGACTTTTCCAAGTTCCGCAATGGAGTCATCAGCATGCACTTGCATGGAGTCGGACGCGACCTCTAAGCTTCGGCGCAAGGCCCGGACCAGTGATCGGCCCCCCACTCAGATCAGGCGTTTCGCCTCCTGAAGCGCTACTAGCAATGACGGCAAGTGCGCCGAAAACGTCAATAAATCTGGGGGTATTATGGCTACAAGGATGCGACCGGCGCCGTTGATGTTCGTCAACATTGGCTGGATGACAAACTACGCTGGACCGACGCCGGAGGACCCGACGCTTGGCGGTCACGGCCACCTCAGGAACAACACCGTGGGGCATGAGGCGTGGAACTTTCGCCCCCATCGCGGCAAAGTTTACGGCTATATTCCTCGCAACACTGCGGTCTCCCTTGAGAGACTCGGCGCAAAAAGAGCGGCAACGGCGGTATCCGGAGTGACCGTGGTATGGATCGCCCGAAGTCCACGGAACCGCATCACCTACATCGTCGGCTGGTATCACGCTGCGACCGTCCGCCACGTGGCGAATGCGGTCACGCTCACCCGCCGAGCGGGCTTCAATGTGGATTATCAAGTCGAGACTTTGCCTGAGAACGCGACCTTGTTGTCGGTTGACGCCCGTCTCTATAAAATTCCGACCGCAAAATTGCCTGGCAACCTTGGTCAAAGCCCGGTTTGGTATGGCAAGGACGAGTCATTCCGTGCCGATGTGCTTCAATACATTGGAGCGGGAGGCGTGCGGCCGGCGAGCGCCAAGCGTACCGCAAAGGGTAGATCGCCTAGACAACCGGACCCTGAGTTACGCTGGAAAATCGAGAAGGCGGCCGTCGCCCATGCTTGGCGACATTACGAGTCCAAGGCGGGAGGAAGCAGAAGCCTAGTATCCGTCGAACCATACGGCCGGGGGTGGGACCTTGAGGCCACCGGCTTCGACGGCTCCCTCCTCAAGATTGAGGTGAAGGGTCTTCAAAGTAGCGGGATCGTGGCGGAGCTCACGCCCAACGAGTATGCAAAAATGCTCTCGTCCGAGCATCGTGAGGACTATGTGATCTACATTGTCACTGAAGCCCTCAAACGGTCAGCTGCAGCTCATATCTTCCGCTACAGTAAAGATCAAAGCACGGCGACGAACCTCGTGTGGGTCACAGAGGACAATCGTCGGCTGAAGATCGAAGCCCGCGTTGCCGCGCGATTATCAGTGCCGTAACCGCGTTGACGCGGCGCGATGGCGCCGCCTGTATCAATGTGAATCCAGCATTCCGCCGTCGAGGACTCCAAAACTGGTTGATCGCTCACGCGGGCTGCGCCGGAAGCGGACCTCTCGAACGTCTGCCGGGGGTCAGCTCAAGACGCCACGTTGGTTAGCCACGACGTCTGCTCTTTACTCGTCTGACGCCAAAAGCCGCCATTGCGGATACGACCCCCATTGCGGATATGCACTTCGCGCCCAACACTTGAGGAGTCCGTCATTTCAACGCGGCGTGGGCCTGCGCTAATCGCTTCTCAAGATCGGTGAGGATCGGGTCCAACGCAACGGCAACTTCGTCGAAGCTGTGATAGATTTTTGGTAGATCGAAACCAAGGTCGCGACCAAATTCTCCCATTTGGATCGGATACCGCAGGAGTCGCACATCTCCCAGCACCGTCTCGGAATATTGAAGGATCAAATCGCCGGAGTAGCCCTGCTCAAAGGTGTCCGCTCGAAGGCCGACCTTTATCCGATAGCTCTTGTCCAAATCCCAATAGAGCGACTTTGCAGTCGCTACGCGATCGGCAATGTCGCGTAGTCGCATAGCCGATACGTCCTTTTTTGTTTCCAGCGAAAGATTCTCCAGGGAGCTAGCGTGCACGTTAGTTAGGTTCGCGGCCTCGACCGCCCCCGATTGAAAACCTGCTTCACAAAGAAGGATGCCTCTGTCAGCACCAAGATCACTGACGATCTCGCGAAGACCGAGCACATGGATTTTCGAAACGGGCGATTTCCAGTGCTTGCACTCGACAAGCCACAGGACTTCGAAGCCGGCGTGTTTGGATCTTACCACCACATCCACGTCATGCGTGGTTCTTGCGCCCTGTAATGTTACGTCAACGTGTGCAGACATTCCAAGCGACCTGAAAAACTCAGCCGCTTCCTGTTGATAATCTTTCCAATCGACAGCCATCACGTTCCTACTCTGCCAATTTATCCGAATTTATCACAGAAATTGCATTTGTAGTCTGCGGACCCGGCAGCCACCATCATGGGCCATCGTGCTTCGACGTAAACCCACCTTCGTGTTAATCATTCGCGAGAAGCTTCCTTCAGCCAAATGCGGACTCGGGCCGGCGGCTTTCCGCCGCACCGCGCCTAAACGGTTTCATACGTTGGACTCGTCGGCTTTAGGAGCTGGCCGCTGATGATGCGTTTCAGTCATGAAGTCGATGAATGCAACCGCCGCACCGACTGCCAGTCGGGCATGCCGGGGTTCGAGACCACGATGCTTTCCGTCGCGACCATGTCCGGAGCCGTAAAGTCCGCGCAGCTCGGCGATGTACTGCGTTATTGCCGTGAGATTTCGTAGGATCAGACGGATCGTCTCCGCACCCTTCGCCATGTCCGAAATGCCTTCCGGAACCAGCTTCAGCTCCTTCGTCAGAAGTTTGGTTAGCTCCGGCAGATCGGCCTTTCGGGTGACCTTGACGCCGCGCTTAGTCAGGATCGTCTTGCAGCAGGTTTCGACAAGGTCTTTCGCTGTGCCGATCGCAAGCGCAGGATCACGTTCCACCGCGTTTTCGAGCCGCTGGATTTCCTTTTGCATCCATCCGGCATCCAGCGCATCCGCCACTGTCCGCGCGCGCGATGCGGAACGGCCACCGCCCGCTAGGTGACATACCCATAAGGGGATTCCCAGCGGAGCATTGTTTTGATTCACTGATCTCAGCCCTGGAGGTTGAGATGGCGCGCTTTGACCTGACGGATTTCGAGTGGTCGGTGATCGCACCGCTTC
>NZ_JBMSDU010000044.1:0-8387 GCF_049445835.1 Ancylobacter sp. VNQ12 | reverse complement strand
CCGATGTGCTCGACCGCATCGCCGGGACGCCGCAGAACCGGCTCGCCGAACTGCTGCCATGGAACTGGCAAATGCGAAACTGCCAGACGCCATAGCTGCCACAGCGCGGCCCTCGCCGGATGCTTACGGCTCCTCCAGGACCTCGGCCATATCCCGGCTGAGCAGGCTCAGGCAATCACGACCCTGCACGGCTACAGGAACCAACTTTACCATGTCGGCCTGCGCGACGATCCGGTCATCGGCCCGCTCGCCCACCTGTATTTCCACTTCGCCGCCGAGTTGCTTGAGCCACTGCTCGGCACTCAACGCCACCTGCGTTGGGAGCCTGAGATCATCACAGACGCCGCGCGGCGCCTCTTGCCGGAGCTGGCGACCGCGAAACGCTACGGTGCGAAGGTGGATATTGCGGGGCTGCGCGCCCGATGGGTTGCCGAGTGTCCGCCGCCGCCGGTGCCCATCGCGCAGGCCCTAAGTAGGCACCTTCTCGCCAGAGTCGACGAAGCTGAGGCATCTTTCAGCATTATCGCGAGGGGACGCTCAGGGGCGGATGATCCTACTGCGACCCTGCGGACGGTCCAACTCGAGGCCGATACTCTGACGGCAATTCGCCGCCATCGCCGCGATCACGATAAGCAGCTGAAGGCGAAGGGTCTCGAGCCGAAGCCACTCGATGATGAGCAGCTCGCGATGGCGCGGGGAACGAGGGTCCTTGAAGACGTCAACGCGCGCCTTCTACCGAACTGGACCCCCAACCACCCAGTTTTGCCTTTCAACAGTTGGCGAAAGCAGGCGACATCGATCCGCACGAAACGCAAGGCGTCCATCGTGCTGGGGAGCTTTGACCGGATCAGGAGGGAGATCGACCAGCTGGAGGACCTCATGGCCGAGCCGATTGAGGACATGTACGGGTGGCATCAGTACCTCGAAGATGTCGCGATGGACAACCGGTAGACCCGATGGATCCGACATTCGCAGCCCATGGCGAGTCGCTCCATGGCTCATTCCAGCGTCTTGTCGCGAGGGAGTGGTGGACGCATGACACGCATACGGCTTGGTCAGCTCTTCGATTGTACGGAGCAAGGCGGCGTTCTGGTTGCAGAAGCCGCTGACGGTTCACTTCGACACATCGACGACGTGCCGTCGGGACTCGCCTGCCAATGCCAATGCCCCGGCTGCGACCGGCGAATGGTTGCAAAGAAGGGGGACCTGCAAGCACACCACTTCGCACATCACGTTGATCGCGACGGTGGTTCGTGCACGTCCGCGGGCGAAACGGCCCTCCACAAGTTCGCGAAACAGGTCCTGGACGAGCGACTGGAGATTGCGCTTCCCGAGCTCCTCGTTTCGAATCGGGACGATACCGAAGTCGTGGTGCGGGCAACGAGACTCGGATTCGACGAGGCCATTCTTGAAACCAAGGATGAGTCGATTGTACCGGACGTTGTCCTGGTGCTGCGGGATCGGCGCCTCATCGTGGAGTTCAAAGTCACCCACCCCTGCGATGACGTGAAAATCACGCGCATCCGGACCATGAACATCGGGGCGATCGAGGTCGACCTGTCCGCCTACCGGGATCGAGCATTGGATGAGCTGGCCGACGTCATCCTCTACAACGCTCCCAGGATCTGGCTTTACAATCCGCACGAGCCCGCTGCCCGGGACCGTTTGTCGGAGAGGGCGCGCCAACGTGCCGAGGATCGGCAAAAGTCCATAGACGAGCACCGTCGAAATTATCGGCACCGTCTTCCGGCTCGCGAGGGGGGTGGTGGGGAGTGCGAGGCTATCCTGCGCCAGGATGGCTTGGATGCTCTGATCAACCTCCCCGTCGACGGAAGCGGATGTTTCACGGTCCCGCTCGCCGAGTGGCAAGGTGCAATTGTCCTCGACTTGCTGCAATCGAAATCCCAACCGTTCAGAACGCGAACGGCCGTCGCCGCCCTGGTCAGGCGGCGTTGGATCGACTCGCGGTTCCGTTCGGTCTCCGAGGACATCGCCAAGGCGCTGAAGGAAACGGGACTGCCTTTCGCCTCTCCCGCAAAATCCGTTGAAAGCTATCTGCACCAGCTGGAGCAGCTTGGGTTTGTCCACTCCGTCCCCTCGGAGATTTGGAAGGCGTCGGGTCTGCTGCGGCAGAGGATTCGCGAGGCGGAGGAGTTGCGGGCGCGCCCTGCGAAGCGCCTGGCCGAAATGCGGGGCATCGTGTCAGAGCAGCTTCTCGGCCTGCCTGACGAGGAAACGCGCGAATTCTCATTCGAGGCATGGATCATGGCCGAACTATCGGGCCGTGGACAGTCCGTCGCTGACGCAATTCACGGCAGCGATCCTGAATGGACGGCGCTTTGCCATCAACTGTCTAACATCCGCACCCGGATCCGCTTTTCGCCTCGCCCCAATCTGGAGCTTCTTGGGCTCCCATGTGAGGGGGAGCTTGCGCGCGCGTTGCAGAGGAAGCGCCTCGAGGCCGAAGACAGAGAACGGGAGAAGCGGGAGAAGGAGAAGGCCGATGCCGAAGCACGGGTAGTCCGGCTCAGGAGGCTCGCGGCGGCGGACCTAGGTGAAGGTCATGAAATCTGGCTGAGCACCGGCGATGCGGCTCTGAACGGCCAGTCTCCACTGGAGTCCGCGCGGAGCGAAACTGGGCTTCGCGACGCAATCTATGCTCTCGGACGAAAAGCGGACCAGCTCAGGATCGAGGAGCAAGCCCGCGAGCGCAAGCATAAAGCCGTCCGAGAGCTCGAGGCCCTCGCTCGCAACCGCTACATCGACCCTGCACGGGCAGATCTCTGGATGCGGAGTTCCCGCCCTGAGCTTGGCGGGCAATCGCCGGCCGACTTCACGATCGACGACGCCACGCGTGACAAATGTACGACCTACCTCCCAGGGAAAAAATCACGCTACTGAGCTGGACGCCCGATTGCGTGAAACAGCTCGATCGCGATGGGAGAGCACTCCCCTGCCTCATATTTCTACAACGATTTCGGGCTCGATCATTGTGGTGATCGGCGTGTACAGATCAATGTTGGCTGCGGTTCTGAGCGTCGCAATGAGCGAGTAGCGAACCCGGGTGTCAGTGCGACCATAGCCGGGGTTCTCCCGCCACCAACCACCGATCGGATAGACGATGATGGCATCGCGCTGAGACAGCTCGACGGCATCGCCTTCCCAAATGTCAGCATGCAGCGAGCCACGATTTCGCAGATTGGGGCCCAGCATCCATCGCGTCTCCGCTGTCCGCGCCGGAGGCCGAGTTCCCGCCTTGGCATTGATACGGCGGACGAAGACGTCCAAGCGTTCGTCACCCGGTTTGAGAGCAAAGCGCAAACCATGAGAGGCGTAGCTGTGGCGCCGGCTTCGGCCTCGCTCTCCCGGATTCGGTTCGATGAAATAGCTGAGCGTGATGCGCAGCTGCACCTGAGTCTCACCTAGCGCTTCAAGCTCATCCCGCGGCCAGGGCAGTTCGTGAACAACGAGGTCCTTGGTCTCGACAGCGCTCGCTACCCTTGCAAAGGGCTGCATGCCATTCTCAATGACCATGGTCACGTCGTTCTGAAGGCTCCCAAGGGCGCGTGAGAGGGATGGCACTCCGAAACCATAGCGGCGCAAGACGCCATTCTTACCGATCGCCCCGAGGTGGGTCTTCATTGCCGGCGTCCATTCAGCCGAATGGACGACAAGACCTCGCACCGTCTCGGGCCAAAGGCCGGGCATCTCGGCCATGATCTGGGCACCCATGCGAGCCGCAAGCGCTGTGGCTGCACTTGTCTCGCCCGTTGTCGTGAACGCGCGGTGTTCCGGCAACCGATAGGTGGTCAGAAGTGCGAGATCATCGACGTGATCTCCAAGCAAGGTTGCCGGGTCAACACCTATATTGCCACCCTCGAAAACGACATCCGGCTTGAGCGGCCAGTCGTAGTTCCAGCTGACCGAGGTGCGGGACCTCGGCATGATATCGCCGACGCCTGCCATCGCCTCCCAGCCTGCGAATAGCGGATCGACGATGGTATCCTTTTCGGTGAAGGCGCCGACAGACAGGACATTCCAGGCCTGCGCGGGGCTTTCAATCGGCGTTGTGTCGTTTCGGGCGGGATAATCGTCACGATGGATGTCGTCCCGGATATTTCCAGCCGAAACAGCGATGAAGCGAGGCGCGTTGTCCGCGCCGAATGCAAGCGTATCGAGGGCAGCGGACCAGGACGACGGCCGGCCCCGCCAATGATCGCCTTCCGAGGTGATGGCGAGACATATAGCGCGGGGGCGGTTCGGCGCGACGATCTCGGTACGGGAGATCGATTGCGCGGTGATCGCACCATAAAGATCGGGATCGTTGGCGCCGTGATCCGGCAGCACCTTGACCGATTCCAGCCTGTGGCGCAGCGCCACCGGCCCGTCGCCAGCGAGCACGTCGATCAGATCCCCGTAGAGCGCCACACCCGACAACTGGGTGCCGTGGCCACCATGTGCCTGGTTACTCACGTCCTCGACGTTCCAGCCTGCATTGAAGGCCTGTTGATCAACGGCAGCGAGCCCCGGCCGGATCAGCGGATGTCGGCGGGTTGAACCGGAATCGAGGAGACAGACGGCCGGTACATCGGCGGCGGGAGCAACGATCCGATCCGCCGTTTCCGCAGCCCAGGCCCGTTGTTCAGCGCCGTCCATGGCTATGAAGAAGGAGGGCGTGTCGCGCGCCGTGCGCAGCTCGGCGATGGTGTCAGTATTAGCGATGATGCGCCCCAGCATCTCCGCCGTGCCGTGGACAATGACAACTTCTCGCTCGGGAAAGGTCAGCGCGTGCTCGCGCATTTGCAGTGTGAGACGTCCCGCCGCGGCGACGAAGCGCTCTTTCGTGCCCAGCCGCAGCCAAACCTCCCACCAGATCGCTACACCCGGAAGAGGAAAGAATGTTTCATCGTCGGTGTAGAGCGACCGGGCTACAGCCAGTCGCGCGGTCTCGATGGAGGCGACCAGGACCTCATTCTTTGGACCGGTCGCCTCCTCTATGATCTGACCGTCGACCTCGCGCCTGCGAACGCGGTCCTTGTCCCGATAATCAGCAACCTTCTTCAGATAATACTCGCGCTGCTGTTCCGGTACGAAGACCGTGGCGGCAACCGTCGTGCCGTCGGCGTTACCTGGCCGAACACTCACCAGCTCGATCGGGAACTTCCCCTGCCGGTTTTCGAGCTTATCGACGATCTCGGCGTGGACCGCCGGCAGATCGAATTCGAGATAGAAGCCCGGCGTTCCGGCGGCAAGACCGACTTCGCGCGCACGGAGCTGTGCTTCGGCGCCAGCCAACGCCTCCGTCAGGGCTCTGGTTAATCTCTCAGCATGTCGGACTCTGTCGCGCTGCGGCGGCTTGGAGTTACTGCCACCAGCATGAGCGGTGTAGTCCTGTGCTGCACCATGGCCAGGAAGATAGACATGCGGGAGTGGGCGCAGAGGATCGTCTGCCATTTACCGATGCGCAGCTCCCTTGCGCTCCGCGATGGCCGCTCTGAGATCCCGCAATGTGATGCGATCCCGCTCCTCAAGAACAACCAGCTTGGCGGCATCAGCCGCAGCCCGTGAGATTTCGGCCTGACTCATCCCCGTCGCAGCGCTGACGACCGCGTCCCAATCCAACCCTTCGGTGTCGAATGTCGCCAGCCGCGCCTGGAGGATCCGCTTCGCGACCTCTGCGCTCGGCAGCGCATACTCGATCACATCGTCGAACCTGCGGAACAGGGCAGGGTCGAGCAACTCGGAATGGTTGGTGGCGGCGATCACCAACCCCTCACTTTCGTCCTCCTCGAGAAACTGCAGGAAGGAGTTGAGGATGCGGCGGATCTCGCCGACGTCGTTGCGCTCCGCCCTACGGGCGCCGATGGCGTCGAACTCGTCGAAAAAATAGACGCCCTTTGTTTCGACCATGGCGGTGAACACCATGCGAAGCTTTGATGCGGTTTCGCCCATGAACTTGGTCATCAAGGCGTCGAGCTGGACCGTAAAGAGCGGCAGGTGCAGCTCCCCTGCCAAGGCCGAAGCCGTCATCGTCTTGCCAGAACCAGGGGGACCTATCAGCAGCAGCTTGTGGCGCGGTGCGAGCCCGTGACTGAGGAGCCGATGCCTCTGACGCTGCTCACGAAGAACGCGGCGAAGCCGCTCGTCAAGTGCTTCGGGGAGCACCATGCTCGACAGCCTGACATCCGCATACCGGACGGCGATCAGATTTGCGAGGTCACCCCGAGGCTGCGCTAACGGAACGGGAGCCGACCTTCGCTTGGGGGGCCGCTCTCTGTTGGCACGCGCGGCGTCTACAAGTTCGCGAAGCTGCATTGCCACTTTGCCGTGGCCCCGGCGCGCCTCGCTGGCGGCCGCCTGTAGGGCGATCGTCAGGAACTGCTCATCATCACCTTCGACGTGGCTCTTGAGGAGGGAAATCAGTTGCTGCGCGGTCGTCATGACATCTCAACGCAGCGAACCGCTGCGTAGCTCCAGATATCGGTTTGCCAGGATCGCAGCACAGGATTCCTCTCGCGGCGTTCGAACAGCACTCCCGAGAGATAGGCCCTTCTCCCCAAGAACAAGTTAAGAACGAGTTTAGGGGTTAAGGCCAGCGGAATCAGCCCGCCGTGGATCGCGATTCCCAGCTTTCCAGCCGGGTGTGGCGGCCGCGACTCACACCCACCCGCTGCTGAGAAACTACACCTCCTTCGCTTGCCACCAACGACATCATCAATGTCAGCCATGCGCGCCATTGCCGACATTTAAGGCCGGATGGTCATACGACTTTCTCGCCTTAACCAATGCGCCCGCAGATTGTAGAGCTGCCCACCCACGATCTGGCATAGTGGATGTCCTCGGTGCTTTCCCCGATCTGACATGGTAGTGGCCGCAGTGGTCAACAAGATCGCCCTTCAGCTTTGTTTCTGATTTGTTCCAATTCGCGCACGATAGATTATACTGCAGAAGCGCGCGAAGGGCAGATGAAGCCTGGTTCGGATCGGTCAAGGCGGAGCATTGGGAATGTCACTGGGCGAGATCATCGCATTCAGAAACGGCTCCTACGAAATTCGGGCCATTGTCGACGGTCGATACGTCGTCCGAATCCGCAATCGCCAACGGAACACCGAGAGGTACAAGGTTTGGACCCCTGAAGAGCGCGACCAATTCGATCGTGAACAGAACCGTCAGCGCGATCTCGATGAACGCGCGCGCGAGCTATATGAGCGACATCTCTCTGGCGAGACCTATGCTAGGCCGTAGACTCATTACGGCTGACACCATATGCGGGCTGCCACGAGTTTGACGGCGGCGAGATAGTTGGCGGGGTCCTTGTCGTATCGGGTTGCGATGCCGCGGAAGTGTTTGATGCGGTTGAAGAAGCGCTCGACGAGGTTGCGCTCGCGATAGAGCCATGCCGAGAAGGCAAAGGTGCCCTTGCGATTTGCCTTGGGTGGGATGTTGGCCCAGGCCTTTCTCTGCTCCGCCTTGGCGCGGATCGCATCGCTGTCGTAACCCTTGTCTGCCAGCAGGATGTCGCCCTCGCCGAGGCCTTCGATCAGCGCTTCGCCTTGCGTGCAGTCGGCAATCTGGCCGGCCGTCAAGCGCAGTGTGACGGGGCGGCCTTCGGCATCGACGAGAGCATGGATCTTGCTGGTCAGGCCGCCGCGGGAACGTCCCATGCAGCCATCGTCCCCACCCCCCTTTTTCCCGTGGCCGCGTGCTGGTGGACACGGACACAGGAGGAATCGATCATAACGATGTCGCCGTCGTAGGCTTCTGAAACCGCTGCGAGAAGCCGATCCCAGACCCCTGCCTTTCGCCAGCGCACGAAGCGATTGTAGCAGGTTGTCGGTGGGCCGTAGCGTTCGGGAACCTCCGCCCATGGCGATCCCGTACGAAACCGCCACAGGATGCCGTTCAAGACCCGCTGACGTTGCCCCTCCTGGCTAATCCAGATTGAAGTTCGTTCTGGCCCATTGAGAGGACCAGAACATGAGGCGCAGCCGCTTCACGGAAGAGCAGATCATCGGCATCCTGAAGGAGCACGAGGCCGGGGTGCCGGTCTCGGACCTGTGTCGCAAGCACGGGGTCAGTGATGCCAGCATCTACAAGTGGAAGGCCCGTTTCGGCGGGATGGACGTGTCGGAGGCCAAACGGCTGCGGGCGCTCGAGGATGAGAATGCCAAGCTGAAGCGCATGCTCGCCGACGCGATGCTGGACAACGTGGCGCTGAAGGACCTCCTGGGAAAGAAGTGGTGACGTCCGCTGCCGAGCGGAGGCTGTGTGAAAACCCTTGATTATGCTATGTTTAGGCACTGCTTCGGAGGTGCCAGATGGGACGTTTTATCGAGGCTGCCGACCGTCATCAGGCGAGCTTTCTGCCCGCTTGTTTGGAGGACTAT
>NZ_JBMSDU010000043.1:0-8697 GCF_049445835.1 Ancylobacter sp. VNQ12 | reverse complement strand
CCCAGTCCCGTTCGCGATAGCCATTGCGCTGGGCCCGCCGGCCTGGGTCTTTCTCGCCATAGGCCGCGCCCGTTACGGCGCCGACCTCCAGTTCCATCAGGCGCTCGGCCGCAAAGCCGATCATCTCGCGCAGAAGGTCGGCGTCGGGGGACTTCTCCACGGTATCCCTCCGACGGCGGCCGTCTTGCGAATTGAGGCCTGACGGTGAGAAAACGTCTGTATGGACGTCTATACAGACACCCCGATCAGTCGGCTTGAGATCGTTGAGAGCGGCGGCCGGCGGCGCTTCAGCGATGAGGCGAAGCTGCGGATCGTCGAGGAGAGCTATTCGGGTCGACGCCTGGGCTCGGCGACGGCCCGCAAATACGGGATCACGCGCTCGCAGTTGAACGAGTGGCGTGACGCGGCGCGGGCCGGGCGGTTTGGTCCGGCTTCGAGAGCAGGATTTGTTCCGGCTGTGATCGTGCCGGAGGTCGCGGCGGCGACCGGCCCGCTGATGGCGGACGGCAGCGGCCGGATCGAGATCGTGATGGCGAACGGGCGGCGGGTGCTTGTAGATCGCGATGTCGACGTCGAGGCTCTGATCCGGGTCGTGCAGGCACTGGAGCGGCTTGCGTGATCCCGGTCCCGACAGGCGTGCGGGTCTGGCTTGCGACCGGCTACACGGATATGCGCCGAGGCTTCCCGGGACTGTCCCTGCAGGTACAGGAAGTGCTTCGCCGGGATCCGCTGAGCGGGCATCTGTTCTGCTTTCGGGGGCGCCGTGGCGATCTTTTGAAGGTGATCTGGCATGACGGCCAGGGCGCCTGCCTGTTCACGAAGCGGCTGGAACGGGGCCGGTTCCTGTGGCCGAGCCCGGCGGACGGGGCGGTCACGATCTCGACGGCGCAGATGGGTTATCTTCTGTCCGGAATCGATTGGCGCAATCCTCAGGAAACGTGGCAACCGACACGGGTCGGCTAGCATTTACCTTTTGAAATCGCAGGAAAAATCTGATTCACTGGCTTCGTGACGTTGAAGCCGGACGATCTTCCTTCGGACCTCGCAAGTGCCCTGGCGGCGCTGCGGTCTGAGCGTGAGGCGCGGCTGCAAGCTGAGGCGGTAGCCGCTAGCGCGCAGGCGAAACTGTCGGCCACCGAGGCGCTGATCGCGCATCTGCAGCTGATGATCGAGAAGCTGAAGCGCGAGAAATACGGCCAGCGTTCCGAACGCACGGCGCGGCTGATCGAGCAGATGGAACTTCAGCTCGACGAGCTCGTGACTGCGGCGAGCGAGGACGAGCTTGCCGCAGCCGTCGCGGCGACGAAAAGCGGGAACGCGCGCGCCTTCACGCGCAAGCGGCCGGTGCGCAAGCCCTGGCCGGAGGATATCGAGCGCGAGCGGGTCGTCATTGATCCTCCCCCTGCCTGCACCTGTTGCGGCGGAGCGCGGCTGTCGAAACTGGGCGAGGACGTGACCGAGACGCTGGAGGAGATCCCGCGCCGGTTCAAGCTCATCGAGACGGTGCGAGAGAAGTTTACCTGCCGCGATTGCGGTAAGGTCAGTCAGCCGCCGGCGCCGTTCCATGCCACCCCGCGTGGCTTCATCGGTCCGCAGCTGCTGGCGACGATCCTGTTCGACAAGTTCGGCATGCATAACCCGCTCAACCGCCAGAGCGCGCGCTTCAAGGCCGAGGGCATCGACATGCCGGTTACAACGCTGGCCGACCAGGTCGGCCATGGAACCTTCGCCCTGAAGCCGGTCTTCGACCTGATCGAGAACCATGCGCTCGCCGCCGAGCGCCTGCATGGCGACGACACGACGGTCCCGATCCTGGCGAAAGGCAAATGCGCGACCGGGCGGATCTGGACTTATGTGCGCGATGACGGCCCCTTCGCCGGGCCTGCGCCGCCGGCGGCGGTCTATTACGCCTCGGGCGACCGACGCGGCGAGCACCCGCAGAAGCATCTGGCCGGATTCGCCGGCATCCTTCAGTGCGACTGTTACGGTGGCTTCGAGCCGTTGTTCGACCGCAGCGCAAGGAACAGCCGATCACGCCGGCCTTTTGCTTCGCTCATGCGCGGCGCGGCTTCTTCGAGCTGGCCGACATCGCGAAAAAGGCCCGCGACGGCAAGAAGGGCAAACCGGTCTCCCCGATCGCCCTGGAGGCGGTCAGGCGTCTTGACGCGCTGTTCGAGATCGAGCGCGCCATCAACGGGCGCAGCGCCGACGAGCGGAGGGCTGTGCGCCAGGAGAAGAGCAAACCGCTTCTCGACGACATGCAGGCCTGGTTGCTCCGCGAACGCGAAACCCTCTCGCGCTCCGCCGAGGTCCTGAAGCCGATCAACTACATGCTCCGGCGCTGGGACGACTTCGCCCGCTTCCTCGATGACGGCAGGATCTGCCTGACGAATAACGCCGCCGAAAGAGCGCTGCGGGGCATCGCCCTGGGACGGCGCAACTGGACCTTCGCCGGTTCCCAGCGCGGCGCCGACCGCGCCGCCGTCATGCTCACGCTCATCACCACGGCCCGCCTCAACGACGTCGATCCGAAGGCCTGGCTCGCCGACGTCCTGGCCCGCATCGCCGATCTGCCCACCTCGCGTCTGCATGAGCTGCTGCCTTGGGAGTGGCGGCTCCTGCGCGAAACCGAAAAGCCCGCTGATCAGCAGGCGGCCTGAGCCTCGCCAACCTCTATCATAGCGCCGACATCGTACGCGCGCGGGCCTCTATCCCGCGGCCCTCGTCGTATGCGTACTCTCCACGAGGTCACGGAAGTTCATCATGTCGGTGGTCATCGGTGGATCTTTCGGTCTGGAGTTGGGGTTCGCAACCCAGACCCTAACCGAACATCCCCGGTGACCACCTCTGCCTCGACCTACACCACGTCCGGGGACACGATCCGACGACTGAGGCAGTCCTTAGAGCGATACAGCATAGTCAAGAGAGCCTGAGGGCGCTGGCGAGACGTCCGGGATCAATCAAAAGACCGTCGCCAAGTGGAAGAAGCGGACCTCGGTCGCTGATCTGCCGACCGGCCCGAGGGAGCCGACATCGACGGTTCTGTCGATCGAGGAAGAGGCCATCATCATCGCCTGCCGCCGGCATACGTTGCTGCCGCTCGACGACTGCCTCTATGCCTTGCAGGCGACGATCCCGCATCTGACGCGCTCATCCGTGCATCGCTGCCTGCAGCGCCACGGCATCAGCCGGCTGCCGGAGGTGGAGGGCGACAAGGAGCCGAAGAGGCGGTTCAAGTCCTATGCGATCGGCTTCTTCCATATCGATATCGCCGAGGTGCATACTGCCGAGGGTAAGCTGTACCTTTATGTAGCCATTGATCGCACAAGCAAGGTCGCCTTCGTGCAGGTCGTCAGGAAAACAGGCCGGACCTCAGCGTCGGCCTTCCTCATGGCCTTGATCAACGCGGTGCCGTACCGGATCCACACCGTTCTGACGGACAACGGCATCCAGTTCACCTTCCCGCCGCGCTATGCCGACGGGCCGACAGCTCGCTACATCACCCATATGTTCGACATGCGATGCCGCGAGGCGCCGCTCGCCACGGCGCCGAGCAATGCGGAAAGACCGACTCCGCCGAGGCCGATCTCCGCGACGGTCTCCCCGGGACGAACCTTGCAGGTGTTCACGACCGTGCCGACGCCGGTCATCACCGTGCACCCGAACAGTGCCGCATCCACCAGGGAAATGTCCTGCGTGAACTTTATGACGGAGCGCCTCGATACCACCGAATATTCCGCGCAAGCCGAGACGCCGTTATGATGGTAAGGCGCGAGGCCGTCGTCGCAGATGAAGCGCTGCGCGCCGGGCAGCAGCACGCCGCGCGCATTGGCGGCATGTCCCGGCTCGCAGAGTTGCGCGCGCCCGTCTGCGCCGGGCGCGCAGTGACCACAGGTCGGCAGGAAGCTCATCACCACCCGGTCGCCGGGCTTGAGGTCGGTGACTCCCGGGCCGACCTTCTCCACGACGCCCGAGCATTCATGCCCCATCACCATGGGAGTCGGGCGGATGCGGTCGCCATTGATGACGGAGAGATCGGAATGGCACAGGCCCGCCGCCGCCACCTTCACCAGTACCTCGTCCGGGCCGGGCGATACGACCTCGATGGTCTCGATGCTCAGCGGTCGGGTCTCGGCATAGGGACGCTCGACCGGGGAAGCACGCAGGACGGCGGCACGGGCACGCATGGTTTCCTCGCAATGTGTTCTGTGAAAGCGGTACACTGGGCGGCGTGACCCGGCGGATCAGGGTGTCGGCGCCGGCCGAGCCAGCCGGGCAAGCGTGTCGATGCAGGTGTGGGACGAGACGCCCAGCACGGCGGCCGCAAGCCGCGCGGTGTTCTCCCCGATCACTGGTTCGGCAAGCGTGGTGAACTTGCCGACCAGCAGCGTGTCGGACGGGAAGTGGTCGGGCTCGCCCGAGGGATCGTCAATGGTGCGCTCGAAGGTGCCGGCCAGGGTCGCAACACGGATTACGGCGCCGAACGGGTGCGCCTTGCCTTCGACCCGCGGGTCGGCGACCACCTCGATGCGGTCGCACAGGGCTTCGAGCGCCGGGTCGCCCAGCCGGGCATAGTCATCCCAACCGAAGCTGCCCTGATCCAGTGCAAGCGCGGCGGTGAAGGGCATCGAGAACTGCCCTGCCACCACGGTGCGCGCGCGTCGCTTCTCGGCGAGCGGGGCGCCGGTGAGGGTGATGCCGTTCGGATGCAGCCCGATGCGCACATTGCGTATGTCGGCCGCCGACAGCGCGTGCTCAGCCCGCAACGCGATGAGCCCGTCGAGAGCGGCATGGGTGTAGCGGCAGCTCGGATAGGGCTTGAGGCCGATCTTTAGGGTCTCGTAGACGGTGCCGAGGTCCCGCACCGCGGCCTCCGGGTTGGCGTCGTCCGAATAGCCCTTGAGGAAGCCGTGCACCCCCTCGATGGCGTCGGCGGCGCCCTTGAAGCCCTCGAGCGCCAGCGTCGCGGCAATCAGGCCGTTCATGGCGGAAGCGCCGACCTGGTAGCGCTTGTTCCAGGCGCCATTCATCAGAAATTGCAGCGACCCCGCCGCTTGGCTCGCGGCGATGCCGAAGGCGCAGGCGATGCCGGCAGCATCGAGGCCGAGCAGCTTGCCGGCGGCGGCGGCGGCGCCGAACGTGCCTGCCGTCGCGGTTGGGTGGAAGCCGCGGGCATAGTGCTTGGTCGGATCGAGTGCGAGGCCGAGCCGGCAGCACACTTCATAACCCGCGATGACGGCCGTGACGAATTGCGGGCCGCTGGTGCCGGTCATCTCGGCAGCGGCCAGCGCGGCCGAGACGACCGGAGCGCTCGGATGCAGCGAACTCGCCGCATGGGTGTCGTCGAAGTCGAGCGAATGACCGAACGTGCCGTTGAGCAGAGCTGCGACCGACGGCGAATAGCTGCGCGGCGAGCCAATCACAGTACAGTCGCCCGGTCCGTCGAGGCCGAGCCGCGCCAGCATGGCGAGCACGGAGGGTGAGGAATCCGCCTCCGCCCCGCCGCGCGCGACATTGCCGACGAAATCAAGGATCAGCCGCTCGGTGCGGGCCACGACCTCCGCCGGCAATTCCTCGAAGGACAGCTCCGCGACATAGGTGGCGAGCCGGTTGGTTTCGTCGGCCATGCTCAATTCCTCGCGGTCGCTGCCGGCACGGCATGGCCCGGGACGCCGGCGCGGGCAAGAACGCGTTCGGCGCGCAGGCGCACCGGAGCGTCGACCATTGCGCCGTCAACCGCCAGCACCGCGCCACCCGCGGCGAGGCTGGCGACGATGCGCTTTGCCCGGGCGATTTCGTCGGGTGCCGGCGCGAGGCCGCGGCGGGCGCAGAGCAGCGCCTCGCGGCTGTGGGAGCTGCCGATATCGGCGTCGAAATCGATGGAACCGAAGGCGAGCCTTGCGACCTGAGACATCGCCGCGATTCGCCGGACCTCGGCAAGGCCGAGCGCGCTCTCGATCAGCGCGACGACCGGAACATCCGGCCCCAACACCACGCCGATCGCCGCTATGTCCGCGCAGCGTTCCGCCTTGGGCAGCACAAGGCCGGCAAGCGGCAGGCGGGCGGCCAAGGCCAAGTCGTCGCTAGGCCACGGTGTACCAGCCGGATTGATGCGCAGAAACACCCGACCCATCGGCGGGAAGCCGGCCTCGACTGCGTCGCGTGCGGCAGCCTTCTCCGCCGTCGCCACGGCGTCTTCAAGGTCGATGATGACGGCGTCCACGCCGGCCTCGACCGCCGTGACAAAGCGCTCTGGCCTTGTGCCGGGCACGAACAACAGCAGCAGCGGATAGCCGAGCCAGCCGTCGCCAGATGGGACAGGGGAAAGGAATGGCGGGGACAGAGTTGCTGGCATGGGTCTTCACTTGAACCGTGGAGCGGCACAATGCGCGGAGATGCCGCTAGAGCGAAATACGAAAATGCGCGTGGCGGCATAGGAAAAATTTATGAGCCGCCGCGGGCGGCGGCCGGTCTCGCTATAGGTTTTGGCTCTGCCGCTTAGTCCACACTTATATTTGTCTTCTGACGTTGCCGAAGCGAGTATTGGGTCGCGTGTTCAAATCCAGTCTTGTCGTCCCGAATCGCACGAGGAACGCCCTGGTCTGAGCGCTCCATCGCCCGTCGCGCATATGTGCGATCTCGGCGAGTTCGTCATCGGCAAGGGCCTCAATGTCAGGAATCTGGATGATGGCCTCGATACCCTTTTCACCGCCTATGGCCATGGCTCCTCCTCCGGCGGCGGGTCCAGCGCTCCATAGTCCACAAAGTCATCTTCGTTGGTACGAGCGATCGGGAAATCCCCCGCCAGCAGCCGGTCCCGGCTCAGCAACCCAGCATCCTCCAGCGCCTCCATGTCCGGCAAATCACGCAACGTGTTCAGGCCAAAATGCGTCAGGAACGCCTTGGTGGTCACATAAGTGTAGGGCGCGCCCGGTGTCGGGCTTCGCGGACCGGCCGTTATAAACCCTAGCCGCCGCAGTATGCCGATGACATCACGGCTGATCTCCTTGCCGAAAAACTGACCCAACTCGCCGCGAGTGATCGGCTGGTAAAAGCCGATGCACATCAGCACAAGAGAGTCGGATTTCGACAGCGGCGTAGTCTCGGTTCCCAGCCCGGTGGCGGTGCGGATGGCGTCGGCAAAACCCTTTTTGGTGCGGTGCTGCCAGCCGCCGGCAACGGCCACCAGCTCGTAAGGTCGACCCACCAGCTCGGCGCGGATGTCGTCAAGGATGAGGTCGAGATTGCACGCCCGTCCAACCACACGTGCCAGCGCTTCACGACCGACCGGTTCCGGAGAAGCAAAAATCACCGCCTCGACCCGACCCATCCATTCGCGCCAGCGCAGCTCGGACGGCAACTCCAACAGCTCGACGTCCAGACCTTCATGGGTTGGTTTGCGCCGCGCCATGACGTCAGAGCCCGTAGAGTTTGAAGGCGGAGCGACCGGAGAGCTCGCGCACCGCATCAAGGGCCAGCAGACGATCGAACAGCCGGCGTGAGCCCCAGCGGGTCAAATGGGCGGTCTGCAGCGTGCCCGGCACCGCATCCTCCTCCAGCAACAGCTTGATTGCCTCCCCGGCTCCTTTGGCGCGCAGCTTGGGCAGTGCGGCCTCGAGCCGCGCGGCGCGCGGTGCGATCTCCATGGCCAGCCGGCAGGCCTCCGCAGCGGCTTGGGCCAGCGCCACACAGACGCCGCGTTCAAACCCCTCCCCGCCTGGGCGGATTCGTTTGCGTTCGGCCTGCTCGCGGAATGCAGTGCTGCGCGCCTGGCTCACCAGGAGCGGCAACGGCAACGGCCAGCGCAGCTTTAGCGCCACCACCTGATCTGCCAGCCACCAGCCGAGCAGTTCAGCATCCGGGCGGATCGCCATCACCTCAGTGACCACGGCGGCGGCGGCAAGCGGCGCCGGCTCACGGGAACGGCCGAGCGCGGCGACCCGCTCAATCAGCGGCTCGAGCTCATCGCCCCCGTGAAGTCCCAGCAAACCGACGGTCGCGGTGAGAAAGGCGGCATTGATCCCGGGTGAGCGGTCGCCCAGCCGCTTCCAGGCCTCAAACATTCGACCGGCGGGGCCGGGATCGCCATTTGGTGAGCGCAAATACCAGGCGTCGCGCAGCGCCGCCTCATCCTCGGTACGACCGACCATGGAGACCGCCGTCTCGGCACATTTGAGCGCCAGCCGTTGACGCCAGGCGCCGGCCCAAGCCGGGTCCATCCGCACCAGATTATCCAATGAATTCAACGCGGCGCCGGCGATAAAGGCGGCCTCCATATCGCTGATCACCGGACCACGCCGCTGCGCCCAGCCCGGTACGCTGGGCAGCTGCGGGAGGTCCAAGAGGATGTGATTTGCGGTCGGAATCATCGCGGCAGCGTAGCCGATCTGTGCGGTTTAGGCTATCAATCCATTCACAACCGCACACCCTGTCGTTCTCAAACAATGAATGATAATGTTGCATTATCATTCGTTTTTCTCTTTATATAGAGACATGCGCGAAGCGAGCCCTCAAAGCCCCGAAAACGACGCCCGGGAGGCCCCTGCGCCCTCCCCTCCAGGGCCGCCACCCTGTCAGCAGACCGGAATTCGTGAGACTCGGCCGCCGTCGAGCCGTTTTTTAAAGCGGTTTTCGTGAGACAGCCTGCCAGATCCAGAGCTGGGCGCGTTGCTAACAGACTGAAATCGTTGGTCTCCA
>NZ_JBMSDU010000042.1:0-9136 GCF_049445835.1 Ancylobacter sp. VNQ12 | reverse complement strand
GACCTCCGCCACCATTGACCCCACTGCCGCTGCGCCACACCAACGCTCCGCGGCAGTGGGGTCAATGCCCCAGCCCGGGGTCAATATTCGGCGCCGATATGGGGTCAAGTTTCCATGCCGATTGACACACCCGCTTCATGAAAGTGCTTTCAAACCAATGCGTGTGGCGCCGACGTGTGCGAAATGACCGGTATGTCGGCCGAGCTACCGTTCGAGACTGACCCGCAGCCGCCGGGCGCGTTCCTTGAAAGCCGCTTTGCCGCCTTCGAGAATGTCGCAGACGAGCTTTCGCATTTCCGCATCCTCCAGGCCGCCGGATTGATAGGTGATCGGCGGCAGATCGCCTGGGCTGTGCGGTCCTGCGGTTGCAACGATGATCTGGTCGGCGTCCGTGTTGATGACTAGATTGGCGTTGTGGGTGACCATGATGACCTGCCGCTTGCCCTTGGCCGCGACGAACAAGCTGACGAGTTCATCGAAGATCGACTTGGGATCGAGGTTCTCCTCCGGTTGATCGATGATCAGTGGGCTGTGATCGCTTTCGTCAAGCGCCAGGTAGAGGAGAAGCAGGACGATCCCTCGCGAGCCAGGCGAGAGCTTTGTGATGTCGGTTCCCTCGTAGTCGATGCTGTAGGAGATCTGGATATGATCGGTGCTGAAGAGCCATTTGGCGAAGCGCATCAGCCAGTTCCGATGTCCGGCCTGGTCGTTCGCCGGCACGTTAGCCACGGCGAGCAGCTCATCCTGCCAGGCGTCCGTGAAATGCTGGATGGCCTCGTCGATCGCCTCGATGTCACCGCTCTCCCATGCCTTGCGAAGGTTGGTGCTGGCCCATTGTTCGAGGGACCCCTTTCCCTTGAAGTCGCCCGCGCGCCGCAGGTCAAAGAGCTTTTCCCCCAGCGAGGCCCACTGTTTGATGTCGGCATGCCGGCTGGCTGAGAAGGAGAGCTTGCGCAGGGTGCCTTGGGCTGCCTGCAGGCGATCGACCAGCGGCTGATACAAGTCGCGCAGGACCTGCTCCTCGGCAATGATCGACTCGAACACGCGAAGATAGGTCTCCCGCCGGCGCGTGCTGAGTTCTTCCATGCGCGCCGCAGCCCCTTCGCAATCGGCAAGCGTCACACGCGTTGCCTCGATCTGGGTGTTCTCTTCGGCGATGCGCTTGACCAGGCCGGCAAACTTCTTGGCGGTCTCGGTGTCGATATTGATCAGGGCCTGGAGCCGCGCCGCCTCCGCCTCGATCACGGCCAGCGGGGTCTTCTCCGGATCGGCGTTGTCGGCAAGATAGGAGCGATTGGGATCGGTCAGAGGGGCCGGCACCGTCCCGCGCCAGCTCGCCGCTGCCTTTCGGGCTGTCTCGAGTTTTGCAGAGAGTGCGGCGTCGACATCACCGCGATACTCGAGCAGGAACGCTTGCCAGTCCGCATCCCCCAAGCGCGCGGCCACGAAGCTCGACTTGGTCTGGCGCAGTGCCTCCGGCGCCTTGTTCTGGCGAAAGGCTTTCACCTCGTCCTGGAGGGAGAGAAGCGAGCTCTCCTGGTTGGCGAAGTGCCGGAGGTAGGAGCGGACCTTTTCCGCGGCGTTGGCAATGACGGTCAGCCGGTCGGCCCGCGCTTCCGTGCCTTTCACGATGAGCTTGTCGCGATCTGCTGCCAGGCCCTTGACGGCTTGCTCCTTCTGGGCAAGCTGCTGCTTAAGCCCCGAGACCTGCCGCCGTTTTTCCCGCTCCTGCCCGATATTGTCGGACAGGGTGCCGATCGCCTCTTCCTCGCGTTGACGCGCGAGACGGTGCCGGTTTGCGCGCAGGTCCAGCAGCTGGTCGAACCGAAACGTCCCTTCCTTTTCGGGATGGGCTTCGAAGATCATCCGTTCGATTTCGCGCAGCAGCGCGTCGGTCATCCCGTCGGCCGAGCAGAGCTCCTCGACGAACTTCTGCGAGAGGTAGCGCGCGTGGGGAAACCGGCCATCGAAGTCGGCATCATATTCATAGTCGAGCAGTTCGCGCTCGGACGGCTCGCCAGTGCCCCAGTCCAGCCGGACGCTGACCCCGTCGAGGAGATCCCCTGCCCGCACCAGGAAAGAGGCGGAGCTGAGATGCTCCGAGGCTGCGTCACACCCGGCCGCGATGGCGTCGACAAGCGCCGTCTTTCCCGAACCTCGCGCGCCGATGATGGCAACGAGGCCGGGATTGAGCTCGACGCTCGGCGTTGCCGCCCAGGACGCGTCCTGGATCGTCACGCGGGAGATGACCTGAGATGGCGTGGCACGGATCGGAGGCGCGGCACCGACAAAGGCGCGCCCAGCGGGATCGATCACCGCCTGGCGCAGCGCGTCAAAATGGGCGCCACCTTTGACCCAGGAATAGCGATTGCCATCGGGAACTCCGACCTTTGCCGTCTCATGGGCGTCGCTGCCGTGCAGGCACGGCTTGAGCGCGCCGTAGCGAGCGCGGATCTCCTGCGGCGTCGCACTGTCCTTGCGTCCCAGCCAGAAATCGCGCTGGCTGGCGCCGCTGGCGAAAATGACGTGCGCGAACCGTTCGACCTCCTGGCGCTGCGCGCCTTCGGATTCACCGCGCATCCCCGAGGTCCCGTCATGCTCGCTGCCGGCGACAGCGACGAGAATGTTGGCTTTGGCCCAATCGATCGCCCGGTAGAGCTCGGCCAGCTGTTCGAAGCTGACCTTGAATTGCGTCGCGCCGCGCGCCAGTGCCGCCCGGCCGGAGAGACTGGCGTCGACCTTCAAGCCGAGCCGCGTCAGCTCGTCAGGGGTGCACGCGAACCGGTCCCCGGAATATTCGAAGGTCAGTTGCGCCAGGAAGCGCTGGGCGGCTCCCACATGGTCAGGATCCTCCGGGTTGACCAGGAGATGGCAGTTCACCCAGTTGCCCTTGACGGTTCCGAAGCCAAGGCGGAGCTCCACGTTCGGAAAGACGAGGTCGACGCCCGCGAGCCGCCCATCGCGATGCTTCGCGTCGCGGACACGCTCATAGGTATCGAGCAGATAGTAGTCGGTCACGCCCAGCGCGCGAATGGCAGGCGCGGCTGCCTCGATCTTGGCGAGATACTGTTCAAAGCTGTCGGTGCCTTTGAACTGATCGTTGAGCACCGTGCCGGGGGCGTGAATATGGGGCTCCCATCAAAGCCACCGCGAGCCTGAATTCCCCAATCTTCCCCCCAATCATTGTCGCTTCGACGAAGTCGCTGCATTCCGGTTGCGCTATTGTCGCAGACTGAGAGCTCGCAGCCAGGCGTCGATCTGCCCGAAGGCGTCCTGTTGCCACTGCTCGGGCGTGCGACCGTCGAGGATGGCTGTTTCGGCCACGAATTTGCGGACGCTGGTCGGGCCGTAACCTTCTGGGACATCGAACTTGTCGGCGATGAACTTGTAGCCCTGAGCGCCGCTTTGGTGCTCAAGCAGTGGCTTGCAGACTTCTGCCAGGGACTCGATCCCGTTGGGATAGTTGCGGATGCAGTAGTAGATGTCGTAGGCGTCCTTCTGCTTGTGCCGACCGTTGAGGGCGTGGCCTTTCATCGCCAGCAAGGCGGGAATCGAGCACACCGCGACTTCAACGCGATTGGTGCCGCCTTCCGGCATGTCGCCGGAGATGGCGACGAGCTGATAGAACCGCAGGGCCAAGTCCGCTCCATCGGCTCGCTGGACGGCAAAGTCACTCAGGATCGGCGGATTGTTCTTCACGATCTCCGCATGTCGCGGCATGAGGAAATCAACGACGATGTTGATGGACGCGCCTCCGTCATCGACAGGCACCTCGCGGACGAGCTGGAAGCGCCGGAGTTCCTCGCGCTGCTTGTAGCCTTGGCCCATGAGGGCCTCGACGAGGGTGACATACTCACCATCACCCAACGCCTCCGCATCTAGGCCGAGGTCGACATCGAGTGTACCGACATGCGGCATATCCTCGTTGTCGAGAAGGAGCCAGGGGACCGCGCCCCCGATCACGACGAACTTGCCCTTGAAGCTGCCGAGGATCTGGCCGATCTCGATCAGCACGCCTTTCACGGCTTTCGTGGTGCGGTCCTCGTAGTCCAATGCGGACTGGGGTTCAGGCGGCACTATGTTCGCCATGCGAGCAGCTCCTGGCGCAGGTGGTCCGCAGCTTCAGCCCCGCGTTCCCCGGCGACGGCAAGGTCGAGATAGGTCTGAACCGGGCTGGTACAGAAGATGCCGGGCGCGGACTCGACGGCATCCTGGAAAAGCCCGTAATCCTTCGGCACTGTCACGACGACATTGGCGCCCGAGCGGACAGTGGAGAGTTTCAGGGCGGTACGCAGGGCGGCGAGCCCGCCGGCATCCGCATAGAAATACTGAGCCGGAACCCTCCCGTAGGGAGCGAGCCAATGCGCCGCCGAAAACGAAGCAAGGATGGCCCTGGCAGCATCCGGCCCAGCCTGCAGGACGTCGCGCAGGGCGGCCTCCAGAGATTGACCATGGAGGGTCGTGTAGAATTCCGCGCGCTCGCCATGGGGCGCCTCATATGCTTCGCGCCAGGCGTCGAGGAGACCGTCTGGCTGCGACAGCCGAAGGCCGTCATCGGTAACCTCGGCCCATTCGCGATCCACGAGCTCACCGCGAACATTGCTGACATGACCAAGGCTTACATCGGAAACCTGCGCGAGATCGGCGACTTTCCATGCGCGAGCCGGATCGCGCAGCAGGACTCGCAGCACCTGCGCGGATTTCGGCTTGAATATGGATTTCAGGCTGCGCTGGACGACGGCCGGCTTCACATCGACCTGCCGCTCGATGAACACCGTGTCGAATGCGATCCGCGCGTTGCCGACGAGATCGACGAAGCCCACATCGAACTCGCGGCATAACGCCTGTGCTTCCGGAGACAGATAGGGTGCGATGAAGACAGGTATCGCCGGCGGGTCGAACCCTCCCGCAGCCCTCTGAAGTTCGAGGAGAGCGGCCCGCACGTGCCGCGGCTGCCCGACTGACTTGACCTCGCAAACCAGGAGCCGTTCGTGCCCATCGAGGCTCAGCGTGGCCAAGAGATCAAACTTGTAGCTGGGTGGTGTGGGTTCCAGCTTCTCGATCCGGATGACCGGCACGTTTTTCAGCAGCGCCCGGACAGCGTCCGCCGCCCGGTTTTCTAGTTCGTTCACGCTCTCGGTGGGTTTCAGCATCTGCTGAAAGTAATTTTTTATTGAAATTCGTCAAGAGATTTCATTGGAATTGGGGCTTTCAGCATTTGCTGAACGGCCCCCTTACCCCGGGTCCTGCCGCAGCCCTACCCACGCAAGCAGGATTGAAACGGCCTCAGGCTGAGACGGCCACAATCACGCGTCCGTCGCAAGGGCAAAATGCTGCACATTTCCGCTCCCCCACTCGCCGGCTCCGCCGATCGCTTCGCGCTCCTTCACCCCTCCGGCCCGCCATGACCGCCCGCGTCGTCTTTCACCAACATCAAGGAGACGACCCATGTCGATCGATCAGCACATCGAGGAACTGCGCGCCGAACTGCGGAACGCCGTCGACGCCGTGGAGCGCCGCGAGATCGAGGCTGAGCTGGAGACGGCTCTCGCGGCGCGCGAGCTCATCTGGACCGAGCTGGAGGGCCTGCTGAGCGGCGAGCCTCCCTTCTAGGGAGGCTTTCGCCATGTCGCGCTGTCCGAAGCGCCGCCGGTCCGGCAACGGCGCTTCGGACGAACCGTCGTTGCACAGTTGCTGTGAATGCTGTATATGACAGCAAAGGCAGCAATTACAGGAGGCCGCCATGCCGCGTTCAGGTGGGTCCTATTCCACGAGCGAGCTTTCCCGGAAGTCCGGCGATATCATCGCCGAGGCGCTGCGCCGGCCGGTGACGATCACCCAGCGCAACAAGCCGCGCCTCGTGCTCCTCAACATCGAGGACTATGAGCGGCTGATGCGCCAGTCGGACGCGCGTTCGGCGGGGACCATCGAGACGATGCCCGACAGCCTTCTCGCAGAGTTCGAGAACGCCGTCGACGCCTATGCGCGGGAGGATGAGGCCGGAAAGTCATGAGCTTCGACGACATCCAGACCGCGACCGTCATCCGCTATCCCTATCTGTGGGCGCGGCAGGCCCGCGCCGGCGAGACCGAGGGCCGCAAGGACCGGCCGGTCGCCGTCGGCGTGCGCATCGTCCGACCGGACGGTGATCTGGTGCTCTTCTTTCCGATCACCACCAAGGAACCGGAAGCATCACGATTCTTTGCCGAGATCCCGGCCATCGAAAAGCGGCGTGCCGGGCTGGACACCGATCTGCGCCTCTGGATCATCCTCGACGAATTCAACACCGATCTTGTCGGTCGGTCCTTCTATCTCGAGCCCGAGCCGCCGATCGGCCGCTTCAGCAAGGCCTTCTTCCTGCCGCTGCTGCGCGAGTTCGTCGCCCGCCGGAAAGCCTTCACCGAGGTCAGCCGTTTCCGTTGACGCCGGCGTCGCCATAGCCGCGACGTCGTTTCGTCCGGGCAAGGCGCGAGAATGCGCCTACAGCCTCCTCAGGCTGATCGAAGGTCTCCATCATCGACTGGCCGTTCGTCCCGATCCTGCCCCAGTTCCGGATGACCGTTGCCCCGCCGAACAGCGTCGGCTGGATCGCGAGCGTATAGAACCGCCGCATGTTCAAAGAGGGATCGACACGGCGCAATCGAAGGGGGCGGCTTGCGTATTCGGCATGGATGGAGTCTCGCGTCCCGCGCAGGTCCCGTCCAACGACTTCCCTGAATCGATCCGTCCCGACCGATTCACCGCGGTGATGGATCAGTTGCACCAGCTCCACCGGTCGTTGCCCCATCGGCGCGCAAGACCTTCCCGCACAAGTACAGCACCGATCAAACGACCCTGCCGCGTCACCACACGAAGCTTCCGGCCATATTGGTCTTCGTCGCGCCGGGTACACGGTGACGCTCGGCGAGGTCGCGGATCTCTCCCAGCGCTACGATCCGGACGTCTGGGATTAGGCTTGGAAAGACTGGGATTGCGCGTGGCGCCGCATTGCCCGCATCGACGGAAAAGTTCCCCCATCCTGGAAGTTCGCCGATCGCGTGATCACCGCCGGGCTTCGCGGCCTCCTGTTCCCGTCACTTCGCCACGCCGGCGGCAGCAACCTGGTGATCTTTCCGGCCAATCTGCTCGCTGACGAAACGGTCATGGTCCACGATCCCGATCATCGGCTGCCGAAGGACCAATCGTCGTGGTCGTAGGCTTCTTCGGGACATAGCAGGAGCGCTCAGCTCTCCTCGTCGGCCACGACCTCCTCGTCGAGGTCCTCGTCGCCTTCTTCGTCCATGATCCCGAGCGGGATATCCCCCGCCAGCAGCATCTCCTTGCTGAGCAGGCCGGCATCCTCGAGCGCCTCCATGTCCGGCAGATCGCGCAACGTGTCGAAGCCGAAATGCGCCAGGAATCCCTTGGTGGTGACATAGGTGTAGGGCGCCCCCGGCTGCGGGCTGCGCGGGCCAGCGGCGATGAAGCCGAGCGCGCGCAGATAGCCGACCGTGTCGCGGCTGACCTGCTTACCGATCATGCCGCCGAGTTCGCCGCGCGTCACCGGCTGATGGTAGGCGATGCAGGCGAGCACCAGCATCTCGGCCTGGGAGAGCTGGATCGGCGCCGGCGTCGAGCCGAAGGCGGCCTGGATCGCCTCGGCGTAGCGCGGCCGTGAACGCAACTGCCAGCCGCCGGCGACCGAGACCAGGTCGTAGGCGCGACCGCGCAAGGCCTCGCGGATATCGTCGATGACAAGTTCGATGCTGCAGGCGCGGCCGACCACGCGGGCAAGGATGTCGCGCTCGACCGGGCCCGGCGCGGCGAAGATCACCGCCTCGACGCGCGCCACCCATTCGCGCCAGCGCAGCTCTGGCGGAAGCTCAGCGAGCTCGGTGTCGAGAACTCCCTCCGCGCGTCGCCGGCGTGCCATGGCTACAATCCGTAGAGCCGGAAGCTCGGCCGGCCGCTGAGCTCGCGCACCGCCTCGAACGCGTGCAGGCGCGCGAACAGCCGCCGCGCCGCCCAGCGCGACAGTGCCGGCGTCGCAAGCGTGCCCGGCACCGCGTCATCCTCGAGCAGAATCCGGATCGCCTCCCCTGCCCCCTTGGTCCGCAGCTTTGGCGTCGTCGCCGCGAGGCGCCGGGCGCGGAGGGCAATCTCGCCGGCGAGCCGGCAGGCCTCAGTCCCGCCCGCCGCGGCCGCGACGCAGGCCGCGCCCGCAAACCCCTCCTCTCCCGGCCGCAGGCGCCGGCGGCCCGGGCCGCCGCGCAGCGCCGGCGCATGCATCTGCGTCGCCAGGATCGGCACGGCGAAGGGCCAGCGCATGCGCGCGGCGAGCGCCAGATCGGCGCACCACCAGGCCAGGGCCTCCGCCGACGCACCGATCGCCGCGACCTCGCCCGCCACAGTCGCGGCGACCAGCGGCGCCGGCCGGCTCGCGCGCGCCTGCTCGGCGACGAGCGCGGGGATCGCGGCAAGCCCGTCGCTCCAGGCAAGGCCGAGCAGGCTGGCGACCGAGCGCAGGCCGTCGCCATCGATCGCCGGCGAGCGTGACGCGAGCCGGCGCCACGCCGCCAGAATGTTCCCGGCGGGTCCGGGATCGGCACCGGCGGGGCGCAGGTGCCAGGCGTCGCGCAGTGCCGCCTCGTCCTCGCGATGGCCGAGCAGGCGGGCCGCGCTCGCGGCTGCTTTCAAGGCGAGGCGCTGGCGCCAGGCGCCGGCCCAGGGTGGCTCAATGCGCACCAAATTATCCAGTGAATTCAACACTGCCCCGGCCATGAAGGCGGCCTCAACCGGGTCGGCGATCTGCGCACGCGGCACCGCCCAGCCGGGCACGGTCGGGGCCGCAGCGGATGCAAGCAGGGTCGACTCGGCCAGAAAATCCATCCATCAAACTTAACCGGAATGTGCGGTTATGACCACTAGTGCAGCCAAGAACCGCACTGCCCGTCGTCGAATAATAACATCCGATAATGTTGCATTATCGGTCGTTCTTCTCCTTATATAGAAGGAGAGCGGATTCGGGCGCTGTCAGCAGACCGGAATTCGTGAGACTCGGCCGCCGTCGAGCCGTTTTTTAAAGCGGTTTTCGTGAGACAGCCTGCCAGATCCAGAGCTGGGCGCGTTGCTAACAGACTGAAATCGTTGGTCTCCA
>NZ_JBMSDU010000041.1:0-10120 GCF_049445835.1 Ancylobacter sp. VNQ12 | reverse complement strand
CAGCCCATGTCACGACCAGATCACCCTGAGACCCGGTCTCCCGCCGCATCGCCATCTCACACGCCCCCGTCCGAATCGCGATGTTCAGACGGAATCAGGCGAATGCGACTTCGTCAACGGGCTGATAAGGAACTCTTTGCCGATCTGCTCGGCAACGTGCCGGCCGGGCAAACGGCGGGGAGCGCCGGCGAGGCAACATCGTGAACCGGGCAACGCTCGCATGGGGCGCTTTCAAGAACATACTGCGCGCCGCCGCGCATGATCCTGTATGGGCTTTTGTCTCCCTGATAACTATGCCGTTCCGCATCTGGCAAACGCTGCTGCGCGTTCTGTTCATCCTCATCATTGCGCTTTTCGTCGTCGGTCAGGGTGGCCGGTTTGCGCTTAACGATCTCGGCTATGGTCCCGGCACGATTCCGTTCATTGCGCTCGATCTCGTCACGCTGCTGGTGCTGGCCGCCATCGTCTTCCGCATCGTCACCAATCCGCTGATTATCCATTTCGGGGACATGGAAGGCGAAACCCACGGCTCGGCCCGCTTCGCCACGTCAAAGGAAGTCGCTCCCCTCACCCGCGCCGATACCGGCCTGCTGATCGGCCGAGACGCCAAGACGAAAAGGCTGCTGCGCTATGACGGCCCGGCCCATCTGCTGACGATGGCACCGACCAGAACCGGCAAGGGCGTGGGAACCATCATCCCCAATCTGCTCACCGCCGACCGCTCCGTGATCTGCATCGACCCCAAGGGCGAAAATGCCAAGATCGCCGGCCGCGCCCGCCAGAAGTTCGGGCCGGTCCATGTTCTCGACCCCTTCGGCGTCACCGGCCTGCCCTCGGCCGCCTTCAATCCGCTCGACCAGCTCGACCCGGCCGGCCTCGATGTCGCGGAAGATGCAAGCACCCTGGCCGACGCGCTCGAGTTCGATGAACCGGGCATGGCCGGAGAGGCGCATTGGAACGAGGAAGCCAAGGCCCTCATTGCCGGCCTGATCCTCCATATCGCCGCCCAGGAGCCGCGTGAGCGCCGGAACCTCGCCACCCTGCGCGACTATCTGACACTCGCCCCGGAAGCCTTCGCCGCGCTCCTGAAGGACATGCAGGCATCCCCTGAAACGGCCGGCCTGGTCGCCCGCGCAGCAAACCGTCACCTCGGCAAATCCGATCGTGAGGCGGCCGGCGTGCTGTCGGCCGCGCAGCGCCATACCCATTTCCTCGACAGCCCGCGCATGGTCGCCGTCCTCGGCCGCTCCGATTTCCGCTTTGCCGATCTCAAGCGCCGCAACGTCTCCGTCTTCCTCGTCCTGCCGCCCGATCGCCTGTCCACCTATTCGCGCTGGCTGCGCCTGCTCGTCGCGCAAAGCCTCACCGACATGGCACGCGATCCGGCCAAGCCGGCAACGCCGATCCTCTATCTGCTCGATGAGTTCGCCGCCCTTGGCCACCTTGCCCCCGTCGAACGCGCCTGGGCCTCATGGCCGGTTACGGCGTCCAGCTCTGGCCGATCCTGCAAGACGTTCACCAGCTCCGCGCCACCTACGGCCAGCGCGCCGGCACATTCCTGTCGAATGCCGGCGTTCTACAGGTCTTCGGCGTCAACGATCACGACAGCGCCCGCCTCGTCTCCGATCTGCTCGGGCAGGAAACCGTGGTGTTCCAGACCATGAGCCGGGCGCTCGATTCCGACAAATCCGGCATTTCTTACGGCGAGCAACACACGGCCCGCCCGCTGCTGACCCCGGATGAGGTCCGAAACCTGCCGCAGAATGTCGAATTGCTATTCCTCGCCGGGCAACGGCCGATCGTCGCCGCCAAGCTCGCCTAATTACGCCGATTCCGAGTTCCGGGGGCTGTTCGACCAAGCATGAAGGATGAAGTTATGACCGACACCGAGGCACCCGAATGGCCCGATCCGGCCGACAAGGCCCATGCCGTCGAACAAGCCAAGCAGCTCCGCAACCAGGTCAACGAGGGCGGGTTGCGGTTTGAAGCCTATTTGCCGCCCTCGCTCGCCCTGTGGCTGCTCGACAGGATCGAACAGGGCAAGTTCCTCGATCCGTCCGAAGCCGTGTTCGTGATCTTGGGCGAACATAAGGAGCTGGAACCCCATGCCGATCTGCGCCGGGAACTGCTCAAGCGCAGCATACAGGCGGCCGCCGATGATCCCCGGCCAGGTATTTCGGGCGACGAAATGAAAGCACGGTTGCGCGAGAAGTTCAAAACCCCCCTGCCCGAGCCGGCCAGATGGGAAAAGTGGCCCCGGCGCTGACGCAACGGGGCTTTGTCACTGGCGGCCCTCCGGCTCACTACAGCGCGACATGGGCGCGCGTTCGCCTCCGGGCCGGTCGCGGGTTGCGCCTATGCGGCCTCGGCAATATCGAGCCTCACCGCAAGCCCGGCCTGGGTGGCAAGATTAATCAGCGTATCGAGGCTGAAATTCGTGATCCGGCCGCGCAGCAGGTCGTTAAGCCGGGGCTGCGTGATCCCGAGACGCCGTGCCGCTTCGGCCTGGGTGACTCCCCAACTCCGTACCCGCTGCTCAACGGCAATCAACAGATTGGAACGCATGGTCATGTTCGCGGCCTCGGCCGGCGTATCTTCCAGTGCATCCCATACATTCGCAAAGCTCTGACGTTCCATTGTCACGCCTCCGCTAGATTTGCCGCAACCGGGTCGCGGCTAGGTCCAAATCTCGTTTCGCCGTCTGCTGCGTCTTCTTCTGGAAGGCGTGCAGCACATAGACGGCATCCTCTATCTTGGCGATGTAGAGCACCCGGAAGGCTCCGGCCTCGATGCGGATTTCCCGCACCCCCTGCCCTACACTCGCCATCGGCTTCCAGTCGCTCGGTTCAAAACCCTGCTGAACCTTGTGAAGCTGGACACCGGCCTCTTTCCGCACCGTCTCGGGAAACTCCCGCAACTGCTCAAGGGAATCCCCAAGAAATTCGAGCCGCTTCATGTCAGCCATCAACCCTTTATATCAAAGTTTGTATATCTCCTGCTAGCCCTCCGGGCGGGGATGTCCCGATCGATGTTGAAATTGGAGGGCAGGCGTTGCTCACCTTGAGCCTGTAGGCTCGGGGTGTCGAATCCGCAAAGGAGAGCAACGCCATGAAGAAATCTACCACATCTGCCGCCGCCGTGCCGACGGCAATCGTTGAAGAGGCTTGGCAACAAGTCAGCGTCAGCTTCGAGCGGTTCTGCCTGACGGCGGGCATCGCCACTTTGACCCGCATGATGGAGGAGGACGCCGACGGGCTCTGCGGTCCCCGCTATGATCATGGTGATGGCAAGGACGGTCACCGCTGGGGCAAGACCAAGGGCAAGGTCGGCGTCCACGGCGGCAAAGTCGAGGTCGAGCGCCCCCGTGTCCGCACCCGCCAGGGCGGAGAGGTAAGTCTGCCGAGTTGGGAAGCCGCCCAGTCCGAAGACCTGCTGAGCAAGTGGGCGCTGTCTCAGATGCTGATCAACATTTCGACGCGCAAGTTCGGGCGATCTGTTCGTTTGCCGGAGGGTGACATTCCTGTCGTCAAGGGCACTGGCGTGTCCAAGTCGGCGGTGTCGCGCCGGTTTGTGGCGTTGTCGGCGGAACGCTTGAAGGACTGGATGGCGGCGGACCTCTCCAGACTGGACCTGCTGATCATCCAGATCGACGGCATCCACATCGAGGAGGATATGATGCTGCTGGCCGCAGTCGGCATCGACGGCGGGGGAGTGAAGCATCCGCTGGGCGTGCTGGAGGGGGCGACGGAGAACACCGCCGTGGTGCAGGCCCTGCTCGACAACTTGATCGAGCGAGGTCTCGACCCTGCCGTCTGCCGCCTGTTTGTCGTCGATGGAGCCAAGGCGCTGACCAAGGCGATCCGCAACACCTTCGGACACCATACGCCGATCCAGCGCTGTCAGGTCCACAAGGCCCGCAACATCACGGATCGTCTTGCCAAGCCCCTTCACGCCAGTGTCCGCAAAACGCTGCGACAGGCGTGGGAACTGAATGACGCCGACAAGGCCGAACGGCTGATCAAGAACCTGGCCCGCCGCCTGGAACATAACTATCCCGGCGTTTCCGGCAGCATCTTGGAGGGGATCGACGAAATCCTCACCGTCACCCGCCTTGGATTGCCGGTCGAATTGCGCCGGTCGCTGGCCTGCACCAACATCATCGAGAACATGAACGGGACCATCCGGCAGGTCTGCCGCAACGTCAAACGCTGGCGGGACACCAGGATGGCGCTCCGCTGGACCGGCGCCGCCATGCAGGAGGCCGCCAAGGGCTTCCGGCGGCTCAAGGCGCACAAGCAACTGCCGACCCTGCGAGCGGCCCTGCTTGCCCATCAGGTCAAGCATTCCATCAACTCCGATCTTGAACAGCAAGCCAAGGCCGCGTAGCCTCTTCAAACACCGACGCCTGCCAAGCGAATTTCAACACGGCTCGGGACATTCCCCTCCGGGCGAACCGGCGTTGAGGCTTGGCTTGCAACCAAAATTCGCGAAACTACGGCTTTCGCCTTTCTGGGATCCTGGCCGTATTGCAGATGTTTACGGAAAGACTTGGAAGATGGGGTCTCCCACCGATCCTTGCGGCAGTAGCGGTGGCTCTTATCGTCGTCATTCAGGCCTGGGCGCTGGGAGGCAGCTACCAGGCTGAATGGAAGCTCGAGACCCGGTCGGCCGAAAACACCCTTCACACGATAGCGGCCAACATCCAGCGCAACCTGGAATTGATAGACCTGTCGTTAGCGCGCCTTGCCGACGCCGCGATGGATCCTTCGGTCAGGACCTTGCCGCCAGCCATCCGCATGAAGGTACTGTTCGACAATTCCGCCAGCGCTCGTGGATTCGGTGCAATGCTGGTGGTCGACGCCGACGGAAAGATCGTCGCCGATTCCGCCTCGGATCCCCCGCGTGTCGCCAATCTGGCGGATCGCGACTACTTCAAGGCGCAGATAGAGCCTGGCGCAGGCTTGTTCGTGAGTGCCCTCTTCCGCAGCCGGCTCAGCAACGGGGTACTCAGCGTCGCGTTGAGCCGGCGGCTCTCTTACGCCGACGGGCGTTTCGCTGGCGTCGTCGTTGCCACGATCCGGGTCGCATATTTCAGAAGCCTTTTTGAGGGCCTGACTCTCGGTGCAGGCAACTCAATCGCGGTTCTGAATACCGATGGAACGCTGATCTACCTCTACCCGACGCCCCAAGTTGAAGCGAAGAACAGTTTGGGGAAAGTGAATGCCGGGCCAGCCGCCGTGAAAAACGCCGGTGAGTGGGTGGCGGGTTCGCCAGTGACGGACGGCGTACGAAGGTATTTTTTCCGGGAAAAGATCAACGGGTATCCATTATTTGTTTTGGGCGAAATTTCTTACGACGACGCGATGGAAGGCTGGTACCGCCAACTGACCGTTTCCGTGATTGTCGTCATATTCACGTTGCTGATCGTCGTTCTGACGATCCGCTCCCTCCATGTCGCCTTGATCCGGAGCCGGGACATGGAGGCCAAGTTTGAACGCCTTTCCCTGACCGACGCGCTTACACACATGCCGAACCGGCGTGCCTGTGAGCTGGTCCTTTCGGTTGAGGATCGTCGGGCTGCGCGAAGCGGGCAGAGCGTATCGGTGGCAATGGTCGACATCGACTTTTTCAAAAGGGTCAATGATCGATACGGCCACAAGGTCGGCGATCAGGTCATCGCGCGCGTGGGAGCTATGATCGAGGCTACGGTGTGCCGCCCGGGGGACTATGCGGCGCGTTATGGAGGCGAGGAGTTCCTGATCATTCTCCCACTGACCGACACCGACGGTGCGCTGTTTGTCGCAGAGCGGGTTCGACTTGCGGTCGAGGGCCTCAGCCTCAGGGAAGTTGCCCCTGGCCTGGCCGGGGTTACGTTGAGCGTCGGCGTGGCAACACGCAGGCCTGATGACGCCGCCACTATCGAGCAGCTCGTCGAGCGCGCGGACCAGGCGCTGTACCAGGCCAAATCCCGCGGGCGGAATCGGGTAGTGGTCCATGACCGGTCTGACGAACCGGACCCGGAGCAGCTCATGGTGGGTTGATCGTCGTGCTGAGGGTTTGCCCAATCGGCCCCGTCGACGCACCGGCTAATCAGACCCGTTCCACCTCGTCCAGCGTCACCTTATCAGACCGCCGGTCATGGAGCTGGGTGGTGCGTATGGACGAGTGTTTGGCCAGCGCTACCGCACGCTTGCCGGAGATATGGAGCAGTATATGCCAAGATGGCCTACGTCTTGCGAAATATCTATCTACGATATTTATGTAATAAATTCCGATCTATTTTGGTTCCAAAAGGCTTATTTATCTCACTAATGTCAAACAAAATCATATTTATATGGAATTAATTGTTAATAAATTTCAATAAATTGTAAATATGTCTGGTTGCGACCGTCACATATACCCCTTGACTCATGCAGGCATGAGACTCATATAGGCACGTAAACCTACCTGCAGCGTGCTGTAGCTCCAAAGGCCGCCGGGAGAGACCTTGGCGGCCTTTGCGTTTTCTGGTATTAGGTTACGCATGCGTACCTCTTTATAGGTCGATGGGTTTAATTTCCATCACCTGCGACTGCAACGCCAGCGCCAGCGCCAGCGCCAGTTTCGATAGCTGAATCTGAAAGCCATGGCCGAACAACTGGTGGGTGACCACGCGCAGTTACGAACAGCCCTCCGGGCCAGCGTGGCGCTTGCGCTGCGATCTACCGGCCGACCTGGTGCAATCTCTATTCGGGAAAGAACCACGGCCGCAGTGATAGCCCCCGACCGGCCCGCTCTCATCATCTACGGCCGTAGGGGCGGTCGGGGGCGGGCCACGCGTGAAAGCATTAGCGTATTAAACTATCTACGTATCCACGTATTAGCGCGCATAAGGCTTGATCGCCGGTAATCCATGTTGCGCCAGCACCGCCGACAACCCGGCCTCGGCCATTGCCTGAATCGTTGTTCCCTCCGCATCTGCGAGCTGGCGAAGGCGCTGCCAGTCCGATCGCCGGACCTTGACCGTTAGCGCGACAGTTTCGCCCCCTCCCCTCTTTCGCCTTGGCGTCGGGATTTCCACGGCCGGCCGGTTGTCCTCGATCGCTGCAAGGCTGGTGGCTTCCGCGCCAGCTTTCGGACGGGTGAAGGCCGCAAGGCCGGTTGCTTTCTTTGCCATAGGTTCCGCTCCTTCGATACGAACTTACGTATTTAGCTATTTACGCTCTAGCGTACCCTTAATCCACGCCCACAAAGCCCGGATTTCCTCCGCTGCTTTGCCCTCTGCCTCGCACTCCGTCACGGCGCTGCCGGTCGTGACGGCGCGGGCGAACGCTCGCCGGTCTGTGATCTCGCCAGGAACGATCGGCAGCCCATAGGCTTCCAACGCCGCGCGCGTCTCCCGACCTCGGGCGCACGGAAGGGACAGGCCGACAAGATAAACACGCCGCGCACCTTCGCCGCCGTCACGATCTCGACGGCGGCCGGGACCGCAGCGAGGTCAAATGCGGACGGCCGAACCGGAATCAAGACCAGCTGCGACCTCCGGGCGATCTGGCCGGCCGCCGGAGCGGCATGGGGTGGGGCATCCACTACAGCCAAGGTGATGCCCTCAGCCTCGGCCGCCCTAAGCGCCGCGTCTAGCTCGCCGGCCTGTGCCGTGGCGACGATCGGCGTTCCGGCTTCCCGCGCTCTCGCCCATGCGGTCGCGGTCTCCTGTGGGTCCGCATCAATGACGCAAACCCGTTCGCCGGTCGCCTCGGCCGCCTCGGCCGCCTCGGCCGTATGAACCGAAAGCGTGGTTTTTCCGCTCCCCCCTTTTGGCTCAAAAACGCTATGACGTTCATGCGTCAATCCTTTTTTGCGGTAATACGTATTACGGAATATAGCTAGCAACGTTACTACGTCTTTACGCTAGTGCGGCCATTCCTCGGCTGGCCAGTCCCGCGACGTGTGAATGACGCGTACAATCACGACGCTTTCCCGGCCCGCCACGTCCCGCAGCTCATAGGCAATGATATAGGGAAGCCGGGCGAGAGACTTTTCATAGGTTCCGCTCACCCGTCCCGGCCGTCCGGTCGCCATTTCGCCTAGCTTGTTCCCGGCTTCTTCGATCGCGTCCACGGCTCGTTCGGCGGCCAAAGGGCTGTCCTCTGCGATATATCGCAGGATTTTGAGGTTATCCCGCTGTGCCTCAATCGACCAGAAAACCGGCCTCATCCGCGCGCGGCTTTCCGGCGCTTCGCGTCCTGGATGACCTCACGCATTTCCGTGACCGCCTGCGCATGGGGGATCACTCGGCCGGCCGCTGCGTCGGCCATACCGCGTTTGATGCCGTCGATGATTTCAAGCTCGCGATCGACATAAGCGGCGACTGCCTCGCCGGCGAGGAAGGATCTGCTTCGCTGTGTGTCGCTCGCGATCCGGCCGAGCTTTTCTTTCACATCGGTGCGAACCCGAATCGTCATCGTGGTACTGGCGGTCATAAAAACGGCTCCGTGTTGAATTGTGTACACCCTAGCACGTTTCTCCGGCCACTTCCATCAGTTTCAAATAAGTAAAGACGGCGACACGTAAATACGTATGAACGTACCTAATTGGAAACCGGCCTTGCCTCTTTGGTCCTCTCGTAAGCCCATGCGGCATTGGCTGGAGGTGGGGGCGGGTGAAGATTTTGCTGTGATGGTGCCGAACCGGACCGCATAATAGGCGGTCCGGAACCGCCGCAGGGCTGCTTTCGCCGCCCTGCGGCGGCGACTGCTTATGTTTTCTCTCTTAGATAAAGATTAGATTGGGATTCAGTCTGCTTATCGGACTCACGTTTCATCAAACCCTTTGCAACGCGGGCAAGCGCCTGTCCCATCAGGTTATCGCCCGTATCGAGCAAGGTCCGCTCATCGAGGGGCAGGGCCTTTTTGTAAGCGTCGATTGCCTCGCTCCATACCTGTTGATCCTGTCCATGATCCGCTGGCGGGGGAGGGGCCTTACCCACCCGGCCAAGGAACTGCCGGGCCTTTTCCGGCAGGGACATGCGATAGGCGTTGCTCGCCTGCTGCACCTGGGGACCGCGCCCCTCGTTACCGGTCGGCTCGTAGCGGCGCAGCCAGTCGACGAAACCATGCGCCCGCAGGTTCTTCAGCGCCCGCACGATTGTATCGCGGGAGCGGCCCAGGCGGTCCATGATCGTAGTGATAGACGGCTCCAACCGCCCGGTGCGGAAGTCGATGAGGTTTACGAACAGCCGCAGCACGCTCAGCGCCACCGATCCAAGCGGCCCGCTGCGCTCGCCCTTCTCGTGCAAACCGGCCTCATTGTAGATTTCAGCGGCCTTCAGGATCGCTTGCACATCCTTGCGCGTCGTCGGCCGCCATATCTGGCCTTCGGATCGCCCCTTGAAATGGCTGCGCCGGCGAACCGGTGTCGGGCACCGTGCGGCCGGGGGAGGGAAGACCAGGCCAAGTGCGCCCTGTCCCGATCCCTGCCAGGCTGATCGGCGCTCATAGGCGAGCGCGGAAAGTTGGCCGGCGTCTGCCTCGGAGAGCTGGCCTGCGCCGTAGCGTGTCCAGACCTCCCGCATGATATCATCGACCGCGTGCCCGCGCGCGCAGCCGATCGCGGCCGCGATTGCGTCCTCAACATCTGTCCTTCGTCCTTCCATTTGAAGGACATGACGGCCTTGGCCGGCAGACACAGCTTCCCCGTTTTCGCAAGAATCAATCTCGCGAAGTGGAGTGCTATAGAGTAGATAAGGGGAGAGTTATCGGCTCTCTTGGAGAAGTCCCCTCTCTACGGTGTGTCTGACGGCCTACAAAAACGCTCGATCGTGCCACCGATCGGGCGTTTTGCCGTTATGCCCCTTGCTGCTTCTCGATATAGAACCTCAATGCTTCCTCGATGATCGGTGCGCGTCCTGACACGCCTCGTTGCTCCTTGATCTTGTCGATAGCTTCGACAAGATCAACCGGAACATAGGTGTTGAGAGCCAACGACCGGACACGATCTGTCGCGCCCGATGGGGATCGTGTCCCACCAAGTGGTGTAGGTGGCGCTGGCGGTCGCCGTGCTGTTCGGCGCGGGCCTTGCTGATCAGGATGCCGCGGCGGGCATGCTGATGAGGGGATCATTGCCCAGCGGGGCGATGGTT
>NZ_JBMSDU010000040.1:0-10483 GCF_049445835.1 Ancylobacter sp. VNQ12 | reverse complement strand
TCGTATCCACGCCCTTCATCCCCAGCCCGCCCGTCGCAACCAAACGACGGACCATGAGCCAAGAGGGGGGTCAAAATTACACGCCGATCCCCCTCACAACGGGGTCAATCTTCCATGCCGAAACACAGTCGAAATCAGCGTCGTCGAACACGATCAGCGGCGCGTGGCCGCCAAGTTCCAGATCGAGCGATGCGACCTGAGCCAGATGGTGGCCAGTCGCCGGATCGATGACGAGAAACGAGGCGGCGTGCGCGCCGGCTACCCAGCGACCATCGACATAGGCGAGTTCACGCAGCAGACGCCGATCCGAAAAGCGGTCAAGCCCAGCGCGGTGTTGAATAGTGCGGTGCTGAACGGCGGCAAGGGTCACTGACATCGCGCTCTCCGAGTGCTGCCAGAGTAACCGCCAGCGACGGAGAAAGAGGCTAAGCTAACCGTTGCAACAGGACGATTGGACCAAAGCCAAGCCCCCTGTAGAGGAATCCTCTATGACCGCCGCCTACGCACCGGCCGCGACAATCGGATCGAGCGGTTCGTCCTTGATCGTGCGCGTCACTATACAGGTGATATAGCGATCGATGCCAATTTCCTTCGCGAGCAGGTCTTCGACAAGCCGCTGGTAGGCGTCGATGTCTCGGGCTATCACCCTCAGAATGTAGTCGACGCGACCGCCGACCGCCCAGCAGGCGACGATTTCGGGCGTCTCCCTGACCGCGCGTTCGAACCGGTCGAAGACTTTATCAAAAATCAGCTTTAATCAAAGTGCGTCTGCATTCGACGTTCATAGAAGGCGGAGAGGCTTGCTTCTGCCCATCCCCTAAGTAAAGAAATTGGTCGGCACCGGCTACCAGCCTTCAAGGGGCTTAAATCCTCATCTATAGGTCAATTGTAGGCATTTATACTTCGTCTAGGATCTTCACTCGAGATAAATTCGACCGTAAAGTTCGCGCACGGCGCGCTCTATGTCATTGAGCGATCTGGTGATGTGTTTTTCCAGCAGTTCGATAAGATATTTGGTATCACGCCGACGCAGCGAGTCCTGGATCGCAATGTGCTGCTCCTGCCCGAGTTCCAGTCGACGTTCGTCGACTGCGAGATAGCGGAGTGGACGGATGCGTATGTTTACAGAGCGCAGCGCCTGCAGCATCTCGTTGTTGCCTGACAGGCCCGTAAGCGTCTCATGAAACAGTTCATCCTTGTGGATGATGCCGGAGGGTGCAAGACGCCGCATGTCGGCCAGATCCTGCAGCACCTTGCCAAGCACCGCCACCTGCACAGGGGTCGCCTTCTCAACCGCCAAACGCGCAGCCGCGGTTTCGATTGCGATACGCAGTTGCATCAGGTCGAAGATTTCCTTGGGCTTCACCTTCTTGCGGTAGAAACCTTTGGCCGGAACGAAATCGACGAAATTCTCCGAAGCCAGCCGGTTAAGCGCCTCCCGCAGCGGTGTACGGCTGACACCTAGCTTTCGCGACAACTCGCTCTCATTAATTCGCTCGCCAGGTCGTATGGCGAATGAGATGACCATATCTTGGATCTGACGGTAACTCTTCTCTACCGCCGAACCGCTGTCGCCCGCGCTATCGTGATCGCCGTCCTTCAAATGTTGGTCCATCTGAAAAAGTCCCGCCCATTTCTCCTACCGGCGACCCGCAAAGTGCGTAGCGGATCGGTCCTTTACCTACGCCAAAATTTCCGGCATGACCATCCGCCTTCAAATCTGCGTACAGATCTGAATGCACATCTTAGTGCCATGTTTTGCGCGCCAATTGTGCAATGCACTATGGGTTCTTCTGCGAGCCGGTCCGGTGGCCTGGTGTTTTTGCCGGATTGACAACGAGTTGCACGGACATGGGCCAACTGGCACGGGCCTTGCGTGGCGGTTCCATGGACGACGCAGCGCATTTGGAGCCTCAATGTCACGACAAGTTAAGCTTATCGCCTTCCTGATGACGGGGCCAACTTCGCACCATCACGCGATGTGGCGTCATCCAGAAACAGAGAATCGCTTTCTGGATCCACTCTGGTGGGAAACGCTCGCTAGGACCCTTGAGGCCGGGAGGTTTGACGCCTTCTTCTTTGCCGACGCGACGGCCTTCTACAATGAGACGATCATGACCAAAGGCGGTCAGATGTCGCTTCTCGATCCTGTTCCGCTGGTCGCCATGATGGCGCGCGCAACATCGCGGATCGGTCTAGGTCTGACGATGTCTACCAGCTTCCTGCCGCCATATTCGCTTGCCCGGACACTGGCTTCTCTGGACCTGCTAAGTGGCGGCAGGATCGCTTGGAACGTCGTCACATCCGCCAGTGATCGGGAGGCAATGAACTACGGCCTGCCTTCCCTGCTGCCGCGCGGCGAGCGCTACGATCGGGCGCAGGAGGTGCTTGATGCTTGTATGGAGCTTTGGGCGAGCTGGTCCGACGGGGCGCTGGTTGTCGATAAGGAAAGCGGCGACTTCATCGACGGCGATAAGTTGCGTCCGACCGATTTCAAAGGCAAGTATGTTGGCGCAAAAGGTGTCTTCGCAGTGCCCCCGAGCGCACAGCGTCATCCGGTGATCATGCAGGCAGGTTCTTCGCCGCGCGGTCGCGATTTTGCGGCGTCCTCAGCAGAGTTGATCTTCACGCTGCAGCACTCGCTCGCGGACATGCAGGAGTTCTATGTGGACATGAAGGCCCGTGTCGAAAAGGCAGGGCGCGCGCCTGAGGACTGCGCAATCCTCACTTCCATCGACCCCATCATCGGCGAGACTGAATCCATCGCGCGCGAAAAGCAGGCATACATCAACGAGCTGGTCGATCCCCAGCTCGGGATCGCACTCGTCTCGGCTCATACCGGGCTCGATCTGTCGACGTACCCCATAGACAAACCAATTACCGACATACCCGTCGAGGCGGGTTCGCGCGGTTCGTTCGACGTGATCATCCAGGGAACCAAGGCCGAGAACCTGACGCTCGGAGAAGCCGCAAAACGGTTCGCGACGAGCGAACTTTGCCCGCAGGTGGTCGGGACACCCGAAAGCGTCGCCGACCAGCTTGAGGAGTACTTCGAAAACAAGGGATGCGACGGGTTCATCCTGACGCCGACCGAGATGCCCGGTTCATTCGAAGCCTTCACGAGATCGGTGGTCCCGATCCTGCAGAAGAGAGGCCTTTTTCGGAAGGACTATCCGGGAGTGACCCTCAGAGAAACGATCCACGCTTGAATGTGCCGCAACCAACTGGAAAGGACTGGCAATGGTTAAGGGACTTCCGAAACTGGCACGCAAGCTGGCTGGCATCGCACTCTCGATGCTTTCATCAACTTCGCTCAGCCACGCGCAGGATGCAGGGCTCAAGATCGGCGCCGTCATCCCGCTGACAGGTACCTATGGCTCATACGGTAAGGCTCTGACCGGAGCGATGAACATTGCGGTTGAGGAGATCAACGCCGCAGGCGGTGTGACGGGCAAGCCGGTGGAATTGTTGATCGAAGACGATCAAACTGATCCGACAGCCGGACTCAACGCCGCAAGGAAGTTGATCGACGTCAACCAGGTCAACGCCATTGTCGGCACGTTCGCATCCAGCGTGACCTTGCCTGTCATGTCGTACACCCAGCAGGTCAAAATTCCGCTGATGACCGTATCCGGCGCGCCAGAGATCAGCCAGGTCGGTAAAGACACCGGTATGGTCTTCCGCTTTGTTTCAACGGAAGGCGCGTTCGGCACCGCTTACGCGAGATATGCCAAGAAGGAAGGCCTCAACAAGGCCTATCTTCTGACCGCCAACAACGCAGCGCAGCTTGATGCCGCCGCGAACTTCGAAACGACATACAAGGCGGAAGGCGGCGAGGTCCTCGGCAAGACCATCTTCGAGCCAAACCAGTCCAGCTATCGGTCCGAGGTGACCAAGGCGCTGGCGGAAGACCCGTCGGTGATAATGCTCGCGGCCTACACGAACGACGCCATCATCATCGCCAAGACCATTGCCCAGCTTAACCCGGACGTGAAGATCGTCGGGCCACTCTACGCGCTGGGCAAGGAATGGGTGGATGCTGTCGGTTCAAAGGCAGTGGAGGGAACGCTCGCCATCGACGCGATGTCGGCGGAAGACTCCAACGCCTACAAGCATCTCGCGCCGCTCTACACAAAGGCGGTCGGTGAGGCGCCTACAGGCAACCCGTACGCGGTGATGGACTACGATATGATCATAACGCTGGCGCTCGCCGCCGAGGCGGCAAAGAGCACCGATCCGGCCGTGTTCGCTCCGTTCGTCAAGACCGTGGCAAACCAGCCTGGCGTAGTTGTCTCGACATACGCCGAAGGCCTTGCCGCGCTCAAGGAAGGCAAGGACATCGATTATTCCGGTGCGTCCAGTCCCGTTGATTTCGACGAGAGCGGTGACCTCGCCTCGATGTTCATGCGCGCCTACAAGATCGAAGGCGGGCAGGCGGTCGCCAAAGAAACGATCGAACCCTGAGGCTGGCCGATGGCTCTGTTCGCGCAGGCAATGATAAACGGCATCACGGACGGAACCTTTCTAGCCATGATGGCGCTCGGCATCACGATGGTGTTCGGCGTCGCCCGCTTTCCGAACGTCGCACATGGGGACTTTCTCACAGTTGGCGCCTACGGCGCCTTCTGGTGCGCAACCTTGCTGCATTTGCCTTTTGTGGTGGCTTCAGCCGGCGGAACAGCACTGGCGATCCTGACGGGGCTCGCGGCCTATATGATCATTTTCCGCCAGATCGGGGATCGACCGATCACCGCCCTGCTAGTGTCCATCGGACTTTCGATCATGATGCGGGGCACGCTAAGCTTTGTGGCGGGTAACCAGCAGGTGGCATATGACCTTCCGCTCTGGCAGGCATGGCGTATCCTCGGGGTCCGGATAATTCCTCTCGAAGCGGGGATCGCGCTCGCCAGCGTGGTCGTCATCGTGGCGACCCACCTGATCTTGAAATACACGCGCATCGGCATTGAGATGCGTGCCGTAGCAGACAATCCGGTTCTGGCCCGGACCGGCGGCATCAATGCGGAACGCGTAAATCGCGCGACATGGTCGATCGCTCTCGGTGTCGGCGGACTCGCCGGGATATTCGTCGCCGCCAAGACGGCAATCTCGCCGGACATGGGCTGGAACCTCCTCCTGCCGGCATTCGCGGCTGCCGTGCTTGGGGGGCTTGGGAGTCCTTACGGAGCTATTGCCGCAGGTCTTATCATCGGCCTCGCGCAGAACGTCGCGACACTCTGGATCAGCGATACCTACAAGATCACCTTCGCCTTCATCGTGCTTATCGCAACGCTGCTGATCAGGCCCGAAGGCTTGACCGGTAAGGGAGCCGCTGCGCGATGACCGCCTACCTCGTCGCCATGGGAATCCAGGCTGGCATTTACGCTCTGCTGGCGCTCAGCCTCAACCTGCAATGGGGCTACACTGGCCTGCTGAATTTCGGTGTGGTCGGCTTCTTTGCGCTCGGCGCCTATACATACGCATTGACGACCGTGACGCTCGGCATGCATCCAGTGATCGGGCTGCTGACAGCAATCGTGACGAGCGCTCTCATCGCCTATCCGCTCGGCCTTGTCAGCATAAGACTGCGCACAGGCTTCTACCTTGCCATCGTTACGCTGGGCTTTGGCGAAGTGGTGCGGTCGGTAATCGTCAATGAACAATGGCTCACCAGCGGAACCAGGGGCATTCCCATCAGCCTGCTGATCCCGGGTTCTGCGCCGTTGACGAACCAGTCATTCCTCCTGGCGCTGGTCTTAGCCGCGATCCTCATTATCTACTTCGCGTTCGAGCGTCTTGGGCACTCGCCGTTCGGACGCACCATCGAGGCTATCCGGGATAATGAAGATGCCGCGCGCAGCCTTGGGAAACCCGTGGCCGGGTTCAAGATCGAGATATTCATGATCGGCTCCGCCGTGGCAGGCGCCGCCGGTGCGCTCAATGCCGTTCAAGTTGGCTACCTCGTGCCGGACCAGTTCGTTCCGATCATCACCTTCTACATCTGGATGGCGATGATTATCGGCGGCAGCGGGTCCAATCGCGGCGTCATATTCGGCTGCGGTCTTCTCGTCCTGTTTCTCGAAGGATCCCGGTTTCTAAAGGATATTCTGCCTGCGGAATACATGCTCTCGGATGCGCGCATGGCAGCTCTGCGTTTCGTTGTCATTGGACTGGCGCTTATCCTGGTCCCGATTAGATGGCCGAGGGGCATCTGGGGAAGGAAGGAACTCTAATGTCGGCCCTAACAGCGACTGGGATATCGAAGAGCTTCGAAGGGTTGAAAGTGCTCGACGGTGCTTGGATCGACGTGCCTGAGAAGCAGATCATTGGTCTTATTGGACCCAACGGGGCCGGCAAATCCACGTTTCTGACTGTCGTCAGCAAGTTTGCGGAGCCCGACACTGGTAGCATCTACTGCCGCGATCTCGATGTTACGCGCCGCAGCCCGGAGGCGCTGGCGCAGGCCGGAATCGTGCGCACATTCCAGATTCCGCGCGAGTTCGGTGAGCTCTCCGTGTTGGACAACATGATGATTGCGGCCAAGAACCAGATCGGAGAATCCTCCTGGAGGGTGCTGGTCTTTCCGACAAGGATCGCCCAGCAGGATCGGGTGATTGCCGCGCGCGCCCATGAGTTGCTAGACTTCCTTGGGCTTTCCGCAGTGAAAGGCAACGCTGCGAAGAATCTGTCCGGCGGCCAGAAGAAGTTACTCGAACTTGGTCGAGCCTTGATGACCGACCCGTTTCTTCTCTTGCTGGACGAGCCGTTTGCCGGTGTTGCACCGGGCCTGGTCGACGTACTCATAGAAAAGATTCATGACCTCAATCGACGGGGCATCGGCTTTCTAATCGTCGAGCACAATATGGAGGCCGTCAACGCGTTGTGCGGCAGTGTCTACGTCATGGTGCGCGGCAGCATTCTCACCGACGGAACGCCGCAGAAAGTATCGAATGACCCCCGGGTTCTAGAAGCCTATTTGGGAGGTGCAGCATGATTGCGCCACTCTTGGAACTGCATGATCTCCAGGCAGGCTATCGCGACGTGCCGATCATCCGCGGCGTCTCGCTGTCGGTCGAAGCCGGTAGGATAATCTGCGTTATAGGGCCGAACGGAGCTGGCAAGTCGACCGTATTGAAGGCGACGATGGGTTTGCTGCGAATCTTTGGTGGCGACGTCAAGTTTGCCGGTGAGGTGATCACCAACGTAGCGACCGAAAAGCACGTGGATATGGGTATTGGATATGTGCCTCAGGTGGCGAACGTTTTCGCCAGCCTTACTGTGCGCGAGAATCTGGCTCTCAGCGTCAGGCAGCGCAAACAGCAAACCGTCGCTCTTGAAGAGGTGCTCGCGCTTTTTCCTGAGTTGAAGCCGAAACTCGGCGCGGCCGCCGGCGCGCTGTCCGGTGGGGAGCGCCAGATGCTGGCATTTGCTCGTTGCCTGATCCTCAAGCCTCGACTTTTGCTTCTGGACGAGCCGACAGCAGCGCTCTCGCCGCTGCTTGTCGGAAACGTCTTCAAGAAGATCGCCGAAATAGCGGCACTGGGAACCGCAATCCTGCTTGTCGAACAGAACGCATTGCGAGCGCTGGAAATCAGCGATCGGGCAGTTGTCCTTTCGAACGGCGAAAATGCTGCAGAGGGAACCGGCGCAGAACTGCTCGCCAATTCGCGCATTAAGGATTTGTATCTCGGTGGCCACGGCGCTTCACCGGCCGCGCCACGAGAGCCTGCCCGCGCCGCATCCTATTGAAACATCCAGGAGAACGACCAGAAGGGACTTACGCCATAATCTGCATACAGGACGGCATACAATGAAATTGCTCAACAGCTTGCCAGAGATAGATGTCGCCAGCGCCACTCTCGCGATCCGTAACGGCATCTCAATCGAAACCGACGCCCTGGTCACGCTGAGCGGCTTCGCCGGCATTGATTTCAAAACGCATGCCATCAGCGATGGTCCGTTCGGGAGGCATGCCCACGGTTCGAACGCCACATTCGAATACATCCTTGGGTCGATGGGACTGAGTCTGGATCACTTCGTAAAGGTGCGATGTTTCCTGCAAGACTCGGTGCGCGACTTTCCCGAATGGAATGCAATCTTCAAGGAGCGCTTCGCGGCTCCTTACCTCTGTCGCACAACTGTTGGCGCTCCATTGGTGGTCGGTCTCATCGAGGTCGAATGACCGTTGCCCGCACTGCCCGCCGCGACGCCCAAGCCTTTGCAATCTCTGGAGTTTGAAAATGAAGATCCTCACCAATCTGCCGAAGATCGACGAAGCCGTGAAAGGCTTCGACATCCGCAACGCCATCTGCATCGAGGTGGGCGATCTGATCCTGTTCAGCGGATTTGCCGGACTGGAGATCGAGACGGGAAAGCTGTCCCAAGGCTCAATCGCAAAGCATGCGAACGACTCGATCGACTGTTACGAGTACATCCTGAAAAGCCTAGGCCTGTCGCTCGACAACGTTATCAAGGTGAATGCCTTCCTGGCAGACCCGGTCGGCGATTTCCCGGAATGGAACGAAACGTTCAAGTCCCGCTTCTCCGCGCCCTATCCGTGCCGGACGACAGTCGGTGCGCCACTCGTCGTTGGACGCATTGAGCTGGAGTTCACGGCGGCGAAGACAGCCCGACAGGCTGCGCAACTCGTCAATCCATGAGCTGGAAAGGCTGATTAAGGTGTCCGGTGCCCCCCGAGATCCGACCGATTATCTGCACCTGCTTGTCATCTATGTGGTCTGGGCAAGCGGCTATCTCGCCATGAAACTCGGAATGGAGGGGCCGAGCGCGTTCACCGCTTATCAGCTGCAAGGTGGAAGGCTTTTGCTTGGCGGAAGCATCCTCCTGCTGCTCGCGTGGCGGCGTGGCGTCTTGAGGCCGCTGACACCGCGCGAGTGGCTGATCTGCGGTGTGTCGGCCTTTCTCTTCTGGATCTGCGCAAACGGCTTCGCCCTGCTGGCGCTGCGTGAACTTCCTTCGGGGTTTGTCGCAATGGCCATGGGAACGATCCCGTTGTGGAGCGCCGCCTTTGAAGCGGTTCGCAGCCGCAAGGTTCCCGCGCAGCCACTGGCGCTGGCAATCGGCTTCATCGGTCTCGCACTCATTTATCTGCCGACGATGACCAACGGCTCAAAGCTCAATCCGTCGGCCATGACCGTAGCTATGCTCTTCGCAGCGCCGATTGCCTGGACCGTCGCGACATCTCTCCAACCATCGTTGCAACGCGAGTTGGACGGGAGAGCTGTCGCAGGCACTCAACTGGTCCTGGGTGGCATCATGGCGAGCGCAATAGCGCTGGCCCACGGTATGCCCCTGCCGTCACCGCCAAGCGCACAGACGCTCGTCGCCCTATTCTATCTCGCGATCTTCGCGTCGGCGGTTTCCTTCCAGTCCTATGTGAAGGCGACGGCGCTGTTCTCGCCGAATGTGGTTGCGGCCTTTGCCTATGTAAACCCGCCGATAGGCGTCCTGCTTGGCTGGCTCGTACTTGGCGAGAAGCCCGTTCCCGTCAGCATGCTTGGAATGATCATCGTCATGGCCAGCGTAATGATGACGGTCCGGGCAACGCTGCGCACGCGCACCGTGAAACTCGACACGATCCCAAGAGGAGCATCATGACCATCGCTTCGCGTCAAACCTCAGCCGTCGAAACGTCCGCGCCTGGCGTTGAACGCGCAACTTCTGAACTGTTCAAGGTTGGAATGCGCCGGCTGGCCTCCGGCATCGGACTCATCACGACATTCCACGAGGGTCGTCCTCACGGGTTTGTGGCAACATCCGTAACCAGTGTCAGCGCCGTGCCGCCGTCACTCCTGGTCTGTGCCAATCAAAATGCCAGCGCCCACGACCCGATCGAACACACTGGACGCTTCTGCGTTTCTCTGCTTGGCCAGCGTGACAAGGCGATAGCGGCTCAGTTCGGTTCGTCGAGCAGGCGCGATGAGCGATTCACCCAAGGCGACTGGATGAGCTTGCCATCCGGACCGCTCGCACTTCGCTCTGCGATGACATGGTTCGACTGCGTGATCGAAGAGCGTATCCGTCACCATTCACACAGCATCTTTCTGGCGCGGGTCATCGACGTCGGTATCGGAGAGCAAGAGATGCCGCTCGTCTACTTTGACCAACACTATCTGGAAATGTAAGCCGAGCGCTTGGTGAGCCGAAGTTCCGGGACATTCTGGCACAAGCCTTGCTGGATAATCGCGCCGGGGTACCTTGCAACAACGCTGTTCATGCTGATCGAGGGCGCAACAGTGCTTGCTCATATGGGGCAGAGCAAGGCGCAATTGCTGGCGCGCGGAGAGCGACCGATGTTCTGGCATTGGCGGCGGTGCTTCATTGAGCGCGGTCGTCATTTGTGTTTCGGCATGGAAGATTGACCCCGTTGTGAGGGGGATCGGCGTGTAATTTTGACCCCCCTCTTGGCTCATGGTCCGTCGTTTGGTTGCGACGGGCGGGCTGGGGATGAAGGGCGTGGATACGA
>NZ_JBMSDU010000039.1:0-10849 GCF_049445835.1 Ancylobacter sp. VNQ12 | reverse complement strand
AAGAGGCCCGCGGTGGGCCTCGCGCCCGCCGAAGGCCGTGCATGCAACGGTGCGGCCGCACAGGCCGAAAAGCTCACAAATACGATAAAAACCAATTACCTAGGGAGAATACCAATGGTTCAGCCTTCGCCTTTCCGGAGAATAGCGGACCTCCTGTCGTCCTGTGGAGTGACGGCCGGCCTCATGGCCGCGGGCCTCCTGACCGTCTTGTCCGGCCCCGCCGCCGCGCAGGCCCCGACCAGCGTCAAGATCGGCGTGCTCAACGATCAGTCCGGCGTGTACGCCGATTTCGGCGGCAAATGGTCCGTCGAGGCCGCCAAGCTCGCCGTCGAGGACATTGCCCCCGAACTCGGCGGGATCAAGGTGGAAATCGTCTCCGCCGACCACCAGAACAAGCCGGACATCGCCTCCAACATCGCCCGGCAATGGTACGACGTCGACGGCGTCGACATGATCACCGAGCTGACCACTTCGTCCGTCGCGCTGGCGGTGCAGGACATCACCCGGCAGAAGAAGAAGATCAACTTCGTGGTGGGCGCGGCCACGGCGCGGCTCACCGGCGATGCGTGCTCCCCCTACGGCTTCCACTGGGCCTACGATACCCGCTCGCTGGCGGTCGGCACCGGGGCGGAAGTGGTCAGGACCGGCGGCGACACCTGGTATTTTCTCACCGCCGACTATGCCTTCGGCCACCAGCTTGAGAAGGACACTGCCGACATCGTCAAGGAAACGGGTGGCAAGGTGCTGGGCGCGGTGCGCCATCCGTTGAACACCGCCGACTTCTCGTCCTTCCTGCTGCAGGCGCAGGCGTCCGGCGCCAAGATCGTCGGCCTCGCCAATGCCGGCCTCGATACCATCAACTCGGTCAAGCAGGCGTCGGAATTCGGCCTCGTGTCCGGCGGCCAGCGTCTTGCCGGCATGCTCGTCACCCTCGCCGAGATCCACGGCCTCGGGCTCGAGGCGGCGCAGGGCCTGGTGCTGACGGAGGGGTACTACTGGGATCTGAACGACCGCAGCCGCGCCTTCGCCAAGCGCTTCCAGGCACGCACCGGCCGGCAGCCCAACATGGTCCATGCCGGCACCTATTCCACCGTCCTGACCTATTTGAAGGCGGTGAAGGCAGCGGGCACCAAGGACGCCGACGCGGTGACCAGGAAGATCCACGAAACGCCCGTGGACGACGACTTCGCCACCGGCACGGTGCTCCCCAACGGCCGCTTCGTCCACGACATGTACCTGTTCCAGGTGAAGACGCCGGCCGAATCCAAGGGACCGTGGGACTACTACAAGCTGCTCGGCACCATTCCCGGCGAGAAGGCGTTCTTCTCCTTCGCCGACTCCGGCTGCAAGCTCGACGGCTGACGCCTCGTCCGACGCTGCCGGGCGGCAACGCGCCGCCCGGCGCCCAGCCCGACGGGAACGCCGAGATGAATGCTGACAGCCTCCCTTCCGACGTCATCCTGGAAGCCACCGGCCTGACCCGCGAGTTCAAGGGATTCGTCGCCGTCAAGAACGTCGACCTCAAGGTCCGGCGCGGCTCGATCCATGCGCTGATCGGGCCGAACGGCGCCGGCAAGACCACGGTCTTCAATCTGATCACGAAATTCCTGCAGCCGACCTCCGGCCGCATCATGTTCGACGGCACCGACATCACCGACGAGAAACCGGCCCAGATCGCCCGCCGCGGGCTGGTGCGCTCGTTCCAGATCTCGGCCACCTTCCCCCATCTCACCGTGCTGGAGAACGTGCGCGTCGCGCTGCAGCGCAAGGCCGGCCTCGCCACGCAGTTCTGGCGCTCGCAGAGCGTGCTGGAGAGCCTCGACGCGCGCGCGCGCGAGCTCGTCGAGGCCGTCAATCTGAAAGAATATCTGCGGGCCGATGCCGCCGATCTCTCCTATGGCCGCAAGCGCGCCCTGGAGATCGCCACGACCCTGGCGCTCGATCCGGCGGTGATGCTGCTCGACGAACCGATGGCCGGCATGGGCCACGAGGACATCGACCGCATCGCCGAACTCATCCAGACGGTGGCGAAGGGGCGCACCGTGCTCATGGTCGAGCACAATCTCTCCGTGGTCTCCCGGCTGTGCGACACGATCAGCGTGCTCCAGCGCGGCGAGATCCTCGCGGAAGGCGACTACGCCACAGTGTCCGCCGACCCTCGGGTGCGCGAGGCCTATCTCGGGACGGAGATCGCCTGACATGGCCGCCCCTCTTCTGGAAATCACCGGTCTTCATGCTTGGTACGGCGAATCCCACGTCCTCCACGGCGTGGAGGCGCATGTGAACGAGGGCGAGACCGTCACCCTGCTCGGGCGCAACGGCGCGGGCAAGACCAGCACGTTGCGCTCGATCATGGGCATGGTCGGCCGGCGCTCCGGGTCGATCCGGCACCGGGGCGCCGAGACCATCGGCCTCGCCTCGCACCGGATCGCCCGGCGCGGCATCGGCTACGTGCCCGAGGAGCGCGGCATCTTCGCGAGCCTCAGCGTGGCCGAGAACCTGATCCTGCCGCCGGTCGTGGCGGCGGGCGGCATGAGCGTCAGGACGATCTACGAATTGTTTCCTAATCTCCTGGAGCGGCGCTCCAGCCCCGGCACCAAGCTGTCCGGCGGCGAGCAGCAGATGCTGGCGATCGCCCGCGTCCTGCGCACGGGAGCGCGTCTCGTCCTGCTCGACGAGCCGACCGAGGGGCTCGCCCCGGTCATCGTGCAGCGCATCGGCGAGACAGTGCGGGCGCTGAAGGCCGAGGGCTACACCATCCTTTTGGTGGAGCAGAACTTCCGCTTCGCCCAGACCATCGCCGACCGCTACTACGTCATGGAGGACGGGCGTGTCGTGGAGCACTTCACCCATTCGGAGCTGCCGTCCAAGATGGACGTGCTGCACACCTATCTGGGAGTGTAGCCGGTGATCTCCACGCAACTCCTGTTCGGCCAGCTGCTGCTGGGGCTCATCAACGGCTCGTTCTACGCGCTGATGTCGCTCGGCCTCGCCGTGATCTTCGGCATGATCAACGTCGTGAACTTCGCCCACGGCGCGCAATACATGCTCGGCGCCTTCGCCGCCTGGCTGCTGCTGCATTATGCCGGCATCGGCTTCTGGCCCGCTTTGATCCTGGTCCCGGCGCTGGTCGGCCTGATCGGGATGGCGATCGAGCGCACCATGCTCAAGCGCCTCTACAAGGTCGACCACCTCTACGGTCTGCTGCTCACCTTCGGTCTCGCCCTGATCATCGAGGGCGGCTTCACCCATGTCTATGGCAGCTCCGGCCAGCAATATCCGGTTCCGGCGGCGCTCGCCGGCGGCTGGAACCTCGGGTTCATGTTCCTGCCCATCTATCGCGCCTTCGTGGTGGCGGCCTCGCTGATGCTGTGCCTCGGCACCTGGCTGGTAATTGAGAAGACCCGGCTCGGAGCCTATCTGCGGGCGGCGACCGAGAACCCGGCCTTGGTGCAAGCGTTCGGCGTCAACGTGCCGGTGCTGATGATGCTCACCTATGGCGGCGGCGTCGCTCTCGCCGGCCTCGCCGGCGTCCTCGCCGCGCCGATCTACCAGGTCAACCCGCTGATGGGCTCCAACCTCGTCATCATCGTGTTCGCCGTGGTCGTGATCGGCGGGCTCGGTTCGATCATGGGCGCCATCGTGTCAGGCTACGTGCTGGGGCTCTGCGAGGGCTTCGCCAAGGTGTTTTATCCCGAGGCGTCGAACATCGTCGTCTTCGTCATCATGGCGATCGTGCTGCTGGTGCGGCCGTCCGGCCTGTTCGGCAAGGGAGACTGAGATGCCCCGTGGCATGGCCCGCTACATCCTCGCCGCGGTACTCGCGGTGCTGGCGCTCGCGGCACCCTTCCTGCTCTATCCGACCTTCGCCATGAAGCTTTTGTGCTTCGCGCTCTTCGCGGTGGCGTTCAACCTGCTGATCGGCTTCACCGGCCTTCTGTCCTTCGGCCATGCCGCCTTCTTCGGCACGGGCGGCTATATCGCTGCGCACGCCGCCAAGGTCTGGGGCCTGACCCCGGAGCTCGCCATACTCGCCGGCATGGCGGCGAGCGCGCTGTTCGGGGTGGCGATCGGCTTCCTCGCCATCCGCCGCAAGGGCATCTACTTCGCGATGGTCACGCTCGCCCTGTCGCAGATGGTGTTCTTCCTTTATCTGCAGGCGCGGTTCACCGGCGGCGAGGACGGGCTGCAGGGCGTGCCGCGCGGCCATCTGTTCGGCCTGATCGATCTCGGCCAGCCGCTCGCCATGTACTACACGGTGCTCGGCATCTTCCTGATCGGCTTCTTCGCCGCCTGGCGGGTGGTGCACTCGCCCTACGGGCAGGTGCTCAAGGCGGTGCGCGAGCACGAGCCGAGGGCCATCTCGCTCGGCTACGACGTCGAGCGCTACAAGCTGATCGTGTTCGTGATCTCGGCGACCCTCGCCGGCATGGCCGGCGGCACCAAGGCGATCGTGTTCCAGCTCGCCTCGCTCACCGACGTCACCTGGCAGACCTCCGGGCAGGTGGTGCTGATGACCCTGCTGGGCGGCATCGGAACCATGCTCGGCCCCGTGGTCGGCGCCTTCATCGTGGTGTCGCTGGAGAACTACCTCGCCCTCTACTCGCTGCCGGTGCCGGTGGTTGTCGGCGCCGTGTTCGTCGCCTGCGTGCTGCTGTTCCGCCGCGGCATCGTCGGCGAGATCGAACATCTCCTGCGCCGGAAGACGAACAAGAAGGTCGGCGAGCCCGTGGTCGCGGGAACACAATCGCCTTCACCGATCAGCGTGACGAGAGGCGCCGTGACGCCGGAGCGGTGAGCTGCCGGGCCGCTTTCGGGTCGGTGCGCATGCATTGAGTGCGGCGGGGTTTGCCGGCGGCGTCCACTCGGGTCTCCGGGCCGGCATCTCGTGCCGCGGGCCAAGAACGCAAACCGCAGGGAGCGGACCATGGGCAGCCGATATCAAGAAGTGTATGAGCGCTGGAGCGCCGAGCCTGAGGCATTCTGGCGCGAGGCCGGCAGGGACGTCGCCTGGATCAAGGCGCCGGACGCGATCTTCGATCCGGCATCCGGCGTCTATGGCACATGGTTCCCCGATGCGACTTGCAACACCTGCTTCAACGCCCTCGACCGGCATGTGGAGGCCGGGCACGGGGATCAGGCGGCGCTGATCCATGACAGTCCGCTCACCGATTGCATCCAGCGATTCACCTATAAGGAAGTGCTGGAAGAGGTCGCCGTCCTGGGGGCCGTCCTCACCAAATTGGGCATCGGCATCGGCGATCGCGTGGTGATCTACATGCCGATGGTGCCGGAGGCGGTCTTCGCCATGCTGGCCTGCGCCCGGATAGGGGCGGTGCACTCGGTAGTGTTCGGCGGATTTGCCGCCCATGAACTCGCCAAGCGCATCGATGACGCGCGCCCCAAGGCCGTGCTCACCGCCTCCTGCGGGCTGGAGCCCGGACGCATCGTCCACTACAAGCCCCTGCTGGACGCAGCGATCGATCTTGCCACGGCAAAGCCCGCATCCGTTCTGCTGCTGCAACGCGAGCAGAGCCGGGCTGACATGAGGGCGCCGCGGGATCGCGACTGGGGGCAGGCCGTAGCCGATGCCCGGGCGAGAGGTCTGAGCGCGCCATGCGTCGAGGTTCGCGCCAGCGACCCGCTCTACATCCTCTACACGTCGGGAACGACGGGTGTTCCCAAGGGCGTGGTCCGCGACAATGGCGGGCATCTCGTCGCATTGAACTGGACCATGCGCAACGTCTACGGCATCGAGCCGGGCGAGGTCTTCTGGGCCGCGTCGGATATCGGCTGGGCGGTGGGGCACAGCTACATCACCTATGCTCCGCTGTTCTACGGAGCGACCGCCTTGCTCTATGAGGGCAAGCCGGTCGGTACCCCGGACCCCGGCGCCTTCTGGCGCGTCATCGCCGAGCACGGGGTGGTGAGCCTCTTCACGGCGCCGACCGCCTTGCGGGCCATCAAGAAGGAGGATCCCTCGGGCTCCCATCTCGGGCGCTACGACATTTCGAGCCTGCGCTCGCTGTTTCTCGCCGGCGAGCGGGCGGATCCCGACACCGTCCAATGGGCCGAGCAGATGCTCGGCGTTCCGGTGATCGACCATTGGTGGCAGACGGAGACCGGCTGGCCGATCGCCGCGAACCCGGTGGGCCTCGGCATCCTGCCGATCAAATATGGCTCACCCACCGTTCCCATGCCCGGCTACGACGTGCGGGTCGTGGACGAGGCGCATCAGCCGGTCGAGCCGAACGTGATGGGCTCGATCATCATCGGGCTCCCCTTGCCGCCGGGCAATCTGTGTACCCTCTGGGGACAGGACCAACGCATGAGGGAGAGCTATCTCGAAGCGTTTCCCGGATTCTATTCGACCTCCGACGCCGGCTTCAAGGACGAGGACGGCTATGTCTACATCATGGGGCGGACCGACGACATCATCAACGTCGCCGGCCACCGACTGTCGACAGGGGGGATGGAGGAGGTGGTCGCCGGGCATGCCGCCGTCGCCGAATGCGCGGTGGTGGGGGTGAAGGACGCCATAAAGGGAGAGGTGCCCTACGGCTTTATCGTGCTCAAGGCCGGCGTCGACCGCCCCGCCGAGGAGATCGAACAGGAAGTGGTCCGTCTGGTCCGGGAGAGGATCGGGCCGGTGGCGGCCTTCAAGACCGCGATCACGGTGCCGCGCCTTCCCAAGACCCGATCGGGCAAGATCCTGAGGCGGACCATGAAGGCCATTGTCGACGAGGGCCGATGGACGGTTCCGGCGACCATCGACGACCCGGTGGTCCTCGACGAGATCGCGGGGCTCGTCCGGTCGCGGCCGGACCCCTCATAGGATCGGGCTCTTGTGCCGAACGGCAGGCCGGCGCGCTTTCCGGCGAGCGCGCCGGACGTCGGAGGCGGCGCCGCGATCAGCCGTTGGAGAATTGCGCGGGGCGCTTTTCCAGAAAGGCGGCCATGCCTTCCTTCTGGTCCGCCGTCGCGAAGGTGGCGTGGAAGACGCGCCGCTCGAAGCGGATACCCTCCGCCAGCGTCGTCTCGTAGGAGCGGTTGATGCTTTCCTTGACCATCATCGCGATCGGGGTCGACATGCCGGCGATGGTCGCGGCCGTCGCCAGCGCATCAGCGAGGAGATCCGCCGCGGGCACGATGCGGGCGACGAGCCCCGAGCGCTCGGCCTCCACCGCGTCCATCATACGGCCGGTCAGGCACATCTCCATGGCCTTCGCCTTGCCGACGACGCGCGTCAGGCGCTGAGAGCCGCCGATGCCGGGAATGACCCCGAGCTTGATCTCCGGCTGGCCGAACTTCGCAGTGTCGGCGGCGATGATGATGTCGCACATCATGGCAAGCTCGCAGCCGCCGCCCAGGGCGAAGCCGGCGACAGCGGCGATGATCGGCTTTCTCACGCGGCCGAGGGCGTCCCAGCCGGCGAAGAAGTCGGCGTAGAACATCTCCATGTAGGATTGCGGCTGCATCTCCTTGATGTCCGCGCCGGCCGCGAACGCCTTCTCCGAGCCGGTGATCACGATGCAGCCTATGCCCGGATCGCGGTCGAGGACGGCGAGCGCGCCGGTCAGCTCCTGCATCACCGTGCTGTTGAGCGCGTTGAGCGCCTTCGGCCGGTTGAGCGTGACGAGCGCCACCCTGTCGCGCCGTTCGACCAGGATCGTCTCGTAGCTGCCCGCGTCGGATTCAACGCTCATTGGACTTCTCCCGAATGTTCGCGGATCGCCTGGATGATCGCGGAGAAATCCGTCCCGCCCCGGCCGGCATCGCTGAAGCGGGCATAGATCTCCTGCGCATGGCGGCCGAGCGCGGTTTCGGCGCCGGCGGCCGCCGCCGCCTCCTGCGCCAGAGTCAGGTCCTTCAGCATCAAAGCGGTGGCGAAGCCCGGCTTGTAACCGTTGTTGGCGGGGCTTGTCGGCACTGGGCCCGGCACTGGGCAATAAGTGGTGAGCGACCAGCACTGGCCGGACGAGGTGGAGGCGACGTCGTAAAGCGCCTGATGGCCGAGGCCGAGCTTCTCGCCGAGCACGAAAGCCTCGCAGACCGCGATCATCGAGATGCCGAGGATCATGTTGTTGCAGATCTTCGCCGCCTGGCCGGCGCCGCCGCCGCCGCAATGCACGATCTTGCGGCCCATCGCCTCCAGCACCGGCTTCGCCGCGGCGAAGGCGTCGCCCTCGGCGCCGACCATGAAGGTGAGGGTGCCGGCGGCCGCGCCGCCGACGCCGCCCGACACCGGAGCGTCGACCGAGCGGGCGCCGGCGGCCGCCGCCAGCGCATGCGCCTCGCGCGCCGAGGCCACGTCGATGGTCGAGCTGTCGATGAAGAGGCTGCCCGGCTGCGCGGCAGGCAGCAACTGCTCGCGATAGGCGGCGACGACGTGCTTGCCCGCCGGCAGCATGGTGACGACGATGTCGGCGGCCTTCACCGCCTCCGCCGCCGACGCGGCGGGCTTCACGCCCGAAGCCGCGGCGGCCTCCAGCGAGGCGGCGGCGAGGTCGAAGCCGAGCACCTCGTGGCCGGCCTTGACCAGATTGGCCGCCATCGGCCCGCCCATATTGCCGAGGCCGATGAATGCGATGTGCGCCATGTATCCACTCCTCCCTGGAGCCTTCGCTCAGCCGGCGAGGCCCAATTCCCTGGTGCTGCCGACCGGCTGGAAGCAGCCGGCGACGTCCTCGTCCGAGACGGCATCGAGGCTGGCCGGGAACCAGCGCGGCCGGCGGTCCTTGTCGACCACCGCGGCGCGCACGCCTTCGACGAAGTCTGGGTGCCGGACGGCCGAGAGCCCGATGCGGAACTCCTGATCGAGGCAGGGCTCCAGCCGGCCCAGTCGCCGGGCTTCCCGCAAGGCGTGCAGGGTGATCTTCACCGCGCTCGGCGAATTGCCGGCAATCTCCTCGGCTGCCTTTCGGGCGCCGGGCTCAGGCGCCGATGACAGGGCCGCAAGGATCGCCTCGGCGCTGTCGCCAGCATAGCAGCGATCGATCCAGGCACGATCCGCGGCGAGCCCGTCCATCGACGGAGGGACAGCCAGGTCCTCCAGAGTATCCGCCACATCCTGATCGGAACGGCAGCTCGCGAGCCGCGCGGGCAGCTCGGCCAGCCTCCCGGACGGAACCAGGACATCGGCCAGCCTGCAGGTGATGGCGCCCGCTGCGTCCAGCCGGCCGGCGGTCAGGGCGATGTGCGTGCCGAGTTCGCCTGGCGCCGTGCCGAGGAGGTAGGTGCCGCCGACATCGGGGAAGAAGCCGATCCGGGTCTCGGGCATCGCGAGGGTTGAGCGCTCGGTCACGATCCGGTGCGAGGCATGGCCGCCGAGCCCGATGCCGCCGCCCATGGTGATGCCGTCCATCACCGCGACGATGGGCTTCGCATAACGGGCGATATAGGCGTTGAGCGGATATTCCTCGCGGAAGAAGGTTTCGGCGGCCGACCATTCCCCGGCCCTCGCCGCGTCATAGAGGGTGCGGATATCGCCGCCCGCGCAGAAGGCGCGCTCGCCGGCGCCGTCGAGCAGGATCGCCGCAACCGCCGCGTCCTTTTCCCAGCCGGTGAGGGCGAGGGTGATCTCCCGCACCATCTCCAGGGTCAGGGCATTGAGGGTGGCCGGCCGGTTGAGGGTGATGTGGCCAAGCGCGCCAACGGTTTCGGTGAGGATGCTGGTCAACGCCGATCTCCGATGAGGGCGCGGCCGACGATCAGTCGCATGATCTCGTTGCTGCCTTCGAGAATCTGGTGGACGCGCAGGTCGCGCACGATCTTCTCGATGCCGTATTCGGACAGGTAGCCGTAGCCGCCATGGAGCTGCAGCGCCTGGTTCGCGACCTCGAAGCCGACATCGGTGCCGAAGCGCTTGGCCATGGCGCAGAGCTGCATCGCGTCGGGGTCCTTCCGGTCGAGCGCGGCGGCGGCCCTCCAGAGCAGGGTGCGGGCGGCCTCGAGCTCGGTCGCCATGTCGGCCAGGCGGAACTGCAAGGCCTGAAACTCATCCAGCCGTTTTCCGAAGGCGCGGCGGTCGCGCATATAGGCGACGCTTTTGTCGAGCGCGGCCTGGGCGCCGCCGATCGAGCAGGCGGCGATGTTGAGGCGGCCGCCGTCCAATCCCTTCATGGCGATCTTGAAGCCCTCCCCCTCGGCGCCGAGGCGGTTGGCGACCGGGACCCGGCAGCTTTCGAAGATGACGGCGCGGGTCGGCTGGGCATTCCAGCCCATCTTGTGCTCGTTGGCGCCGAAGGAAAGACCCGCCGTGCCCCCCTCGACCACCAGGGCCGAAATGCCGGAGGGGCCCTCGCCCCCGGTCCTGACCATGACGACATAGAAGTCATGCGGATTGCCGGCGCCGGAGATGAACTGCTTCTGGCCGTCGAGCACATAGTCGTCGCCCGCGCGCACGGCACGGGTGCGCAGTGCCGCCGCGTCGGAGCCGGCGCCCGGCTCGGTCAGGCAGTAACTGGCGAGCTTCTCCATGCGGCAGAGCGCCGGCACCCAGCGTCGGCGCTGGTCGTCGCTGCCGAAGCTGTCGACCATCCACGTCACCATGTTGTGGATGGAGATGTAGGCGGCGATGGTCGGGCAGCCGAGGCTCAGCGCCTCGAAGATGAGGGCGGCGTCAAGCCGCGTCAGCCCCGAGCCGCCCACATCCTCGCGGGTATAGATACCGGCCATGCCGAGCGTGGCCGCCTCCCGGAGGACATCCACCGGGAGGTGCTTCTTTTGATCCCATTCGAGAGCGTTGGGCGCCAGTTTCTCGGCGGCGAAGTCCCGCGCCATCTCGCGGATCGCCAATTGCTCTTCGCTCAGCGCGAAGATCGCTGCGTTGACCCCGTTCGTCATGTCC
>NZ_JBMSDU010000038.1:0-11800 GCF_049445835.1 Ancylobacter sp. VNQ12 | reverse complement strand
ACTTACATCGTCACTTCCAACTGATCCGGCTATCCTGTCAGGATGGTTGATTGTGATACTGGAAAGTGATACTATATGGAATTAAGCAGGAAGCATCAGGCGACCTTGGAGGCCGTCTTCGCCGATCCCGTGCGTGCCGGAATCGTCTGGCGCGACATCGAAGCCATGCTGGCGGCGTGCGGGGCGGAGATCACGGAGGGCCAGGGGTCGCGGGTGCGCATCGCCCTCAACGGCATCCGTGCCGTGTTTCACCGGCCCCATCCGCAGAAGGAAATGGACAAGGGCGCGGTGAAGTCGATGCGGCGCTTCCTGCTCGAAGCGGAGATACGACCATGACCATGATGCATTACAAGGGCTATGAGGCCGTCGTCGAGTTCGACGAGGAGGCCGAGATTTTCCACGGCGAGGTGCTGAATCTGCGCGACGTGATCACCTTCCAGGGCGCGTCGGCCGCTGAGCTGAAGCAGGCCTTCGCGGATTCCGTTGAGGATTACCTGGCGTTCTGCAAGGAGCGCGGCGAGGAGCCGGAGAAGCCGTTTTCCGGGCAGTTTGTCGTGCGGACCGAACCGGACCTGCACAAGGCGGTTTCCACGGCCGCGCGGCGGGCGGGCGTCAGCCTCAACAAGTGGGTCACCTCCACCCTGGAGCGTGCTGTCGGATAGCTGGTGCGTTTCGTAGCGGAAGCGGCTGGGAGCAGTTTTTTAGTCAATGGCGCACTTATACATCGGGTCAAGCCCGACATAGGTGACCGTGCCTTACCGCCTTTCGTGCCAGGCGATTTCTAGCTCGTGCCCGGTTGTCGGGTGGCCGTCCTGGTCGGCCGTGTAAGGGTGCCAGAACATGATGGCGCCGAGTTTGGCCAGGTGCTCCGTCAACGTTGTCGCGGCCGTCGTGCCGCGTAGATCGACCGGGGTTTTCGGCCGCAGAAACAGACGCTCACGGCCGAGGTAGGCCGCCTGCGTCATCGCCTCGCGCACCTGATCGAGGCCCAACAGGTCGGCCGCGATCTTCTCGCGGGCCTCGGCCGTCAGCCTGCGCAGCGTCGGCAGGAACGGGGCCGGTTCCGCCGTTCTCATGCCGTGGCCGCCTTCTTCGGCCAGCGCCCGCCGAGATAGGCGTCGGTGACATCGATGCGGTTGTGGCCGAGTTCCTGGCTGACCTGGAGCCGCACGGCGTCGAGGCGGGCGCGTTCGGCGGGCGTCACCTGGTCGTGCGTCGGCCCGCCCTCGGCCGGGGCCTGGACGCCGCTCAGGGTCCGGTAGCGCCAGCAGGCGTACCAGTGCCGGTGCTTGTGCATGTTGGTGATGCCGGCGGCGAGCGTGGCGTTCTCCAGCTGCTTGCGGAAGGCGATGTAGCTGGTGCCGTTCGGAATGAGCGAGCCGTCGCCGCAGACCCGGTGCAGTTCGTCGAGCAGGTCGCGCTGGCGTTCATGGGTGACCGGGATGGCCCGGGTGCGGTTGCCTTTGCACCAGGATGCCTGCAACGTCACATAGGTGCGGTGATCGGCGGTCGCCGCGCGAAACTTGAGGCTCTCCTCAAGGCGCAGGCCGAATGCCATCTGCAGGCGGATGGCGAGCTGCATCCGCTCCGGCAGGGCGTCCCGCTTGCTGGCGCCGGTAGCCTCGGCACGGGGGCCCTTGAACGTCGTCTTCTCGCCGATGCCGAGGGCGGCGTTGTCGCGCGGGATCAGGCCGGGTTTGCCGGTCCGCAGCGCCCACCAGCGCACCCAGCCAAGCCGGTTCTTCATGGTGGCGTCGCTGATGCCGCTGGCCCGCCAGTGCGTCAGCAGCGCCTGGATGTGCTTCGGCTTCAGGGAGCGGGCGTCGGGCATCTTGTAGCCGAGCTGCCGGAGTTCGCCCGCGATGGCGATCAGCCCGCTCTGCCGCTGGTGGCGGGTCGCCCACGACCCGTCCGGCGCATGCTGGCAGAGCGTGCGCAGGCTGTAGGCGAGGTCGTTCATGGGCGGTCTTTCGTTGAATTGTTTAGTGTTGCTGGCCAACCGGATTCCCGTGGGAATGACGGTTCCGCGTTCGAGGCGCGGGAAGGCCGGGGTACTCAGGGTGTACAGTCCGTTTCGTCGTCCTTCTGCCTGTCCGTGGTGACCGCTCATCAGCGGGCACCGTTGTCGTCATGACGGTCGCGTGGCTGGTGTGTGGGTGCGGATCTCCTTGGCGGGTGTGCCTCCGGGGGCGGCCTATGCCGTGCCCGTGGGGCCGTGCGGTTGGCTGGGGTGCTGGCGTTGCCAGCTTCGGGGTTGGGCATGCGTCGGCATGTCGTTCTCTCCGTGAAATGGTAAGCCTTGCGGCGGGGGTGTCACCTTCCGGTGTCGGGCTCGAACGTCGAGCGGCGTTCGAGCAGCACTTTATGCGCCCGTGCGAAAACCGCCTCCTGACGCCGGGGCGGAGACGGTCGTTTGCGGCTCTGGTGATGGAAATATCTCGGCGGTTCGCGCCAGTGGGCCGCCGCCGTCACTACCTGTGGCTTCGCTTTGGTAGTGACGGCGGGCTCTGCCTGCCTGTGTCGATCGCGCCACGCGATCGAGCGGGAGAAGGTTCCTCCCGCACCCTCCTGTGTGCCGCACCTGGTGCGGCAATGGGAGGCTTGGTGCCAGCCTCCCATGCCCTCCGGCAGAAGGGGGGACCCTTCACCCCCTGCCTGTCGCCTTCAAAAGCAACTGGGGCGGGAACGATCCCGCCCCAGTCGGGATGTTCACGACCACATCTGCTGCTTGTAGCGGATCATGCCGAGCATCGTTTCACGCACGACATCGATTTTCCGCATGCCGCCGAGCTTGTCGTTCATCGACAGGCTGACATCGATGCAGAAGACCGTCGCTTCGCCCTGATGGGCTTCCGGTGGCTTGCCATCGACGCTCTTGCGCAGCAGCGTGTTCAGCGCCTGGGCACTTTCCGCCGGCATGTAGCAGCCGGTTTTCGTCCCGTAGCTGATGTCCCGCAGCCGGTTCGCGCTGATCTCCTTACCCTCGCCGAAGCCCACCGTGTTGATGTTCGTGCGTTGAGCGGCGGAGCGCGCCACCTCGGCAAGAACAAGGTCGGCTTCGTGATTGTCCTGACCATCGGTCAGAAGCCAGATACGGCGACGCAGCCCTCTCGGCACGGGTGCGAGCAGCGTGTTGGCTGCTCGCAGCGCCGCAGCGATGTTGGTGCCCTGGCCGCCTACGGCCTTCGGCAGGAGATCGATGGACTGTGCGAAGTGGGCATCGAACGCCGGAACGAAGGTCGAGAGGACATTCGCCTGGTGATGATAGGCGACCAGGGCGATAATGTCGGGGCACTTGATGACCTGACGCGGCGGCTTCCAGCTGCGTTCGGCGTTTTTGAAAGAAAGGGCGCGCGCATCAGCGGGCGCCCGGAAGGCATGATGTGTGGTGCTCATGGGCGCTATCTCCGCAGGAGCGGGAGGCATTTGCGCCTCCCACCCCCGCTGATCTCTCAGATCGAGCCCGCCTTCGGACCGGCCAGCCGACGCGGCTTACCGGTCTCGAAGTCGATGCCGTAGAGATAGCGATTGTCGTTCAGCGGATTGCGCACGATCGCGCCGAGCGGACCAGCATCGGTGTACTTCCAGCCGATGACATGGCCCTCAACCGGCACCACGCCATCCTTGAGGATGATGCGGAAACCAGCAAACATCGTTTTCACGGTGTCGTCCGTGAGAACAGTCGGCTTAGGCTTTTTAGGCGCAGACTTAGGGGGGATGAATCGCATGGATCCGTCTCCTGAATATGGGTTACCCGTTTCCCGGTTGAGAAACAGGTCGGCGCACTTCAGAAGCGACGGAGTTTTGGGCGGCGCCCAGGCGTGGACACCCTGAGTGGCGCCGCTCCCGCAGCCACCACCCTCCGCTCGTCACTAGGTCTCAATGCCCAGTCGGATCAACCCCAGGGGTGCAACCTGGTCTCCTAAAGGCATTGACGGCACGGCGTAGGCACGAAGCTCACTCACGAGTCATCGACTCAGAGTGGAAATTAAAACTTCCGATACTTTCTGAAAAGAGTCAAGCCAACCCAGCGGGAAACATCAAGCAGGTCGAAACACGAGCCGCGTGCAGATGTTCTTGCGTAAGGCAGTAAAAGCAAACGGCGGGCATAGAGCCCGCCGTCGCTGATGGTGATCGAAGAGACCTAGCAATATCCGATCACCTCGTCCCCTAGGTTGCACCCAAAGGGAACGATGTAGATAAACGGAGATGTTTGATTACTTGTTCCAGATACGTCAGCATTGCTGACCTGTCAAGACAAAAGCAATCAGTCTCCGTTCGCGGGCACACGTCCCACGCCGACTTCGTTCACGATGTCGGTTGAAAAGATGCAGTTCGCCGACCGCTCAGACACGGCCGCTATAGAACCCTGTTCTGATCGCCAATTGCGACGATAATGTGGCAAGACTTCTACGAAAAGGGCTAATTTGTGGCACGTGGTAAAATTATCCTTCGGGCGTGCAATTAAGACACCACGCAGCCGCTTCGGCTATGTATCATAAATTACCATTTTCGCTACAAAATTAAGCTGCTGCGTTTATTACGCTTTTCTGTAGCGATAATCCGTAGCATAATGATGCATGATTTACGGATATGCTCGCGTCTCCACCGGAAGCCAGTCCGCCGCTGCCCAGGTGGCGGCACTGGAAGCAGCCGGGGCCGAGAAGATCTTCCAGGAATCCCGCAGCGGCGAGAACCGGGACCGCGGGGAGCTGGCGCGGGTACTGAAGGCGCTGGGCGACGGTGACCTGCTGCTGGTCACCCGCCTGGACCGGCTGGCCCGTTCCAGCCGCGACCTGCTCAACATCCTGCATGAGGTGGGGCAGCGCGGCGCGGCGTTCCGCTCCCTCGCCGATGCCTGGGCGGATACCACCACGGCCCACGGGCGCCTGATGGTGACCGTGCTGGGCGGCCTGGCCGAGTTCGAGCGCGAGTTGATCAAGGCCCGGACCAAAGAGGGCCGCGACCGAGCCAAGGCCCGTGGCGTCAAGCTGGGGCGCCCGTCGCGCCTGTCCGCGCACCAGCGCGGCGAGATCCTCGCCCGCAAGGCAGCGGGCGAGCCGCTGCGCGACATCGCCCGCACCTATGGCGTGCACTGGACCACCATCGGCAAGGTGCAGCCATGAATGTGCAGCTCTCGCTCCTAGACGGCATTGCGGCGACTTTGCCCACGCCCGTCGGAACCGGGATCACCGCAGCGTTTCCAGGCCGCGCACAATCCGCAGCACTGCCTCGACGTCGACGCTGTGGTCCACGATCACCCGCCGCCCGTTCGTCGTCACGAGCTCGATCCGACCGCTGCCCTCCGTCATCAGCGGGCCGCTCGTCGCCGCGACCTCCGGCACGATCACAGCCGGAACAAATCCTGCGCTCGAAACGGGACCGAACCGCCCGGCCCGCGCGGCATCGCGCCAGTCGTTCAACTGCGAGCGTGTGATCCCGTACTTGCGGGCCGTCGCCGAGCCCAGGCGCCGCCCCGAATAGCTCTCCTCGACGATCCGCAGCTTCGCTTCACCGCTGAAGCGCCGCCGACCGCCCCTCTCAACGATCTCAAGCCGACTGATCGGTGTGCCTGTATAGATGTCCATACAGACGAATTCTCACCGCAATGCCCCAATTCTCAAGACGGCCGCCGTCGGAGGGATACTGAAATGCCGACGCCTCGTCCGCGACTACGAGCAGCTCACCGCCGTCGCCGAGACCCTCATCACCATCGCCGCCATCGCAACCCTCGTCAGGCGGGCCGTCTGACGCTTCTCAAACACGCTCTGAGAAAATGTGCGAAAGATTCTGGACACTACTCCGAGTTCTTCAACAGCCACTCAGAGCATCATCTGCGGATTGTCCCGATCCAGACGGGTGAAGTCGAGCATCCACTTCGGGTACATGCGCGGCGGCTCGCTTGCCGTATCAAGGCGCGCAACCTCTTCGGGGGTCAGCGACCACGATACCGTGTTGATGTTGTCCACAAGTTGCTCCGGCTTCGTTGCACCGATCAGAACCGAGCTGACCGCCGACTTGCGCAACAGGTAATTGAGCGACACCTGGGCCGGGGTCGCGCCGCGCGCATCCGCAATGGCGCGAACCTCGTCAAGGATGGCATAGGCGCGGTCCTGATCGAACTGGATGAAATTCTGGTCCTCGCGGCTCCGGCGCCCGTCCTGTGCCTTCTCCTGGCCACGTGGATACTTGCCGGTCAGGAACCCGCCTGCCAACGGTGACCATGGCGTCAGGCCCAGGCCCTGATCCTCGCAAAGCGGGACCAGTTCGTATTCCACATCACGGGCGACAAGCGAGTAATAGGCCTGAAGCGAGACGAATTTTTCCCAATGATGGCGCTCGGAGATGGACAATGCCTTCATGAGTTGCCAGGCGAAGAAATTCGAGCAGCCGAGATAGCGCACCTTGCCCTGATGGACGAGATCGTTCAGTGCCGACAGCGTTTCTTCCAGCGGCGTCGTGAAATCAAAGCTGTGAACGATGTAAAGGTCGATGTAATCGGTGCCCAGCCGCCTGAGGCTGTTCTCGCAGCTCTGGATGATGTGGCGTCGGCTGAGGCCGACATCGTTGATGTCACCGCTCATGCGGCCGCGTACCTTTGTCGCCACGACCGCCTTGTCGCGCTTGCCCTTCAACGTCTGCCCCAGGATGGTCTCGGACTGGCCATGCGAGTAGACATCGGCGCTGTCAAAGAAGTTTATGCCGCCGTCAATGGCGATGTCCACAAGGCGCTGTGCCGCCGCCTGATCGAGGCCGCCAACAACCTCCCAATAGCCCTCGGCCCCGAAAGACATCGTGCCAAAGCACAATTCCGACACAAGCAATCCCGACTTGCCAAGCTGACGATACTTCATGGTGGTCCTCCTTTTCCCAGGCGCCCTCAGGCCCTTTACCTGTTCCGATGCGATGCCCCGAAGGTCGCAGCGGAAGGGCTGCAGTTTATATCTTGCGCGTTTGTATCGCGGAAGATATAAAAGCGCAAGACCAAACAGGAGTTTGACCATGAAGATTCTATACCAAGCCCATGGCACTGCGACGGGTGGGCGCAACGGGCGCGCTTTCACCGACGATGGCAAGCTTGATCTGCGGCTGGCCATGCCCGGCGATCTGGGTGGTCCGGGCGGAGAGGGCACCAACCCCGAGCAGCTGTTCGCATGCGGTTATGCCGCCTGCTTCGACAGCGCCCTCGCCCATGTCGCCCGGCAGCAGAAGCTCGATCCCGGAGAGACCCGCGTTGACGCAATGGTCGGTATCGGCCCCAACGACAAGGGCGGGTTTGCCCTTGCCGTCCGCCTGTCCGTGACCGTCCCCGGATTACCGCGTGACCAGGCACAGGCGTTGATCGAACAGGCCCATGCCGTCTGTCCCTATTCGAATGCCGTGCGCGGGAATGTCGACGTGGTTCTGGAATTGCGCTGAAATTCCAGAAGCGGTCGTGACCATGTGCTTGTATCACCACTCTCGGATCCGCGTCTTGCACGGCGCGCAGATGGGCACATGGCGCTGCCGGGATCAGGGGGGCGCGTGAGGTGAGCCAGAGTTCTTCATCCGTTTCGGCCGCAGAAGCGCCGGAAGAGCAATTGCACCTCGATCAGCAGTTGTGTTTTCGGCTCTACGCCGCGTCCCGCCTGATTACACGGCTGTATCAACCATTGTTGGAGCCACTTGGGCTGACATATCCGCAATACATCGTGCTGATGATCCTGTGGGAAGACGCGCCCTGCCCGGTGTCTCATGTCGGCAGACGTGCCCTGCTCAACACCAACACGCTGACCCCGCTGCTCAAGAGGCTGGAACAGCAGGGTCTCGTGCGGCGCCAGCGCAGTTGCAAGGATGAGCGTGTCGTCGAACTTGACCTGACCGAGGCCGGAAACGCGCTTCGGTCCAGCTGCGCGCGCGTTCCTGCAGACCTCATTGAAGCGGTTCATTTTCCGCAGGAAAAGGCGAGGGATCTCGAGACATTGCTGGATCTTCTGCTTACGGAATTGCGTGGCGGCGACAGGATGGATTGACTAGAGCGCTTCGGTTTTAACCTGGACGCCTCCGGAGTTTTAGCGAAGGCTGGCGCCCAAGAAAATTCACGCCTGTGCCGCAACGCTATAGCGCTACAGCGCCACATCTGACCCGTGTTCCCATTAACATGGAAACCCATGTTCATAGGTTGCGAGCCTGCCCATTCGGCGCGACCGATTCAGCGGGATGTCATGGCGGCGCCCACCGCGCCGGGCGGCTCCGCTCACTACGGCGCTATTGGGGAGCGCGTTCGCTCCGCCACGCATTCTACCCCGTCCGCTGAAGTGGAAACCTAGGTTCCTAGGTTGATGTCTTTCTGGTTACATGGGTTCCCGGAAAGATGGCTTCCCCTGTTCCCGGTTACCTAATTTTCATCTTAGCGTGGAATCCTGGTTCACAGGAAAACAGGCGAAAGGGAGCAGTCATGCCCTACATAATCGGGGTCGTGTCGCAGAAGGGCGGCGTCGGCAAGAGCACCGTCTGCCGCCTGGTCGCCAGCGAATTTGCCCGCATGGATGGCGGCACCTGGGACGTGAAGATTGCCGACCTGGACGTGTCGCAGGCCACCAGCTTCCACTGGATGCAACGGCGGCACCGGCACGGGGTCACCCCGGAGATCCGCGTCGAGGGCTACCAGCGGCTTGAGAAGGCCATCGAAGACGCCGGGGACTTCCACGTCATGGTGCTGGACGGGGCGCCGCACGCAACGTCGCAGACGCTCAAGATCGGCTTGGCCGCCGACGTGGTCGTGATCCCCACCGGCACCGCCCTGGACGATCTCGAACCGGCCGTCGCGCTTGCCCGTGAGCTGGCCGCCCACCAGGTCGAGACCGCCCGCATCGTATTCGTGCTCAGCCGCACCGGCGACAGTGACGCCGAGGTGGCTGAAGCGCGCGGATATCTCGCCAAAACCGGATTCCGGGTCGCCGAGGGGTGCCTGCCGGAGCGCACGGCGTATCGCCGCGCCAGCGACCTCGGCCAAGCCGCCTCGGAAACCGCCTATCCCAGCCTGAATGGCCGAGCGAAGGCGGTGTTCGAATCCATCGTCGCCACCCTCACCAATGCCAACACCAAGAAAAGGACCGCCGCATGACCGCGCTCGCTAAGCCCCCTAGAAACCCCGCCCGGACCAAGGGCGAACCCGATGTCGTCACCTTGATGCAGAACCTCCAGAAGGCCCCCAGCACCGGCACGGTGCAACTGCCGCTGATGGTTCCGGCCCAGCTCAAACGCGAGTTCAAGAGCTATGCCGCCGACAAGGATTTCACGATGTCGGCGCTGTTCCAGGTCATGTGGGAAGAGTACCGCGCCAAGCACCCCTAGGAACCGGGAAACATGGGAACCTAGGAACATGGAAAGCGCGGTTCCCATGTTTATCGTCTGCCCATTCGACGAGCAGGAACGCCGACAACCCGCCTGAAACGGTCTAACCTCACCGCATGGAACGTCCCGACGAATCGCTCATCAAGGATGCCGATCTGCGGCAGGAGCTGGAGCGTCACCGCCAGCGTACCGGCGGCGGCAACGGCATTTTCTTCTTCGAGGTCCGGGCGCTCGCCCGCAAACAGGAGGAGCGCGACGCCGAGCGCACCAGGCGCGCGGCCGAGCTGGCCGCCCTGCCGCGCGAGAAGCGCCGCCGCGCCGTCGTGCGTGAGGTGTTCGAGAGCGCCGCGCCCAGCCGCACCGACATTCGCCATATCCATAGCGTGCTGGCCGTCTGCGGCCTGCCGCACGAACGTCAGCCCCTCGATGTGCGCGAATACAGCCGCGAGCAGGGGCGCATGGCGCTGGACGTGTCGGCGGGCTTCCTGCGCGACCCCAACGGCCGCAAGTTCCAGCAACCGCTGCCCTTCGGCCCCAAGGCCCGCCTGGTGCTGATGCACCTGTGCAGCGAGGCGGTGCAACAGAAGTCGGCGGTGATCGAGATCGCCGACACCTTCACCGGCTTCGTCCGCGACATGGGCTTCTCCACCGACGGGGGCAAGCGCGGCACCCTCACGGCGTTCAAGGAACAGCTGAACGCCCTGGCCGCCTGCTCCATGCGCATCTCCGCCTGGGACGGCAACTCGGTCCGCACGCGCAACATCACGCCGCTCGAGCAGGTCGAGCTCTGGCTGTCCAGTGATCCCGACCAGCGTTCACTGTGGCCCAGCACGGTCACGTTCAGCCCGCAGATGTTCGAGAGCCTGAAACAGCACGCGGTGCCGGTGAACGCGCACGCCATCAAGGCTTTCGCCGGTTCGTCGCGCAAGCTGGACCTGTATTTCTGGCTCGGCTGGCGCCTCAACAATATCGAGACGCCGCTGCATATCAGCTGGGATGCCCTCAAGCCTCAGTTCGGCAGCGGCTTTGGGCGAGACCGGGATTTCAAGGCAAAATTCGCCGAGGAGCTGGGGCACATCCTGGAGGTCTTCCCCAAGTTACCCGCCAAGCTGACCGAGGAGGGCCTCAGCCTCCAGCCTGCCGGTCCCGACGTGCTGGCCCTGCCCGCTCCGCGCCCGCTCAAAAAGCGCTGATCCTTCAATCACATTCCTCTGCATTCGCAGCGAATTAGCAACGCGGACTTGGTCGCGCCCCGACCTCTCGCATGTCCATATGATTCAATGTCTTACACATATGTCAACGCGGACTTGGTCGCGCTTCAACGCGGACTTGGTCGCGCCAGACGCATTTTCAACGCGGACTTGGTCGCGCTTCAACGCGGACTTGGTCGCGCTTCAACGCGGACTTGGTCGCGCCCTCTATATATAGATACAGAACACTTCAGAACATTATCAGAACACCTCTTCAGAACACTCTTCAGAATTTTCAGAACAAGCGATCTCGAAAAATTCGGATTGAAGAAGGGAAGCCATCGACCGGCAACGCCACGGATCGCCACAGGTGGGCGCTGAGAGGGTTTTGATGCATCCGATGAGGATATTGTCGAACAGAACCACGAAACGCCTCTACGCCCATCCTAGGCGACGTAGAGAAGGGCTCTGGCTCACCAAGGGAATTCCCCCATAGGCCGTCAGGGTGGGGGAAGATCGCATAGGCTGGTCCGGCCACAAGCCCCGCGCGTGCCGCGCGCCTCCGGTAAAGGGCTTGTCCCCGCCCCTTGCCTATGCGCCGGCATCCCCACGACGGCGGCTCCGAGGGAATTCATTTCTGGTCGAACTCCATGAACGGGGTATCGTGTGACGTTGGTGAGCGCATGGAGGCCGTGAAGGTCCGTTCCCTGCGCACGCACCATCAGCTGCGCGAGCTGACGAAATGCGATGCCATCCTCATTCACCGCCCCGAAATCGGCTCGGCCTATGATGAGCAGGTCGAGGAGCTGAAGGAATGGATCGACCTCACCGCGTTTGTCCTGGCGACGGAGATCAGCGGGGATGACTGCGGGGAAGGCCGCCGCCGCGAGCTCTACAACGACGTTCTCGCCTGCGTGCAGCGCATCGAGAAGCGCGGGGTGACCGTCCTGGCCGGTGTTATGGACGCTCCCCAATTCCGGTTCCCCGACTGGCGCGTCGCCGTTGTGTCGCTGACCCCGAAGCTGACCGATCCGGGGGCGCCCAAGAGGCGGTTCATCCTGGTGGACAAGCGCTGCGTCGCGCTTGGGCCGGATACGCCCTGGACGTTCTAGACGGCGGCCGCCAGATGGATGCCGCATATCCGGGCACTTACATCGTCACTTCCAACTGATCCGGCTATCCTGTCAGGATGGTTGATTGTGATACTGGAAAGTGATACTATATGGAATTAAGCAGGAAGCATCAGGCGACCTTGGAGGCCGTCTTCGCCGATC
>NZ_JBMSDU010000037.1:0-12122 GCF_049445835.1 Ancylobacter sp. VNQ12 | reverse complement strand
CTTGGTCACCCGAAGCGGCCCCGAAAGGCCCATGCCATTCAATGTCATTGTGTCCACAGTCTCCGTTGTGGACACAGAATCCCTCAATGCTCCGCCAATGAATAGGTGCAGGGATTTTCGCGCTTACTGCGGAGCGGCATCGAGGCAATCGTCAAGCTTGACGAGGCACTTGAGTTCATCTGGGGTCGCCAAACCTGGCGCGAGCGCCAGCAGTCGGCCTGTCGTTTCGTCCTCGCTGACTCGCTGCCACCACACGAACCAGTCCACCGCCGCCGCTCCCACTCCAGTGCGGACGACCAGTGGTGCAACGGTCAAGAACTGTGGACTGCCGGAAAGATTGGTGAAGGGGCGAAACGGCTCCTCAATAACCGCGTAATCAATAATTATACCCGAAGGACGAATTCTAAACCGGTACATAGCCTTCATCCGCCGCCCGGTTTTTTCAGCCGGAGCGTCAGCCACGCGGTAGACGGTATGTTGCTGGGATTGTGTGGGGTAGGGATCGAATTCGAAGAACGTCGAAGCGTCCTCTCGGTCGTTCATTGAGCGAAACGAGTCACTTCCGCCGAGGAGCACCCCCAGTGTAACAAGCCGCGCGTCGCGGATGCAGTCGCTGTCTGTACCCTTGTCGGTGTCGGAATCGTTCTCTTTTTCAATGAATTTGCACAGACGAAAAGCCTGCGTCTGAAGTGCAAAGTCACAATCGGCCTGTGTATATCCATAAGTGGCAGCGCCATGCCGATAGCAATAATCATGATAGGCGCAGGCTTGGCGCATCTTGAGGCCCACGGGTGACTTGTTGCCATCGGTAGGGAAGGCGTATTTCTCCAACAATGGAGGCAGGCTACAGCTCAGGCCCTGTCCCATCCCTCCGATGATTTGGATGTCGCCGGCGGCGTACGGGATTGTTCCAGACGTCGCGGGCATCTCTCGCCCGCTGGGACGGATCGCATTGGCCAGAACGTGATCGGCGGCCAACCGCGAAACCGCGTCTATATTCAGCAGCGTGAAAAGCGCAAGGACCAAAACGACCGCACCGATCGCCGCTGAACCGAAGAGGGTCGCGCGACCAGCGGCCAATACAATCCAAGATAGCCACGACGTACCCGTGCCGGCCTTTTTCACCGTCGCGGGAGTGCCCGTGCTTCGCTCTAAAGGATCATCACCTGCCGACATCGGGCCCCCGCGGATGCCTGCATTCCCTAACGCTATAGCGCTAGGGTTGCACAACCTAAACGGGAATAGCAACAACAATCACCGCCTAGTCGCATGCAGTGATGTTGAGGGGGCACCGCGCATTCACTCATGCGGCGCAGCGAGGGCCTCTTGGGGGATATCCCCCAGCGCAACGGCCGCCTCGAGACATCATCACGTCGTGGGGAAATAGTCCGCTCGAACGGCCAAGGACTTCAGGTGGCTTGACTGGCACAACTAACGGAGAGCCGTTTCACTCAGAGGCATGCATGCACCTCGATAAACGTCACCTTGCAACATGTTTCTATGAATATGATAAGTTTACAGATCTTATAAACCTGAATGTACATAAACATGTACGCGTCTATCCTTTAGACAGCATTTCCTTGCGCCAATCTATCTCACTTCGATTGCGGCGGCGGAACAGGTCAATATACTTCAGCGCATTCGGCGTCGATTTTGCCTTCTCCAGCTTCCCCTGCCATGGCTCATAAAACTCAATCATTGCGAAGGCGTCGAGCAACTTGTCGCGGATAAACTCACGCGAGAGCCGCGCAAATATTCCCTTCTTCAGGCCAGCGGCCAGAAATTCGAGATAGTTGAGGTACTCGAAGAAGGTGGCATCCTTTGCCTCGACGGATGCAGCTTCGAGCATTCCCCGCTCGAGTTGAGCCGCCGTTGCCAGGAACTGTTGCAGGAGCTCGATATCCGCGACCTTTGTCGCGGCGCGGATCTGGATGCCTACAAACCACAATCCCAGCATTGCGGGCACGGCGGACACCAGCGTGCCGATCGCAGACAAGGCCGCCCACTGCGACTCGGTCAGCCAATCAAGGGCAGTCATTTTTTAGGTTTCGGATCGTCCACCCGCCGCTGCTTTTCTTTCGTTGCCGCGCCGCCTTCGCGCATCGCGTGCAAGATCGCTTCTTTGGCGAGGTGGCGGCGCAAGGTTTCCGAAGTCACGCCGCCCTGTACGTCAAGGGGTGGATCCAGAAGACTCAGCCCGTCCAGCAGGGATGGCAAATCGCTAGGAAGCCGGCGGATCATTTATTGCCCTCTGTCGACGGAGCAGGCGACGCCGGAAGCGGCGATGAGGAAGGCGTAACCGGCTGGGTCGGCGGGGGCTGCAGAGCCGCCTGCAACACCACAGAAGACAAGCTTTTCTGCAAAATTACGGACGTACAGGCGTTCGTTTCGATGATGAGTTTCTGCTCGTCAGCCATCAATCTGATCTCCGGAAATTCGCGCCGAGCGTACCTGAAAGTTCCCGTTTTGTACACAAGGGATAAGTGCGGATGACCCTGCACGAATGATGGCAGTCTGAGATACGCGGCGTAAGCTGAAGCATCGTGGTCACGGCCACGCGAGACAAGTTCAGCCGCAATTATGGGGTCGCTAGTGCCGAGCGTATTCTTCTCCTATTCCCATGCTGATGAGCCCCTTCGGGACGAGCTGGAAAAACACCTCGCCGTTCTCAAGCGCCAGGGCGTGATCACGACCTGGCACGATCGCGGCATTGGCGCGGGAGAGCGGCTGCACGGTGTCATCGACGAGCACATCAACCACGACCAGATCATTCTACTCCTTGTGAGCCCTGATTTTCTGAACTCGGATTATTGCTACGACGTGGAAATGGCGCGTGCGCTGGAGCGTGAAGCCGCCGGCGAAGCCGTTGTCATTCCGATCATCCTCCGAGCGTGCGACTGGCAGAACGCGCCCTTCGGCCGGTTGCGGGCCACGCCGCGGGATGGGAAGCCGGTGACCCAGTGGCCCGACCGTGATCAGGCATTCCTTCAGGTCGTGCAGGATATCCGCCAGGCGGTCAGTCGCATCTCACCGCCTTCGCAGGTGCCGGTCCCCGCACCTTCCGCGCGGATGCGGTCGTCGGTCGCGAGCGAAGCGCCAGCGGCGGCAGCGCGTTCGAGCAATCTGCGCCTGGCCAAGACCTTCACACAGCGCGAGAAGGACGCGTTCCTGGAGAACACCTTCGGTTACATCGCCCGGTTCTTCGAGAACTCCCTCGCGGAGCTTACCAGTCGGAATCCCGGCTTCGAGGGTGTCTACAAGCGGATGGATGCCAACCGCTTTCATGCCACCGTCTACAAACACGGGAAGGATGTCGCCAAGGCCACCGTGTTCATGGGCGGGTCATTCGGCGACGGGATTGGCTATGCCTCAGGCCACCTGAACAGTGACAATTCCTACAATGAGCATCTCCGGGTCGAGGCAGACGATCATGCACTTTTCCTCAGGAGTATGGGGATGGGCTTTTATGGCGGGCCAAGAGACGCCAAGCTGACCCAGGAGGGAGCCGCTGAGCTTTACTGGGGAATGTTGATCAAGCCGCTTCAGGGCGAGGGGCGAGACGATGCTGGCGCTTGATGAATTCACCATCGGCTCGTTCACGGACGCTAAGCCATTGAGTTTGGTGCTGCCGAGGAGTGCTTACGATTTCAAGGTCCTGGTAGCGGGCACTCACGAGGAGCCGGCCTACGTTTGCCTTGATGAGCGGGCGCCTTTTTCGCTCTTTGGCCAGAATGAGGCCCTGGCATGCAGTGGCCTCATCGTGCCCGGCGTTAAGATCGAACTCGACGCCGGAAAGGCTGTCGCAGAGCACGATAAAACGGCAGGCTCCCTCATTCGCCAAGGCACAACCGCCGCTATCCTCGTCGCTGGGCATCGGCACTACTATGGGCTGCGGCCGGTAACGGTAGTCGATGGCCTCGCGCATGTTGGGCAGTTGGCGCCAGCCGTATTCCCAGAATGGCAGATCGTTCTCGGGCAGGGTCCTGAGAAGCGCGTCCTTTGGTGCTCGTCTGAGGCGCGGGCACAGGCCGGAAACTGACTGACTTTCCGAGGCAGCGGCTTCTACACGGCTGCTCGGAATGACGCACGAGGCCGTCTTCCATCTGTTCTTCAGCAGCCTCCCTATGGTGATCGGCGCACCCCGTGGCCGGTATCGGACGGGAGATGCGGCAGGTCCTGCCGCGTTCAAGCAGCTGCCCGCTCCGTTCGCGTTCCGCTCCCGTGTTGCTGATGACCGCGAGCGCCCTGCGGGCTCAGGTCTCCACCGCTTTTGATCTCCCGACCGGCCACGAAGGGCGTGACCGGATAACCAAAGGGAGAACCCACATGAAAAAACCATCCATCGGTCCCAGCCACGACGTCTATGTCGTCGAGGGCGAAGGCGAAACCGCCTTCTGGACCCGTATCGGAGCCGCCTGGCCGCACACGAACGGCGAAGGCTTCAACATCCAGCTGACCTGCGTGCCCATCGATGGCCGCCTGGTCATCCGCAAGCGTAAGCCCAAAGATAGCGGGGTGGGCCGATGAGCCACCCCCACGCCATGCCGCACAATTGTGTGCGGCATGGCGACTGCATCCGCCTGATGCGGCGGATGCCGCCGGCGAGCGTGGACTTCATCCTCACGGATCCGCCCTATATCTGCCGGTACCGTTCCCGCGACGGGCAGACGCTGCGCAACGATGACAACGGACGCTGGGTAGCACCAGCCTTTGCCGAAATGTTCCGCGTGCTGAAGCCCGACAGCCTCTGTGTGAGCTTCTACGGCTGGAATAAGGTTGACGTGTTCATGGAGGCCTGGCGTATCGCAGGCTTCCAGCCCGTCGGGCACTTGGTGTTCTGCAAGGGCTATGCATCTTCCCGGCGCTTCCTCGGCGCCAGTCATGAGCAGGCCTATCTGCTGGCGAAAGGTCGCCCATCCATGCCGGCCATGCCGCTCAGCGATATGCGCGACTGGGTCTATACCGGGAATAAACACCATCCAACCGAGAAACCCGTGTCGGTGCTCGAGCCGCTTATCGAAGCGTTCTGTCCACCCGGCGGCCTGGTGCTCGATCCGTTCTGTGGCTCCGGCTCGACGCTGCTCGCCGCCCGCAACTGCGGGCGGGCTTTTATCGGGCTCGAGCTCGATCGCCGTCACCACGGCACGGCGCTGGCGCGCCTGCAAGCGCCCTAGATCGGCGCTTACTCCGAGTCTGCCACGCACTTGTCGCATCGCGGGAGTTCATTACAGACGAAAGTGTGGGCGCGCTGCAACAGCAAAAATTGAAATGATGAAGTATTTGGCAGCATTCGAATTTCTGCTTGCACCGTCGGGCCCGATGTCCGAATCTACTCTGAGATACACCTCGCCCTGATTCACGGGCGGTGGCCCGAGGAGGGCATCACCGCACGGAGACGCAATGTTCAAGCTTCGCACTAGTCGCTCGCCTTATCGCGAGCCACCCAGACCGCCAAAGCTTTCTGCCCAACAGGAAATGCAACTCGATCAGGCGCTGCGCGCCCTTGATGCAGAGCTGTGTCAGGAGGCGGGCCGCAACTTAGCCAAACCTCAAATAGATCGCGTGGTTAAGCGCACCGCGAAGCGCCTACACTCCAACCGCTGAGCTTGTCGAGGCCGATCGTGTCTTTCGAGTACGCTGGGCTTCATTCACTTCGGCAGCCGGAGATATTTACACAAATATTAAACAGGTCCGTGGAAGACACGGGCCTGTTTAATCATTTTAAGCTAGCGGGTGAGTACCAGAACGCCGATGCAGCCTACGATCATTTCAAGAATGCAGCGTATTGGATTTTGCTCCATGAAAAATGGAAGCCTGCCAAGAAGCTGACTTCTATCGTCGCGGTCGCCATGCAATCGGTTTCAGTTTACCAGGTTGTCAGGCCTGCCAAAATCGTATTCGTGGATTCCAAAGTGGTAGGAATTCACTACGAGGCAGTAAGAAAGAATCCAGCGGAACTCGTGGCGCTCACGTTCGGGCTAGCGATTGCGGAACTGCAGGCCGAGCATGAAGCTCACCCGACAGGATTGATTCTTTCGCCGCCGCGTATCAACCTGCGAGCGATTACGCCTGCCGACATACGACACTGTATTCGAATAATTGCCGAGAATCGTAACAAGTATGTGTCGCATGAGGCGACCGATTATACAGGAACCTTCGTGAAATTGATCCGCTTGCAGCAGAAATTGCGCGCGATCAGGTTTAAACGTAAGCGTCGCTAAGTTGGTGGCCAATTTTTGCATTTTCAAAGGCGAGAGCTGCTGATGCTTGATCCTTTTCCTTCAGATAGGTTCATAGTTTGGTCGCCCTCGATCAATCAGGCCAAGCTCGACGCGTTGCGCGCGGACATCGCCGCGGGCCTTCAAGGCCCGCTGGAGCCGCTCGACATGAGCGCCGTCAAGGCGGAGGCCCGTCAAGGGAAAGCCGTCCGGCGTGGCGCTTGAGGTCCGCCTTTCGCGTGCCGCTCGGCTGGACCTCGTCGAGATCTGGCAGTTCATCGCCGAGCATAATGTGGCGGCGGCCGACTTGACCTAGACAGCATCGGCGGTGTCTCGAACATGCTCGCCGGCAACTCCGGGACCGCGCGCAGCCTGAGCTCGTCGGGGGGTAGGAGCTTTCCGGTCGGGGCCTACATCATTTATTACCGCGCCGATCCCGACCACCTCGCCGTGGTCCGCGTGCGCAACAGCTACCGCGACATCGACAGCGCGGACCTGACCGACTGAGCGTCGTGCCTCGCCTCCGATGGCGCCGCTTAAATGGGAGCGCGCCACGGAGGCTCGACCAGGTCCGGTGCCAGAGGACAATACGCGGTGCCCGCCCGCAGGCCTCGACTCTGCGTTGCAGAAGCGCGAGCATGCCCGTGGGTGCTGGGGGCAATCATGAACCGCCATCTCGTCCATATGTGCCGGCGCCGCGGCCTTGCTTCGCCGCGGCCGCTCGCGTCGCAGCGCTCCCGCCTGCGGCGGGCGTGCTGAGCGGCCCTCTCCTATGGCCGGCAACAGTACGCCGCGTCTGGGCATGGTGATCTTCGGTCTGCTCGCGCTCGCCTACTGCTCGTCGCGCGAGAGCCCGCGCGTGGCGTCTGTCACCATGCCGGCTGCGCCGCGCGCATCGGCCCCGCTGGCCGCGGTGCCGCCGCCTCCGGCGCTCAGCGATCCTCTGCCCGCCTGGTCGGCGGTCATGTTCACGACCGCCCGCGTCAATCTCCGGGCGGCACCTTCGACGAGTGCGCAGGTGCTCCTGCGCCTCGAGGCTGGCGCCTCGGTCACGGTCTCCGGGTCCGAAGGCCGGTGGTGGAGGGCCGCCGTCGGCGGCCAGCGTGGCTGGGTGCATGCGGACTACCTCACCGCGTCCGCGCCGCCTACGGCGGCACCGCCGCGGGAACCTTCGTCCAACGCGGTGGCGCCCGCCGCTTCGCTGGCAACGCCGCGGACCATGGGGCGTCGGCCTCTCCGAGAGGCGTATGTAGGCATCTGCGACTGACTACAAGCGCAATGGTGCCCGGTGCGGAGCGACCAGCGCGTACAGCCGTCCAGGCGGGCGCGAGCCGGAGTGTTACGAGTAGGGTAGGGCTCCCCACCCTACCGTGCCGCCGCCGGTCGGATGTCCGAGGATCGGCTCGGATTCCACCCGGTGACCGAGAAGACCCGGCACGTGCTTGCCCGGTGTGGGTGCCTCGCGGTCTCATGGGATCGGAGCCCGCCCTCGGGTGACCGGCGCGTGGAGATGCGCGGCCCGTGTCCCCCGTCAAGAGGCTGCCCGCTCCATTCGCTGCGCTCCCGTGTTGCCTCTTGACCGGGGCCCGCCCCCTTGGGGCTCACGGGGCCGCGCGGGAAGATCGGCGCCGGTCACCCAAGGAGCCGGCGCCAGATAACCCATGAAAGACATCGCCATGACCAACAGACCCTTCAAACCCTACCGCATCCTCCTCAGCGAGGTGCGCGTCTACGAGATCGAGATCAGTTCGGACACCGACTACGACCTGGAGGACTGGGCCAGAGAGGGCTGGGAGAAGTCCGACCCGGCTGTCGTCGATCCCGACGTCAAGCTCCTCCAGCGCCGCCTGGTGGACGTGACCGTCCACGAGAAGTCCTGCCTGCCCTGGCGCAAGCCGGTCGACCTCGTCCTGACGGTCTAGGGTCAGGATGCCTTGCAAGGCCCCTGCGGGGGCCTTGGATGCGTTTGGTGCGGCCGTGCTAGCCCGCCCGGGAGGGCGGTGCGCAAAATGATCTAGCGGGCGTCTGAGGCGGTCGAACCTGGGTCGGAAGGTTCCCTGGAGTCGCCGGTGCCCTGGCTCTCTCCAGGGAGAGAAGACGTCCGTCATCACATGTCGGAGAGGGCGCCAGGTTGGCGCTCGGCGGGTGTTGCGGTTCGGTTGCAGATACGTGGCCGTGAGAGGTATTTTGCAGGAGGTGGTGGTAAGGGCGCACTTATACATCGCTTCGCGACATAGGTGCACGGCCGCCACCGGGAGGTGGCTATCCGCCGTATCGTGTCGCCTATGAGGCGACGTTTTTTCCTATGGAGGCGCCCATGGCGTCCTACCATTTCGCAGTGCAGGTCGTGAAACGCTCTGCCGGGCGTTCGGTGGTGGCCATGGCCGCCTACCGTGCTGGCGAACGTCTACACGATTCGCGACGCAACCTCACCGAGGATTACAGCAAGCGCCGAGGCGTGGCGCATCGCGAGATCATGGCGCCGGAGGGTAGTGCTCCCTGGCTAACGGATCGTGAAGCGCTCTGGAACGCCGTCGAGCAGGGCGAGAAGCGGGTCGATGCGCAGCTTGCCCGGGAGATCAACCTGGCGCTGCCGCATGAGCTCACCCATGAGCAGCGGGTCGAGCTGGTGCGCGGCTTCATCGCCGAGCACTTCGTGTCCCGCGGCATGGTGGCTGATCTCGCGATCCATGAGCCCGTGCCGGAAAAGGGCGACAACCACCTCAACCACCATGCGCATATCCTCCTGACCCTGCGCCAGGCGACGCCTGACGGTCTGCGGCCGGTGAAAACGCGCGAGTGGAACTCGGAAAACCTGCTTAAGATCTGGCGGGCGGCCTGGGCCGAGCACCAGAATAGGGCTCTTCAGCGCAACGGCTTCGATGCCGTTGTGGACCATCGCACGCTCGCCGCCCAGCGTGCCGCCGCAAAGGAACGCGGCGACCGGCAGAGAGCTTTGCTCTTCGATCGGCTGCCGGAGGTGCATATCGGCCCGCTGGCGCGTCAGGCAGGGTTGCGCGGGCAGGCCTTGCAAAGCCGCGAGCGTGAGGTCGGGCCGCTGCGCTATCGGCGGGCCGGCGAAGCCGCCGTGCGCAGGTTGCGGCTCTATCCCCAATACGACAAAGGCAATCGGTTGAGCTGGGCGAACAGCATTGTCCGCCAGAACGGCCAGCGCGCCCGCTCGGTGCTCGAGCAGCTCGAGTTCCGCCAGGCCCGCCTGCAGCGCAAGCTCTCCTATTGGGATTTGCGTGCGAAGTACGGTCTCGACGGCAAGGCGATGAAGCGGCTCCACCTCATCGACAAGATGATCGCCGAACGCCGTGGGCGGCCGCTCAGCGCTCACGAGAAGGCGCTCCAGCTCCACGCGGCGAAGCGGGCCGATCTGCTTCGGCGCCTCCTGGCTGAGTTGGGCAATGTTCTCCGAGCGGCGCGTCAGCAGACCGAAGGCTCGTTGATTCGCTCGCGCACCTTCGGTGACTGGGTGCGTGAACTCGGAGACACGATCATGCGCGATCTCGGGCGCGAGCTCGACTGATCATTCTGGGATGGCAACCCTGCTTGCATGTGCGCACATAGGCGCCAGCAGCCTACTCAATTTTCGGGAAGCTCGGCGGCAGGCTTCACGTCCTCCGTGCTCGTCGCGCCTCTTGCCTTAATGACGATCGGCTCTTCGATGAGCTCGGGTTGTAGCCGGGGCGTTGGCACGAAAACCGGTCCCCTCGCGGGCCTTGGCTCCGGTATGGCCCATTCGCTGCGCTTCGGCGTTCGGTCCAGCTTGATGGGATAGACCGTCACTTGGTCGCCCTTGATCCTTAAACGCAGGAAATGGCGGTGACTCGCCAGCTTCATCGCGCTGAAGGCGTCGTTGTGGCTGATGCCGAAATAGCGACAGCTCACCAGCAGGCTGACCCCATAAATCAGTCCCGCCAGGAGCCATCCGATCGTGAAGGTGGGGACCGTCAGAACGAGCAGCCGAAACGGCCATGGGGCCCATCCCCAGACCCCTTCAGCCCATCGCTCGATGCCCGCCAGGCCCAGTATGACCAGCATGTGCGCTAAGGCGTGCGCCGCCGCCAGAAGGGTGACTTTCGCCGAACTGCTTTCCTGATAGGCGCCGTAGCCCCAGAAACCGAGGAAGAGGATGGCGTAAATGATCAGGCCGACGTCCCAGTGCCACAACGATGCCAGAGCAAAGGCCGCAAGGAGGTAGAGACCGCTGATCGCCAGCCCCAGGCCGGGGTTGAGAAACGGAAAGCGCCAGTTCCCCAAAAGCAGGCGTGAACTCTCTTCCTTGGAAGGGTAGCAATTCTCGAGCCGCAGGTCGGTTTCCGGCTCAAGCCAGGTCGCCTTGATGGCGTCCTTCAACTCGAGTGTCCCATGCAGGAAAGCGGCGCCGCCGCCCGAGGTGATGTAATGGCCGTTGGCGCCGACATAGCGCGCATAGTGATGAGAGTCGCCCGACAGCGTGAGAGGAAGCCGCAGGCTTTTGTCGGCGTTCTTGGCGATCCCTGCTGCATAGCTCAGCGTTCTGTACGCGTCGCCGTCAACCTCGGCTGAGTACCAGCCCGGCTCGGCGCTGCACAGGATGACATTGCTGTTCTCAGCCATCCCTTTGGCGATTCCAACAAAGTAATCCGCCTGGGGCTGGTCCATGTCCCGGACGAGCGCGATGTCGATTGCCCATAGCCACCAATTGTCGGTGAGTTTCACGGCGAAATAGCTGCGCCGCTGTTTCGTTGCCCAGCTGCCGATCCGCGTAGGTTTGGCTCGGCAGAACAGCGCAAGGAAGGTCACCAGGCCATCGTACCAGTCGTGGTTTCCAGGCACCACGTAGAGAGGGCGTCCGTCCTCTCCTTTGATCCGCGGCGACGCGAATTCGTAGGGCAGCTGCATCTTGATCTTGTAGTCATCGCGCAGGGACGTTGGATAAACCTGATCGCCACCCATCACCAGAATCTGCCCGCGCGGGAGCTGTTGCCCGTCGATGTCGAGGCTTGGTTCTCCCAAGAGGCAGGCGATGGCGTAAGTCGCATCAAACCCGTCGCCAAGATCCGAGACATAGTCGATCCAGACGGCGCCGTCCTCGTCGGGTGCTATCGTATTGTCGCAAGCCCGCGTGAAATGTTCCTGCTCCGTCGCTGGATCAAGCGCCGCCTCCATCAAACGCCGGTCGGCGTACTGCCCGAAGGCGTCCGCGAGGATAACGTGCCATAGCAGCTTCAACAGCAGACGCGGGTCGAACCAGCCGGTCATTCCGGGAAACTGGCGGAGATGCGATGTCTGTACCTTGCCGTGGGTAAGCGCCTTGAGCGCAGAGGTCGTTTCGTCCGGCATGCCGCTCTCCTGGCGAGCGTGGAGCAAGGCGCTAGTGGCGAAAACAAATGCTACCCATGCTTGCATTAGCAGGCAACATGGTATTGCTCCGTTCTGCCGGCATGTGGGCAAGCATTTCCTCCGTGCTCGCGCCCAGCTCGGTGGTCATGCCGAAACATTCGGCCAGGCAGCCAGTATGCCAGCGAGCAGTTCCAGAAGCTCATGGCCGACAACGGCGTCACCTACTCGATGAGCCGCTCGGGTAATGTCTGGGACAATGCCTCGACAAAGAGCTTTTTCTCCTCGCTGAAGCCCGAGCGGATCAGAGGCAGGGTCTACCGGACACGCGACGACGCTCGCGCCGACGTGTTCGATTACATTGAGTGGTTCTACAACGCCGTTCGCAGGCACTCGACCATCGGCTACATCAGCCCGGTCGAGTTCGAAAAGAAGGTCGGATTAGCTTAACAGCCCGTTGACGAAGTCGCATTCGCCTGATTCCGTCTGAACATCGCGATTCGGACGGGGGCGTGTGAGATGGCGATGCGGCGGGAGACCGGGTCTCAGGGTGATCTGGTCGTGACATGGGCT
>NZ_JBMSDU010000036.1:0-14865 GCF_049445835.1 Ancylobacter sp. VNQ12 | reverse complement strand
CTGGAGACCAACGATTTCAGTCTGTTAGCAACGCGCCCAGCTCTGGATCTGGCAGGCTGTCTCACGAAAACCGCTTTAAAAAACGGCTCGACGGCGGCCGAGTCTCACGAATTCCGGTCTGCTGACAGTTTTCGGGGCTTTGAGGGCTCGCTTCGCGCATGTCTCTATATAAAGAGAAAAACGAATGATAATGCAACATTATCGGACATTATTATTCGACGACAGGTTGTGCGGTTGATGCTCGATAACCTAGACGAAAGCGCACAACGCGGCTAGGCTTCCGTCATGGATCTTGCGCCGATTCCGCTCTCTCCGACGCCGCTCGCCGTGCCAACTGTCCCCGGCTGGGCGGTCCCGCGCGGCCCGGTGACCGACCCGGTCGAGGCGGCGTTTCTCGCCGGCGGAGCGTTGACGTCCCTCGATAATCTGGTGCGATCGAACCCGCCCTGGGCCGGCGCCTGGCGCGCGCGGCTGGCGCTGAGCTGCGCCGCCGCGGCGGTGCGCCAGTCGGGTCGTGCCGAGGACGAGGCGGCGCTGCGCGATGCCTGGATGCTGCGCCCCGCCGATGGCGATCCCGGCCCCGCCGGCCGGCTGCTGGCTGCCTGGCGGCGCCTCGCCGAGCGCTCCCCAGGTGCCGATGTGACGAGCCTTCAATCGACCTGCGGACTGCTCGGCATCGGCTGGAGCCCGGAACTGGCCGCTCTTCCAGAAGAGATCGATCGCGAGCTCGGGGCCGCTCGTCCGGCGCCACTGGCTGCGGCGGCGATCCTTCGCGCCGTCGACGCCGCGGCGCCGGGCGCCGGGCTGCTCGGCTGGTGGCTGGCCGAGCAGGTGCTGGCGCTGCGGCTGCGCTGGCCGCTGCCGGTGCCGTTGCTGATGGGCGAGGCACAGAGCTCCGCCTTCCGTGGCCCCGGCCGGGGAGGGCGCCTTCGTTCGAATGACGCCGGTTTCGACGCCGCCGTCTGCCTCGCCGTGGCGCAGGGCGCGGCGCGAGCCCTGCGTTGTGCCGCCGAGATCGTGCCGCGCGCCGGCCGACTGCAGGCGGTCGCCCCAAAACTGCGCGCCAAGGGGGCAGGGGAGGCGATCGCCCGGCTGCTCGACGACGACGCGGTGCCGGGCACGCTGGCGACGGCAAAGCTGTCGCGCTGGGGCGCGCGGCGGCTGTTCGAACGGCTCGAGGCGCTGGGAGCGGTGCGCGAGCTCACCGGCCGCTCAGCGTTCCGGCTCTACGGGCTGTGAGGATGGCCCGGCGCACCAAAACCCCGGTGAGCTTCGATGCCGAGCTCAGCGCTCTGCCGCCGGAGCTGCGCTGGCGCGAATGGATGGGGCGAGTCGAGGCGGTGATCTTCGCCTCGCCCGAGCCAGTGACCCGCGAGGTGCTGGCCCGGGTGGTCGGCCGCGACTGCAGCCTCGACCTCTTGATCGACGACATCCGCGCCGAGCTGCGCGGCCGGCCCTACGAGTTAGTGGCGGTCGCCGGCGGCTGGCAGCACCGCACTCGTAAGAGCTTTGCCGAGGCGATCCAGGTGGCCACCGGGCTCGGCACGGACGATCCCAAGCCGCTGTCGCCCTCCGAGGCGCTGGTGCTGCTGTGTGTGGGGTATTTCCAGCCGATCACCCGCAGCGAACTCAGCGCCTTCTTCGGCAAGGAGATCAGCCGCGACACCATCGGCCATCTGCGGCGGCTGGGCTTCATCGCCGCCGGGCCGCGGTCGCCGCAACCCGGCGCGCCCTACACCTATGTGACGACCAAGGAATTCCTCACCCACTTCGGGTTCGACACGCTGCGCGACCTGCCGGACATGGAGGCGCTCGAGGATGCCGGCCTGCTGAGCAAGGACAGGCTGCTAGCAGGGGATATTCCGCTCGGGCTCATGGCCGAGGACGGAGGCGATGAGGATCCGGAAGACGATGTTCTGCCCAATGTGGAGACCTGATCGGTCCTGCCTTTTCGTCCCCGAGCTGGGCACGATGTTTCCGCAGTTGACCCTTAGCCGAAGCTCGCAACGTCCGGTTTCAGGTACTTCGCCTGCTGAATGGGTATGTCGATGACGGAGTCGGTGACAGCTTCCGGCGACCTCCGACCCATTTGTCGCCGTTCAACTGAGAAGTTTTCGTATCCGGGCGCCGAATGTCAGCTTATTGCTTTGGCGAACTATCAATACAACGGTAGCCGAGCGTCAGACTAAGAACTCATGTCGGGCTTTTCCGAACGATGGCGCTACACATCGAGCGAATCCGTTTCGAATGCCACTCACTTAGCTCGCCGCACCCTCTCGGTTTGCGCCCTCTTGTCGACATGAGTTCTCGCATGTCCTCACGCCTTGCCGATGCGGCCGCTCATCCATTTTTGAACCCAGCGCTGACGCTTGATATCCCCCAGCCCATCTAGAACGGATGCGGGCAAAAGCCCTTCTTCGTCGCCGAAGAGACCACGCGCGGGATGTCCCTGGGGGAGCAAATCGAGGATGGCATCGGCGACATCGGGTTCGCGATCATGGAGGAAATAGGCGCCGAGAACAGCGAGCGAGCGATCAGCGTTCGAATGTGCCATGCGCTCGCATAGACCGACGGCAATTTCGAGTGGGGCATGCCGACAGACCAGTACAACCGCCGATGGCGCGAGTGCGGCGCCGAGCCTCACGATCCGCTCCGCCGTGAACGGGTTCAATACCTCGGTTTCGATCGTGTCGGCAAAGACAAGGGCATTGAGCGCGTCGAGCCGAAGCCACCCGCGATCGCGATCGTCGAAAATCGCTCGAATCTTCATCCGCATGGCGGCTGAACCGTGGCCGGCTGCGACCTGCAAACATTCCTGGCCAAGCGCCCGATCGGTGGTGGCCGTCGCGAGCTTGATGAGCTGATCGCTGATCTCGTCGGACAAGGGGGCATATGCCGCCAGAGCCTCCACCGCCTTCCGTGCGATCGGAAAAGAATCGGGCTCATTATAGGATGGATCGGCATCTGACCATGTGTCGCCGGCCAAACGCAGCAGTACCGGGAAATGCTCGGGATGCGGCTTCGCCGAGAGTGCGAGCACTAACGCCTGACGGACGCGACGACCGGGATCGGCCGCCCGTGCGAGGATGCCAGGGGGGAACGGAAGACCAGCCTCCCCAGCAAGAAACTCAAGGGCGACAACGCGCGCATTTGCCCGAGGGTGCTGAAGGGCCATCGTGATCGCTTCATCGTCTCCGATCGCAATCGCGGCGGAGGCCGCCGCCTCGGCGAGATCCTTGTCATGGGCCTCATCCAACCATCGACGGATCGGTTCAGCCGGGGCATCGCCCGCTTTGATGAGGAACGGGACAATCTGCGAGAGGATGCGAGGCGGCGCGGTTTCGGCCGCCTGCTTAAGGAGCTCGATCGCATGACTGCTGAGAGGTGCAGCGCGGGGAGCCCCAAGAAACAGCGCCCAACCGATCTCGCGATAAGAGAGATCCAGCCCTTGGATTAGCCGCGGCATTCCAGCTTTCTGGGGCTTGGAATAACAACGGCGCGCCCCAATCAGGTCGCAGAGGAAGGCAACACGCGAAGCGGCTGTCGGCGAGGCATCAAATGCCTCGGCTAGAAGGGTCTGGTCGACGCCCATGCCGCAGGCCAAGGCAGCCTGATTATCGCCTTGTTCTGGGATACCAGCGCTCAGTGCCTGCTTGAGCTTCTCTCTGAAATTCGGGTGCCAATGATTACGCAGCGCATCCCACGCCTCATCCTCATGTCCCTCCGCCTGAGCTGTGGCGAACATTGCTGTCAGCTCTTCTAAACAGGGCGCGACGGAAACATCTGCGTCGCGGATCGCGCGCGCCCAATAATAGCCGAACTCGGAAGCTCGATTGTGCTCGGCCAATTCCTTCCAATCGCCTGCCGCACGGACAGCTTCGATATACAGCTCAGCAATAATGCTGGACGCATAGCCATCGTCGTCATGGCCCGAGGTGTGATATTCCTCGAATCCATAGTCGCACTCACCGTCGATGATGCCCCGCCACAGTTCGGCATTTTTCGCCTGCTTGGCGTCATCGCCGCCAAGATCGTCGAGTGCCTCTTCGAACACCGACTTAAAGGCGGGCAGATCACGGAGCGCGCCTGTCACGACCGCCTCGACATTCGACCCGTACCCCATACCCACTAGACGACGTGCGGCGTGGCGGTAGGCGCTCTCAAGCCCGGTAGCGATGCGGTCCAGCGCGGCCGGAAATCCGGTACCGTAGGATCCATGCTCGTCGGAAAGTTGATCGCGAACGAAGCGCTCGGCGATCGGAAAGGAGCGCCGATCCTCCGAGATTCGTTCGTACCATGCGTCGGGGAAGTTCGGCGCCGTCCACCGTTCAACAAAAAAGGCCCCGCCACGCTGGACGCTGGTTAGCAACCAGCGGGCAAGTTCCGAGGGATTGGACGCCGCACTGCCTACGTCGCTGGCGAGCTGGAGCACCTTGGGGAAATCCGCGGCAGGATCGACTAGGGCCTCCTCTAGCCAGCCATCGATTGCGCTCTGGGCGGCGGCAGGAACGTCGAAGGTGAACGCGCCGCCTTCGACGCCGACGACAAGCCGGCGTCCTTCGTCGATCAGGCGCGCGGCCGTCTCCATGCCCCACTCGGCGTGCGGTTGCGGAAGCGTGGTGAGCGCAGTCAGCAACGTTGCGAAGGCCGGCTGATAGCGAAACAAGTCTGCTTTCAAATGCTTCTCGAAACCCGCACGCACGCTCGGATGGGCGAAGGCGACCGATGTGGTTGGCTGACGCAGATGGCGCGCGGCGATCATCGTGTCGATCAGCTTGTCGAGACCAATGGCGAGGTCGGGCGCGGCAACCCGCAAGGACCGCATCAGCGCGACGAGCTGCGTCCGGTCGAACGATCCGCGCGCTGCCAGCACGCCCCATATCGCGGCGGATTGGCCGGTCGCGTCGGCGTGGGTCAGATAGCGGTCGACCACTCCCTCGACCGCATCACGATGGGCGAGCCCAATCAGGCGATGCAGCCATTGCCCGTCATTCTCGCCCTCGCCACAACCGGACAGGATGTTGGCGAAGAACAGATCAAGCTCAAGCGGCTTTTCAAGCGCACGGAGAACATCCGGCCTAAAGCTGAGCGCCTTCGCCTGAAGGTCGGGCGGAAGGAGGTCCATGCGCTTGTCGTAGATTTGGGCGAACCGGCCGTTAAGATAACGATCGGCCTCAAGTTCGATCGACCATGGCGCGATACCATCGACGGCTTGCGCGCCGCGTAGCATGTCGCTCCGCGACGTCACGACGAACTGATTTTCGCCGCGGGCGTCGCGCAGCATGCGCGGAAGCTGCTCGGTCCACATCTCGGAGCCGGTCCGCAAGCTATTCTGCCCCCATGGATCTTCGAGATAGAAGAGCTTCGGTCCCGTCTGGACGAGCTGACGGATGCTCGATGGGTCGCTGTTCGGATTGACCACGACGATATCGAGCGCGCCATTGCGCTTGCTCGTCCCGGAATTGCTTCATGATCATGGTCTTGCCCATGCCGCTGTCACCATAGATGGCGATGGACGGCATGCGCGTGCCACGCGGCTGGTCGAGAAGTCCACGCAGGCGATCGAGGGCCTGCTTGGCGCGAGGATAGAGAACCCACCGACGCGACCGGATGGCGCGGATGCGCTGCTCATCGTGCTCGGCAAGAAGCGCCGCCGCGCTCGACGTCAGGTGGCGGAAGGTGAATGTCATGCTGCTTCAATCCATATCCTCGACCAAAGGCACAGGATTGCTGGAATCGACCCCGCGAAGCGAGCCCCAGCCGCTATCATCCACTTTGGAATTCTTGGCCGCTCGCCCCCTTTTGCGCTGCAAAGACGTCTTGCGAACGGCGTTATCAATCAACTCTCGCTGTGCGATCACGGTCCGCAAGATTGCCTCGGTGCCCACTTCTCGCCGCCCCTTTGCAAGAAGAGACTTCCGGGCCGCGTTCACCTCATGCAGCGTGGCGGACGGCAAGGTGATGTCGGCATAACGGGCCTCGACGAAGCTGCCGGATGGACGCTGGACAAAGACGCGGGCCAGATCGCGGGGATCATACTTGACGAGCAGCTTGCTCTTAACGCGGCCGACATCAGCGGATAGGGCAGGCGACCAGTAGCGAAGGCCGAACAGATGGATTCCGGTCGGGCGCAGACTGCGCCGGTCTTCGGGCAAGAAGCTTAGCCAGAAGCGCTGACGATCCTGCGGCATACGCAGAGGCGTCCGATCCTCCAGCTCACGCCAGACGGCGAGGGGAGGCCGACCCAGGCCACCATGAATGGATTGGTGATAGGGGCCGACGATATCGAGCGCAATGTGGCGCTCCAACTCTCGAAGCGTGAGCGCGGCATGCCGTTTGCTGTCATAGTCTCCACGCTCATCCACATTGCTGAAGGTCGTGCCCGGAAGAAGATGCAGGCGGCCCATCTGCGTTCCGATGAGCCGCTCAATATGACCACCGAACCGGGGTTGTCCAGGCGGGCGCCAGATGATGGCGACGCCGGCGTCATCGCAACCCCGCTTGAAAGCCTTACTCCTGAAATCCGCGCCGTTGTCGACATGCAGGGCGTCCGGCAATCCAGCGATAGGCCAGGGCTCGGCGATCTCGCGCTCCCGGAGCCAAGCCGTCTTGTCAAATACGGCGTGCAGTAGACAAAGGCTCGTCGAGAGACGCGAGGGGGCATCCATCGTGAGATGGAAGCCCATGACCATGCGGCTGTGCACATCGATCGCGAGCGTCAGCCACGGGCGACCGATAGGCAGTCGCGTCTCCTCGTCGACAACGAAGATATCCGCCCTTGTGTGGTCGAGCTGGACCACCTCGAGTGGCCGTGTTGTGCGCAGCGCGCCCGGAACCGGAGTCGTTGCCTTTACGGTCGCCTCGTCCCCACGCCGCCTGGCGCGGTCCTGCAGGTCGACATCCTTGATACGCGCCTCGATCGTGCGCCGATGCGGCGCCTTGAGACCCGCCTTCATGCAGCGCGCCTGGATCATACGCACCAGCTCGGAGACGGGTGGGCGATTAGGCGTCAGGAAAATCGCTCGGATGGCGCTCTTGACTAGTTCGTCCCGCCCGGCGTCAAGAACGCGATGGCCGAGTGGTCGGCCACGCTTACGTTCGACAAGAGCGCCGACGCTGCCGCCTTTACGAAAGAGCCCGATCAGCCGATAGGTGGTTGCCTGACTGAGGCCGAGTTCGATCGCCAGTGCAGTGACGTCGGCCGTCGTGCTCTGGTCGCTGCGATGATTGAGAAATGCGCGGATTGCGTCGGCTCGGCGTCGAGCCTCTTCCCACCGGGCATCATCGATCTGTTCGGGAAGCGGATCTTGCATGAGCGGCCTCAGAGCCGAAAGTGAACCGCTTCCCCATTCTCACATAAGATGCCAGAGACCAAGCGCCATTCTCAAGTTAAATGCCGATTCACAAATTACCTGCCAGCGCAACATGTTGAAAATGCTCAACTGCGGTTCCGGGATTTAAATGGAAAGTGACACCCACATCGGGACAGCTTGCGGCGGTGAATGCCCAATACGGCTTCGATGCGCCGCTCTACATGCAGTATCTGCGCTATATCGGCGGCCTAGCGGTGGGCGACTTCGGAACGTCCTACCTGCAGCACAAGCCGGTGCTCGACGTCATCGGGGCGCAGGTCCTCCCGACCATCATCCTCGCCTTGAGCGCCCTGACTACCGCCTGGGTGATCGCCGTCGCGCTGACGCTCGCCACCGCCGGGCGCAACACGCTCGGATCGCGCCTCGCCAGTGCCGCGCAAATCCTTCTCGCGACCTCGCCTCCCTACTGGATCGGCACCATCCTGCTGGTGGTCTTCGCCGTCCAACTGCAGATATTCCCGGTGGAAGGGCGCAACAGCCTGGCCGGCCTCGTGCTGCCGACGCTGGCCCTCGCCTTGCCGCTCGCGGGTTTCATCGGCCAGGCGATCCAGGACGAGTTCGTGCGGGTGCTGGACCAGCCGTTCGTCACCTCGGCCCGGACGCGCGGCATGAGCGACGCCGGGGTGCGCGTGCGCCATGTGCTGCGCCATGCCGTGCTGCCGGGCATCAGCCTGTCCGGCTGGGCGGTGGGCAAGCTGCTGTCGGGAGCGGTGCTCGTGGAAGCCGTGTTCGCCCGCCAGGGCATCGGCGGCATTCTTGTTGAGGCGACCTCCGCCCGCGACGTGCCGGTGGTGTCCGGCATCGTCGTGCTGTCGGCGGCGGCCTATGTCGTCATCAATCTGGCGGTCGACGAGACCTATCGGCTGGTGGACCGGAGGATCGTCCTGTCATGACGCTCGTGACCCTCGATCCGCGCGCCTCGGCGCCTATCGGCGCCCATGTCCGGCGCGTCCTCGCCGGCCTGCGGCGCATTCCCGTCGGGCCGACGATCGCCGCTCTGGTCGTCGTGTTCTACATCGTGGCCGCCATAGCGCCGTCGCTGTTGCAGACACATGGCGCGTTCAAGATCGATCTCGCTGCCATGCTGCAGCCGCCATCCGCAACCCACTGGCTCGGTACCGACCAGACCGGGCGCGACCTCTATTCGCGCATCGTCGCGGGCGCGGGCCAGTCGCTCTCGCTGGGACTGGCGGCTACGGCTCTGAGCCTTGGCGTAGCACTCGCCTTCGGCATTACCGCTGGCCTGGTCGGTGGTGTCGTCGACCTCTCCATAGCGCGCTTCCTCGACGTGCTGTTCTCGTTTCCGACTCTGTTCCTGGCCCTGCTATTCCTCGCCGTCTTCGGCACGTCGATTACCACCCAGATCGTCGCGGTCGGCCTCGGAACAGCGCCGGGTTATGCCCGCATGATCCGCGGCCAGGTGCTCGCGGTGAAGGGCGCCGGCTATGTGGAGGCCGCCCGCGCGCTGGGTCATCGGCCGCTGCGCATCGCCGTCAATCACATCGTTCCCAATGCGCTGCGCCCGCTCGTCGTTATGATGACGCTCGGCGTCGGTCAATCCATCGTCTGGGCCTCGGGCCTCGCCTTTCTCGGGCTGGGCGTGGCCCCACCGTCGCCGGAATGGGGCGCGCTGCTCGACGCCGGGCGCAACTATGCGATCCGCGCTTGGTGGCTCGAGGTCATGCCGGGTCTCGCCATCGTCGGCTTCGCCCTTGCCGTCACGGTTCTCGGCCGCTACCTGCGCGACCGGCTGGAGGGAAAATGAACATCGCTCCGGCTGTTTCGACATTGCGCGCGGCAGAACAGGCCGCGCCGCTCATCGAGGTTCGCGGGCTGCGGGTCGCTTTCGGCCAACGCGGCGAGCAACTCGCGGTGAAGGACGTTTCCTTCGTTCTGCCGCGCGGGCGCTGCCTCGCCATCGTCGGCGAATCCGGTTCCGGCAAGAGCGTGACGGCGCGTAGCCTGATCGGTCTGGCGGGCCGAAACGCGCGCGTTTCCGCGGAGCGGCTGCGCATCGGCGGGCGCGATGTGATCGGCCAGCCGGAACGGGCCTGGCGCGCCCTTCGCGGCAAGTCCATCGGCTACGTCCTCCAGGATGCGCTGGTCTCGCTCGATCCCCTGAAGCGGGTCGGCGACGAGGTGACCGAAGGCCTATGGGTGCACGGCGCCGTCCGACGCGCGGAACGTACCGCGCGTGCGGCCGATCTGCTGCGCCTCGTCGGCGTGCCGGATCCGGAGCTGAAAGCCCGCCAGCTGCCGCACGAATTGTCGGGAGGCCAGCGCCAGCGCGCCCTCATCGCCGCCGCCCTTGCGCTCGACCCGGAGATCCTGATCGCGGACGAGCCCACCACCGCACTCGACGCGACCATCCAGGCCCAGATTCTCGCCCTGCTCGACGATATCTGTGCCCGCGGCAAGACGCTGGTGCTGATCAGCCACGATCTTGCGGTCGTCTCGCGCATGGCCGACGAGGTGATGATCATGCGCCACGGCGAGGTGGTCGAGCATGGTGCGGCCGAGGAGGTGTTCCGCGAGCCGAGGCATGCCTACACCCGCGCGCTGATCGACGCGGTGCCCTCCGCCCATTCACGCGGGGCAAGGCTCGCGCCGGCGGACGCGAAGAGGTTCCATCCGCAATCATCGGCCCTGGCCGTTGCGCGCCTTGACGACGAACGGAAAACGGCGCCGGGGCCGCTGCTCGTGGCGGAAGGTTTGGTGAAGAGCTTCAGCCGTCCGGACGGGTCCGTCTCCACCGTGGTGCGCGACGTGTCCTTCACCATCGGGCGAGGCGAAGCGCTCGGCATTGTCGGGGAATCCGGCTCCGGCAAGTCCACCGTGGCCCGTCTGGTCTTGGCGCTCGAAACGCCCGATGCGGGCGGGGTGAGCCTCGATGGCAAGGCCTGGTCGTCGCTCACCGAAGCGGAGCGGCGACCGCGCCGCCGCGACATTTCCGTGGTCTATCAGGATCCGTTCAGTCATTTCGATCCGCGCTGGACCGTCGAGCGCATCATTGCGGACGCGCTCCCGCCGACGGATGACCGGCGCACCCGGACCGCGCGGGTCGGCGAACTGCTCGATCTCGTGGGACTGCCGGAGAGATTCCGCGACCGGCTGCCGCTCGAACTCTCGGGCGGACAGCGCCAGCGTGCCGCCATTGCGCGGGCCATCGCTCCCGGTGCCAAGCTCATCGTCTGCGACGAGCCGGTCTCGGCGCTGGATGTGTCGATCCAAGCCCAGGTGCTGGATCTGCTGGCGGACCTGCGGGACCAGCTCGGTGTCGGGTACTTGTTCATCTCGCACGACCTCGGCGTCGTCCACCATCTGTGCGACCGGGTGCTGGTACTCAAGGCCGGGCAGGTGGTCGAGCTCGGCACCTCGGACAACGTCTTCCTTCACCCCCGCCATCCTTACACCCGCGAGCTCGTGGCTGCCGTGCCGCGCCTTGGCGCGCGCCCCTAACGCTCACCTCAATCGTCCGGAGCAGATCATGCGCGAACTCATCTTCAACGCCTTCGTCATGAATACGACGTCCCACATCCAGCATGGCCTGTGGCGGCATCCGAACGCCCGCCAGCACGACTTCAACGACGTGCGGCTGTGGATCGACCTCGCCCGGACCCTCGAAGCCGGGCTTTTCGACGCTATCTTCTTCGCCGACGTTGTGGGGCTCTATGGCCCGCTCAACGGCGATTACGCGGTGAATGCCCGCGAGGGCCTGCAGATTCCCAACAACGATCCCTCGGTGCTGCTGTCGGCCATCGCCGTCAACACCGAGCATCTCGGGCTCGCTCTGACCAGTTCCGTGCTGCAGGCCCATCCGTTCGAGTTCGCCCGCCGGGCCTCGACCCTCGACCACATCAGCGATGGCCGCCTCGCCTGGAACATCGTCACCTCTACCCAGGAGAATGCGGCGCGCAATTTCGGCTTCGACCGGCTGGTGGAGCATGACGAGCGCTACGAATGGGCGGAGGAATATACCGAGGTCGTCTACAAGCTGTGGGAAGGCTCGTGGGACGACGACGCCCTCCAGCGCGACAAGGCGCGTGGCGTGTTCTCCGACCCCACGCGAATCCACAAGATCAACCATCAAGGCAAGCGCTACCGGGTGGAGGGGCCGCATCTTCCCTCGCCGACGCCGCAGAGGACGCCGTTCCTGTTCCAGGCCGGCTCCTCGCCGGCCGGCCGGCGCTTCGCCGCCCGCCATGCGGAGGGCCAGTTCATCGCGACGCCGAACCCGCGCGTCGCGGCCGAGCTCATCTCGGAGACCCGCGCGCTGGCGCGCAGCTTCGGCCGCGACCCCTCCGACATCAAGTTCCTGCAAGGCTTTACCTTCGTCATCGGCAGCACCGAGGAGGAGGCCAGGCGCAAGGAGGCCGAGCTCGACCGTTACATTAGCATCGACGGCTTTCTGGCCCACTCCAATCTGGGCGTCTCGCAAGACACCGGCGAGCCCTATCCGCCCGAAACCCCGCTCGCCGATATCCGCACCAATGGCGGGCGCAGCCATATCGAATGGCTGCGCAAAGCCAATCCCGATCGCGAGCCGACCGTCGGCGATCTCGCGCGGCTCGTGGCGCGCCGCCACCAGCGGCTGGTCGGCACCCCGCAGAGCATTGCCGACCAACTCGCCGAATGGCAGAAGGCGGGCATTGACGGGGTCAACGTGATCAACTGGTATCTTCCGGGATCCTACGAGGAATTCAACGAGCAGCTGCTGCCCGAGCTTCAGCGGCGCGGCCTTGCCAAGCGCGAGTACCGACCGGGAACGCTGCGCGAGAAGATATTCGGTCGGAGCCGGCTGCCGGCCTCGCATCCGGCGGCGCAGTACCGCGGAGCTTTCTCGCGACGCCCGGAGAGGTCGGCGGCCGGATTGGATCTAGTCGCCGGGACGTAGGGCGGTGGTCCGGACCGCTCGCCACCCCGAACCGGCGGATGGCCTCGCGGACGGAGCCGTGCTCAATGAGTTGGTCATCCCCGCGGTTCGTGGCAGCGGCGCCTTCACGTCCGTCCGTGGATTCCAGGGCATCCCGCAGCGGATATCCGCTTCACGACAACCTTTGTGCGCTCCTACGCGCAGGAGTGGGAGAAGTTCGATCGGCTCCGGCAAATGGTCGAGGCCGGCAAGATCACGCTTCGCGTCGCGGAGGTCTATCCGCCGGAACGGGTCGCCGACGCCCATCGTCGGCTGGAGGCTGGGGGTACGAGAGGACGGCTGGTCATCCAATTCTAATCGGGAAAGACCGATTGGCGGTATGGGGATAGAGATGGGTCGAGTCACGCCATCAGGATAAACGTCCACTTCGCACGGACCGATGCCAGAAAGCCGCCTGACGGCTTTGTCCCGATCTCCGCCATAAACGAGCGCGCTAGGATGGAAGGCCAGCGTAGCGGATCGCATTGTGGAGTGGTGGTGAGGGCTCGCAACACCCGATTCCTGCAAGATGCAGAAGCCTCCGCAGGCGGTGCCTTGTGGGTTTGCAGGAAGCGGTGGCTAGCGCGGCTTGTAACTGCCAATTCCTGTGGTTGGTTGGGGCCTATTCCGAGATTGGCGGTGTAGCTCTGCTCAAGGCTGAAAGGTGCATACGCTTCTTAGCAAGGAGCCGCCGCCTCCGGATCGAAGGGGAGCGGAAAATACCGCGGGCTGCGTACAGAGTCCGGTTGAGGTTCGATTAGCAGAAGCCGTCATAGCCGCTATGATCTGAGGACCTCCCGGAAATTCGGACAGTGACGGAAGCTACGCTTTGACGTCAGCTGATCTCCAATGACGAGGAGATCAGGACATGCGCAAACGCAGGAACCATGATGCGGGCTTCAAGGCTCGCGTGGCGCTGGAAGCCGTTAAGGGCGAGCGCACGGTGTCGGAACTGGCGGCCGACTATGGCGTGCATCCGACGATGATCCATCAGTGGAAGAAGGCCCTGCTGGAGGGAGCGGCCGACATCTTCGAGCGCGGCGCCAGGAAGACCGCCGAGGTCGACGAGGACGTGGTCCGATCGCTGCATGCCAGCGACAAACTGCGTTTGCGCAGAGATCGGGGAACTGGCCGTCGCCAACGATTTTTTGTCGCGAAAGCTCAAACCCTGGACCGGAAAGTGAGGCGCGGGATGATCGAACGCCATCAACCTTCGCTGTCGATCGGTGCGCAGTGCCGCCTGCTGTCGATCTCGCGGTCGTCGTTCTATTACGAGCCGCAGGGTGAGACCGCGATGAACCTCGCCCTCATGCGGCTGATCGACAGGCAGTTCCTGGACACCCTGTTCTACGGCGTCCGGCAGATGACCTGACACCTGCAGAACGAGGGTCATCCGGTGAACGTGAAGCGTATCCGGCGACTGATGCGGCTCATGCGCCTGATGCCGATCTTCCAGAAGCCCGATACCAGCAAGCCCGCGAAGGGGCACAAGACCTACCCCTATCTGCTGGGTGGGCTGCGGATGGAGCGGCCCAACCAGGTTTGGTGCGCCGACATCACCTACCTGCCGATGCGCCGCGGCTTCCTGTATCTGGTGGCCATCATGGACTGGTTCACGCGCAAGGTCCTGGCCTGGCGTCTCTCGAACACGCTCGAGGCTGACTTCTGCGTCGAGGCGCTGAACGAGGCCAGCCACCGCTTCGGCGCTCCAGAGATCATGAATACGGATCAGGGCAGCCAGTTCACCTCCTTCGCCTGAACCGACCGGCTGAAACGGATTGGCGCCCGAATCTCGATGGACGGCAAGGGGCGCTGCCTGGACAACATCTTCATCGAGCGCCTCTGGCGGTCCCTATAACCACCAGCGGCCCCACGCCGCCATCGCGGACAGCCCCCCGCCGTGGTCTACTTCAACACCATCGAAACCGATCAGCTGGCCCAGGGAGTAGCTTAAACCCACCGGATAGCTGTCCAAGGATCCGCGAGCAGCTCAATCCGATACCGGAGGCACGTTTCAGGGACCCCCGTCATGCTCACGCGCAATGTCGTCCTGGCCGAGCACCACGAAGAGGTTATTGACGGCTGGTGCAGTCTGGCCGCTACCAGAACGCCAGCGAGGTTCTGCGTGACGGCCATGCCTGATCGAGCGGCGGGAAGAGCGGGAGGCCGCGAAGCTGAAGGCGCCGCGCGAAGCCGTCAGCGTCGGCTTCGCCGATCTGGACGAAGGTCGGGTTCTCACCTTCGCCTCCTTCGAGGAGCTTAAGGATCACCTGTCCCGCGAGGCCGAAGACGAACTAACATCCCGGCAACATTGAGCGGCATGCATCAGTCGTCGTGGAGGGTTCTGGTTCTGCGTAGCCGCCGGGGCCGCTGCAGGCATCGGTGCAGCGATGAGCGTGTCAGATGGGCGCGGGAAGAGCTGCGAGAACGGTGACAGTAAGGGTTAGAGCAAGGTAAGCGTCGTCCTCAGGCCACGCTACTGAGGGTGGGCTTGGCGGGATAGGCCCATGGCATGAGCTCATCGATGCGGCTGTTGGGGTGGCCCTCGACGATGCGGGTGATGATGTCCGTGAGGTAGGC
>NZ_JBMSDU010000035.1:0-19035 GCF_049445835.1 Ancylobacter sp. VNQ12 | reverse complement strand
GGCGACAACATCTCGGTCGACGTGGCGCTGATCGTGCCGATCGCGATGGAAGAGAAGCTGCGCTTCGCCATCCGTGAAGGCGGCCGTACCGTCGGCGCCGGCGTCGTCGCCGCTATCATCGAGTGATGAACCGGGAAGGATGCGGTTTTCGCGTCCTTCCTTCCAATGCCGCGGTAATTAATGCGGCATTGTTCTGTTGAGACCGGCGGCGAGGGGCCTCGACGTCAGCGCGCCGCCGGTTATAGTGCCTGCCGACTCGGGAGCGGACGAATGACGGGCGACTGCCCGCGATCTGCTTCTTTAGGAGTGTAGCTCAACTGGTTAGAGCACCGGTCTCCAAAACCGGGGGTTGGGGGTTCGAGTCCCTCCACTCCTGCCACCCCTTCTTCGCCGGTGGCAGGCAAGGCAGCAAACGTCCTTTGACGCGGAGCGGCTTTGCGGGCTATACGCCCGCTTCGCGTGTTTGGACGATCCGAGCGCGGTGAGCTCTTTCAGGCGAACCGCGACAGCTTGCAGGTGAACCGCGCGACACCTGCCTCAGAGGCGTTTCGAGACGAAGATGGCGAAGACGAACCCGGTCGAGTTCTTTCAGCAGGTCCGCGCGGAAGCCCGCAAGGTCACCTGGCCGACCCGTCGCGAGACGTTGATCACTACCGCGATGGTGTTTGTGATGGTCGTACTGGCGTCGCTCTTCTTCCTGGTCGCCGACCAGATCCTGAGCTTCGCGATCGCACAGATCCTGCAGATCGGTCGTTGAGGAGACACCCGATGCCGATGCGCTGGTACATCGTCCACGCCTATTCGAACTTCGAGAAGAAGGTCGCCGATTCGATCAAGGAACAGGCGGGCCAGCGCGGCCTCGCCGATCTGTTCGAGCAGGTGCTGGTCCCGACCGAGAAGGTCGTCGAGGTGCGCCGCGGCCGCAAGGTCGACGCCGAGCGCAAGTTCTTCCCCGGCTACGTGCTGGTGAAGATGGACCTGACCGACGAGGCTTTCCACCTCATCAAGAACACCCCGAAGGTCACCGGCTTCCTCGGCGCCGACAACAAGCCGATGCCGATTTCCGAGAAGGAAGCGATGCGTATCCTGCAGCAGGTGCAGGAGGGCATCGAGCGTCCCAAGCCCTCGATCAGCTTCGAGGTCGGCGAGACGGTCAAGGTGTCGGACGGCCCCTTCGCCTCGTTCAACGGTATTGTCGAGGAAGTCGACGAGGCCCGCTCGCGGCTCAAGGTGGCGGTGTCGATCTTCGGCCGCGCCACGCCGGTCGAGCTGGAATACGGCCAGGTCGAGAAGGTCTGACCCGACCCTCATCGTGGTTTGCAGAGGCGCGGCTGGTCCGCGCCTTTTTCTTTTGGATGTCCCGGCGGTCAACCGCGTTAGCCGGTTAACACCCGAACCGCCGGGCGCCGTCCTATCCTCCCAATGAACGAGCCGCGAAGCGGCGCAACATGGGAGGATCGAAATGGCAGCCAAGCGCATTCTGATGATCGTCGGCGACTATGCCGAGGACTATGAGACCATGGTGCCGTTCCAGGCGCTGCTCGCGGTCGGCCACACCGTGCACGCGGTATGCCCGGACAAGAAGGCGGGCGACAGCATCGCGACGGCGATCCACGACTTCGAGGGTGCCCAGACCTATTCGGAGAAGCGCGGCCACAATTTCGCACTCAACGCGACCTTCGCCGATGTCGACCCGGCCCGCTACGACGCGCTGGTGATTCCCGGCGGACGGGCGCCGGAATATGTCCGGCTCAACGCGCGTGCGCTCGAGATGGTCCGCCACTTCTTCACGGCCAACAAACCGGTAGCCGCCGTCTGCCACGGCGCTCAGCTGCTCGCGGCGGCCGGGGTGCTGGAGGGGCGCACCTGCTCGGCCTATCCGGCGTGCAAGCCGGAGGTGGAGCTCGCCGGCGGTACTTACGCCGACATCGCCATCGATGCGGCGGTGACCGACGGCAATCTGGTGAGCGCGCCCGCCTGGCCGGCACACCCTGCCTGGATCGGCCAGTTCCTCGCCGTGCTCGGCACCACGATCAGCCATGGCGACGTGAACGCGCCGGCGCGCCGGGCGGCCTGAGCCCGCTTCGCAGCGCGTCCGGCCGGGCGTATGATCGACACGGCGGGGCAGGGCGCCCCGCCGTCGGAGGGAGGCGCGCTCATGTGCAAGCTCTTCATCGAGGCCGACCCGCATCTGTGGCAGACGCGCTTGAAGTCGGTGCGCCTGCACGGCTTCTCCACCAGTGTGCGGTTGGAGAACCTGTACTGGCAGGTGCTGGAGGAAATCGCCCAGCGCGACGGCATGAGCCTGCCGCAGCTGCTGGCGAAGCTGCACGAGGAGCTCACCTTCGCCCATGGCGAAGTGGAGAACTTCGCCTCATTCCTGCGGGTGTGCTGCGGGCGCTATCTCTCGCTGCAGCTGGAGGGCGACGTGCCGCGTGACCTCGGCACGCCGATCCGCAGCCTCGACGCCGACGCCATCCTCGCCCGCGAGGCGCGGCGCGGGCAGGCGGGCCGGAGGCGGAGCTTGTCGTCGGCGGCGTGAGCGCTTATCTCACGCGGGCGCCGTCGCGACGGGGGACTTCCATTCCCCAGGGAATTCCTGTATCGCAGCGCCTGCGTCTCCCCGGAGTCGCATCCATACGCGGGAGGCATGCCCGGTTCGTCAGCCGGGACCAACAATGCCGCGACCGCGATCCTCAATTACGCTCCCCGCGATGAAGCCGTCGCGGCGGCGTGCTTTGGCGTTTGCGACCGACAGTCGCGAGTGCCGAGGAGTTGCCACATGGCGAAAAAGATTACCGGCTATGTAAAGCTGCAGGTGCCGGCAGGCTCGGCCAATCCGGCCCCGCCGATCGGCCCCGCGCTCGGCCAGCGCGGCCTGAACATCATGGAGTTCTGCAAGGCGTTCAACGCGCAGACCGCCCAGATGGAAAAGGGCATGCCGATCCCGGTGCTGATCACTGCGTATCAGGATCGCTCCTTCACCTTCGAGCTCAAGACCCCCCCGGTCTCCTACTTCCTCAAGAAGGCAGCGGGTCTTGAGACCAAGAAGAAGCCCGGCTCGGGCCACAAGACCCCGGGCAAGGGCTTCATCGGCAAGATCTCGCAGGCCCAGATGGCTGAGATCGCCGAGAAGAAGATGAAGGATCTGAACTGCGACACCGTCGAAGCGGCGGTTCGCATGATCGAAGGCTCCGCCCGTTCCATGGGCCTTGAGGTGGTGGGTTGAGCTGATGGCCAAAGTTTCCAAGCGTATCCGCGCTGTCCGCGAGGGCATCGATCCCGTCAAGCTGTACGGTCTCGACGAGGCGCTGAAGCTCCTCAAGGATCGTGCGAACGCCAAGTTCGACGAGACCATCGAGGTCGCGCTGAACCTCGGCGTCGACCCGCGTCATGCCGACCAGATGGTTCGCGGCGTCTGCAACCTGCCGAACGGTTCGGGCCGCACGGTGCGCGTTGCGGTGTTCGCGCGCGGCGCCAAGGCGGATGAAGCCAAGGCGGCGGGTGCCGACATCGTCGGCGCCGAAGACCTGCTCGAGACCATTCAGGGCGGCACGATCGAGTTCGATCGCTGCATCGCGACCCCGGATCTGATGCCGCTCGTCGGCCGTCTCGGCAAGGTGCTCGGCCCGCGCGGCCTGATGCCGAACCCGAAGGTCGGTACCGTCACCATGGACGTGAAGGGTGCCGTCGAAGCCGCCAAGGGCGGCGCCGTCGAGTTCCGCGTCGAGAAGGCCGGTATCATCCACGCCGGCATCGGCAAGGCCTCGTTCCCGGTCGACAAGCTGGCCGAGAACATCCGCGCCTTCGCCGACGCCGTGGTCAAGGCCAAGCCGACCGGCGCCAAGGGCACCTATGTCCAGCGCGTCGCGGTTTCCTCGACCATGGGCCCCGGCCTGAAGGTCGAGCCCGGCTCGGTGCTGGTCGCCGGCTGAGGTTGGGTGTCGGAAGGTTCCCGGTCGCGGCGCCGTGATCGTGGCGGGGTGGATTTGTCAAGCCCTTGGTGCTATCAGGGGTGACAAATCCCATTTGACCCTCTATATGGGCGGTTTCGCCCCCGGCCACGAGTCGGGTGCGAAGCTGACGAGATTCAGTCTTTCGCCCGCGTAAAACCGGGCGGAGAGGCCGGCGGGGCTCGCCCTGCCGGCTTTAGTCCTGTCCGAGACTGCCGGCGCTTCCTCGTTCGAGGCAGCTTAATCCCGCTCCGGGGCCAGCATAGACGGGGTACGACCGCATGAGGAGTTCCGGCCTGGCCGGAACTTGGATTTCGGCTCGAACCAGCGCCTTGGCCGGTCTTTCGGTCCCAAGGGGACAGGATGTTAACCGTCGTCTCTCTTTCCGAGGGGCGGCAAGGCGCAAACCCGGCGGGGAAGGTTTTTCTTCCTCGCCACCGGAGAGCAAGTGAAGTGGATCGAGCGCAAAAAGAAGAGCTCGTCACGTCGCTCGGCGAAGTGTTCAAGAGCACTTCCGTCGTCGTCGTGGCCCACTATTCCGGCCTCACCGTCGCCCAGCTGTCGGCCCTGCGCCGCCAGATGAAGGCGAATGGTGCGACCGTGAAGGTGGCGAAGAACCGCCTCGCAAAGATCGCTCTCGAAGGTTCGGACGTCGCACATGTCGCGCCCCTGCTGAAGGGTCCGACCATTATCGCTTATTCGAGCGATCCTGTTGCGGCGCCGAAGGCTGCCGTCGACTTCGCCAAGACGAACGACAAGTTCGTCATCCTCGGCGGAGCGTTCGGCAAGACGGCCCTGAATGTGGACGGTGTGAAGGCTCTGGCCACCATGCCCTCCCTTGATGAACTGCGTGCGAAGCTGGTCGGCCTTATCCAGGCCCCGGCGACCAAGATCGCCCAGCTCAGCACCGCGCCGGCGGCGAAGCTCGCCCGCGTGTTTGGGGCCTATGCCCGCGAGAACGAAGCCGCGTGAGGCTTCCCGGTAATACTGGTTCGAACCGAAATCCAAGGACTTAAGCAAATGGCTGATCTGTCGAAGCTCGTCGACGAGCTTTCCAACCTGACCGTTCTCGAGGCTGCCGAGCTCGCGAAGCTCCTCGAAGAGAAGTGGGGCGTCTCCGCCGCGGCCGCCGTGGCCGTTGCCGCCGCTCCGGGCGCTGCCGCTGCCCCGGCCGCCGAAGAGCAGACCGAGTTCACCGTTGTCCTGGCTTCGGCCGGCGACAAGAAGATCGAGGTCATCAAGGAAGTCCGCGCCATCACCGGCCTGGGCCTCAAGGAAGCCAAGGATCTCGTCGAAGCCGCGCCCAAGCCGATCAAGGAAGGCGTGACCAAGGACGAAGCCGAGAAGATCAAGGCCCAGGTCGAGAAGGCCGGCGCCAAGGTCGAGCTCAAGTGATCTGACGATCATTTCGAGGCCGCCGGTTCATCCGGCGGCCTCTGCCTTCGGTTGTGCCGAAGGCGAGGAATGGGAAGCCCGACGGCTTCCCCGACGATCCCCGAGCCCTTTCCGATCAGGTGAAACGCCTGATCGACAAGAAGGGGCTCAGTTCCGCAGCTGGAGCCTTTTCGTTCGCGAAAATGTTCCGGGGGGGTCGTCCGGCGAGCCGTCGGATGTGCAGCGAAGGTCAGGGCGGTGCCGCGGCGCCGCATCAAGGACCGATTGTTGCGCGAACAAGCGTCGTCGTGGGTTCGGGCGGCGCGGACGGATACTCGGACGGAGCGAGGAGCGACATGGCGCAGACGTTCACCGGTCGTAAGCGGGTCCGCAAATTCTTCGGCAAGATCCAGGAAGTGGCTGAGATGCCGAACCTCATTGAGGTTCAGAAGGCATCCTATGACCAGTTCCTGCAGATCGTCGAGCCGAAGGGCGGACGTGCGGACGACGGCATTCAGGCGGTTTTCAAGTCGGTTTTCCCGATTTCGGACTTTTCGGGCGCGGCCATGCTCGAATTCGTCCGCTACGAGTTCGAACCGCCGAAGTACGACGTGGATGAGTGCCGCCAGCGCGGCATGACCTTCGCGGCGCCGCTCAAGGTGACCCTCCGCCTGATCGTGTTCGATGTCGATCCGGATTCCGGCTCCAAGTCCGTCAAGGACATCAAGGAGCAGGATGTCTACATGGGCGACATCCCGCTGATGACCTCGAACGGTACGTTCATCGTGAACGGCACCGAGCGTGTCATCGTGTCCCAGATGCACCGTTCGCCGGGCGTGTTCTTCGATCACGACAAGGGTAAGACCCACTCCTCGGGCAAACTCCTGTTCGCCGCCCGCATCATCCCGTATCGCGGTTCCTGGCTCGACATCGAGTTCGACGCCAAGGACATCGTGTTCGCGCGCATCGACCGCCGCCGCAAGATCCCGGTGACGAGCCTTCTCTTCGCGCTCGGCCTCGACGGCGAAGAGATCCTCAACACCTTCTACGAGACCATCTCCTTCACTCGCACGAAGGACGGCTGGCGCATGCCGTTCGATCCCAAGCGGATGAAGGGCTACAAGGCGGTTTCCGACCTCGTCGACGCAGACACCGGCGAAGTCGTGGTCGAGGCCGGCAAGAAGGTCACCGTCCGCCAGGCGCGCCTGCTCGCCGAGAAGGGCCTCAAGGCCCTCAAAATGTCGGATGACGAGATGATCGGCCAGTACGTGGCCGAGGATCTGGTCAATCCGCAGACCGGCGAGATCTATGTCGAGGCCGGCGAGGAAGTCAGCGAGAAGATGCTGAAGCAGCTCGCGGACCTCGGCTACGAAGAGATCCCGATCCTCGACATCGACCACGTCAATGTCGGCGCCTATATCCGCAACACGCTCAGCGTGGACAAGAACGTCACCCGCGAGGATGCGCTGTTCGACATCTACCGCGTGATGCGTCCCGGCGAGCCGCCGACGCTCGATAGCGCACAGGCCATGTTCCACTCGCTGTTCTTCGACAGCGAGCGCTACGACCTGTCCGCCGTCGGCCGCGTGAAGATGAACATGCGCCTCGACCTCGACGCCGAGGACACGGTGCGCGTGCTGCGCCGCGAGGACATTCTCGCGGTCATCAAGACGCTGGTCGAGCTGCGCGACGGCAAGGGCGAGATCGACGACATCGATCATCTCGGCAACCGCCGCGTCCGCTCCGTTGGCGAGCTGATGGAGAACCAGTACCGCGTTGGCCTGCTGCGCATGGAGCGCGCCATCAAGGAGCGCATGTCCTCCGTCGACATCGATACCGTGATGCCGCAGGACCTGATCAATGCGAAGCCCGTGGCGGCGGCCGTGCGCGAGTTCTTCGGCTCGTCGCAGCTTTCGCAGTTCATGGACCAGACCAACCCGCTGTCCGAGATCACCCACAAGCGCCGTCTCTCGGCGCTTGGACCGGGCGGCCTGACGCGCGAGCGTGCCGGCTTCGAGGTGCGCGACGTGCACCCGACGCATTACGGCCGCATCTGCCCGATCGAGACGCCGGAAGGCCCGAACATCGGCCTGATCAACTCGCTGGCCACCTTCGCCCGCGTGAACAAGTACGGCTTCATCGAGGCGCCCTATCGCCGCGTGAAGGACAGCCAGGTCCAGGACGAAGTGGTCTATCTCTCCGCCATGGAGGAGGGGAAGTACTACGTCGCCCAGGCGAACATCCCGCTCGACGCCGAAGGCCGCTTCACCGAGGACCTGATCGTCTGCCGTCATGCCGGCGACGTTCTCCTCGTCACGCCGGACCGCGTCGACTTCATGGACGTGTCGCCGAAGCAGCTCGTCTCGGTCGCGGCCGCGCTCATCCCGTTCCTCGAGAATGACGACGCGAACCGCGCGCTCATGGGCTCGAACATGCAGCGCCAGGCGGTGCCGCTGGTTCGCGCTGACGCGCCCTTCGTCGGCACCGGCATGGAAAGCGTGGTCGCCCGTGACTCGGGTGCGGCCATTGCCGCCCGCCGCACCGGCGTGATCGACCAGGTGGATGCGACCCGTATCGTCATTCGCGCGACGGAAGAGACCGACGCCTCCAAGTCCGGCGTCGACATCTACCGCCTGCAGAAGTTCCAGCGCTCCAACCAGTCGACCTGCATCAACCAGCGTCCGCTGGTGCGCGTGGGCGACCGGGTGGCGAAGGGCGACATCATCGCCGACGGTCCCTCGACCGATCTCGGCGATCTGGCGCTCGGCCGGAACATCCTCGTCGCGTTCATGCCGTGGAACGGCTACAACTTCGAGGACTCGATCCTTCTGTCCGAGAACATCTCGAAGGGCGACATCTTCTCGTCGATCCATATCGAAGAGTTCGAGGTCATGGCCCGCGACACCAAGCTCGGGCCGGAGGAAATCACGCGCGACATTCCGAACGTGTCGGAAGAGGCGCTGAAGAACCTCGACGAGGCCGGCATCGTCTATATCGGTGCGGAAGTGCAGGCGGGTGACATCCTCGTCGGCAAGATCACGCCGAAGGGCGAGAGCCCGATGACCCCGGAAGAGAAGCTGCTGCGCGCCATCTTCGGCGAGAAGGCGGCTGACGTGCGCGACACCTCGCTGCGCGTTCCCCCGGGTGTCACCGGCACGATCGTCGAAGTGCGCGTGTTCAACCGTCACGGTGTGGACAAGGACGAGCGCGCCCAGGCGATCGAGCGTGAGGAGATCGAGCGTCTCGCCAAGGACCGCGACGACGAGCAGGCGATCCTCGACCGCAACGTCTTCGGCCGCCTCGCCGAGATGCTCGACGGCAAGACCGGCATCGCCGGCCCCAAGGGCTTCAAGAAGGATACGGCCATCACCCGCTCGGTGCTGACCGACTATCCGCGCAGCCAGTGGTGGCAGTTTGCCGTCGCCGACGATCATCTGATGGGCGAGCTGGAAGCGATCCGCAACCAGTACGACGAGTCCAAGAAGCGTCTGGAGCAGCGGTTCCTCGACAAGGTCGAGAAGCTGCAGCGCGGCGACGAGATGCCGCCCGGCGTGATGAAGATGGTCAAGGTCTTCATCGCCGTGAAGCGCAAGATTCAGCCGGGCGACAAGATGGCCGGCCGGCACGGCAACAAGGGCGTGGTCTCGCGCATTGTTCCGGTCGAGGACATGCCGTTCCTAGAGGACGGCACCCCGGTCGACATGGTGCTCAACCCGCTCGGCGTGCCCTCGCGCATGAATGTCGGGCAGATCCTGGAGACGCATCTGGGCTGGGCCTGCGCGGGCCTCGGCAAGGTGATCGACAAGGCGATCGAGCAGTATCGCCTCGCCAACGACGTCGCTCCGCTGAAGAAGGCGTTCGGCGACATCTACGGCAAGGACGAGACCATCGCCTCGCTGGACGAAGAGGGGCTGGTCGAGCTCGGCTCGAACCTGCGCCGCGGCGTCCCGATTGCCACGCCTGTGTTCGACGGCGCCCATGAGGCCGACATCGAGCACATGCTGGAACTGGCGGGCCTCGACAAGTCGGCGCAGTCGACCCTGTTCGACGGCCGCACCGGCGAGCAGTTCGACCGTAAGGTGACGGTCGGCTACATCTACATGCTGAAGCTGCATCATCTTGTCGACGACAAGATCCATGCGCGCTCGATCGGCCCGTACTCGCTCGTGACCCAGCAGCCGCTGGGTGGCAAGGCGCAGTTCGGCGGCCAGCGCTTCGGCGAAATGGAGGTGTGGGCCCTGGAAGCGTATGGCGCTGCCTATACGCTGCAGGAAATGCTCACGGTGAAGTCGGACGACGTCGCGGGCCGTACCAAGGTCTATGAGGCGATCGTGCGCGGCGACGACACCTTCGAGGCGGGCATTCCCGAGAGCTTCAACGTTCTCGTGAAGGAGATGCGTTCGCTCGGCCTGAACGTCGAGCTGATGAACTCCAAGACCCATCTGGCGGTGCCCGGCGTGGGTGAGACCCTGCCTGCGGGCAAGTGACGAAATGACCCGATGCGCGGGCGCGCCAAAGGCGCCCGCGCATTTCGACCGCGTCACAGATCAGACTTTTCAGTGGCTCCAGTCACCCGCGACGGCGGGGATGGGGTCCATCCGAAGGAGACGGCCATGAATCAAGAGGTCATGAATCTCTTCAATCCGGCGGCGCCGGCGCCGACTTTCGATCAGATCAAGATCTCGATCGCGAGCCCGGAGAAGATCCTGTCCTGGTCCTTCGGCGAGATCAAGAAGCCGGAGACGATCAACTACCGTACCTTCAAGCCCGAGCGCGACGGCCTGTTCTGCGCGCGTATCTTCGGGCCGATCAAGGATTACGAGTGCTTGTGCGGCAAGTACAAGCGCATGAAGTACAAGGGCATCATCTGCGAGAAGTGCGGCGTCGAGGTCACCCTCTCGCGCGTGCGCCGCGAGCGCATGGGCCATATCGAGCTGGCCGCTCCGGTCGCGCACATCTGGTTCCTGAAGTCGCTCCCGAGCCGCATCGGCCTGCTGCTCGACATGACGCTCAAGGATCTCGAGCGCATCCTGTACTTCGAATATTACTGCGTCATCGAGCCGGGCCTCACGCCGCTGAAGGAGCGTCAGCTCCTCTCGGAAGAGGACTATCTGCGGGCGCAGGAAGAATATGGCGATGACTCGTTCACCGCGCTGATCGGCGCGGAAGCGATCCGCGAACTGCTGCGCGGCATGGACCTCGAGAAGATCGCTGGCAACCTCCGCAAGGAGATCGCCGAGGCGACCACCGAGCTCAAGCCGAAGAAGCTCGCCAAGCGCCTGAAGATCGTCGAGGCCTTCCAGCTGTCCGGCAACAAGCCGGAATGGATGATCCTGACGCATGTCCCGGTCATCCCGCCGGATCTGCGCCCGCTCGTCCCGCTGGACGGCGGCCGCTTCGCGACTTCCGATCTGAACGACCTGTACCGCCGCGTCATCAACCGCAACAACCGCTTGAAGCGGCTGATCGAGCTGAAGGCGCCGGACATCATCATCCGCAACGAGAAGCGCATGCTTCAGGAAGCGGTCGATGCGCTGTTCGACAACGGCCGTCGCGGCCGCGTCATCACCGGCGCCAACAAGCGCCCGCTAAAGTCGCTCGCCGACATGCTGAAGGGTAAGCAGGGCCGGTTCCGCCAGAACCTGCTCGGCAAGCGCGTCGACTATTCCGGCCGTTCGGTGATCGTCGTCGGCCCCGAGCTGAAGCTGCACCAGTGCGGCCTGCCGAAGAAGATGGCGCTGGAGCTGTTCAAGCCCTTCATCTATTCGCGCCTCGACGCCAAGGGCCTGTCCGCCACCGTGAAGCAGGCGAAGAAGCTCGTCGAGAAGGAGCGTCCCGAGGTGTGGGACATCCTCGACGAGGTGATCCGCGAGCATCCGGTGATGCTGAACCGTGCCCCGACGCTGCATCGCCTGGGCATCCAGGCGTTCGAGCCGGTGCTGATCGAAGGCAAGGCGATCCAGCTTCACCCGCTGGTCTGCTCGGCCTTCAACGCGGACTTCGACGGCGACCAGATGGCGGTGCACGTGCCGCTGTCCATCGAGGCGCAGCTCGAAGCGCGCGTGCTGATGATGTCGACCAACAACATCCTGCACCCGGCGAACGGCGCGCCGATCATCGTGCCGTCGCAGGACATCGTGCTCGGCCTCTACTACCTCACCATGATGAAGGAAGGTGAGCCGGGCGAGGGCATGGCGTTCGCCAATATGGGCGAGATCGACCACGCGCTGGCTGCCAAGGCCATCACCCTGCACACCAAGGTACGCGGGCGCTATATCGGCGTCGGCGAGGACGGCAAGCCGGCCTCGAAGATCTACGAGACCACGCCCGGCCGCATGAAGCTCGGCGAACTGCTGCCGAAGAACGCCAAGACCCCCTTCGACGTCGTCAACAAGCTGATGACCAAGAAGGAGATCTCGAACATGATCGACACCGTCTACCGCCACTGCGGTCAGAAGGAGACGGTCATCTTCTGCGATCGCATCATGACGCTCGGCTTCACCAACGCCTTCCGCGCCGGTATCTCCTTCGGCAAGGACGACATGGTGGTGCCCTCCAAGAAGTGGGACATGGTCGAAGAGACCCGCTCGCTCACCAAGGAGTACGAGCAGCAGTACAATGATGGCCTGATCACCCAGGGCGAGAAGTACAACAAGGTCGTGGACGCGTGGGGCAAGTGCTCCGCCCGCCTCGCCGACGAGATGATGGCCGAGATCTCGGCCGTGAAGAAGGACCCGGCGACGGGTCGTGAGAAGCAGATCAACTCGATCTACATGATGGCCCATTCGGGCGCCCGTGGTTCGCGCGAGCAGATGCGTCAGCTCGCCGCCATGCGCGGCCTGATGGCCAAGCCGTCGGGCGAGATCATCGAGACGCCGATCATCTCGAACTTCAAGGAAGGTCTGTCGGTTCTCGAATACTTCAACTCGACCCACGGCGCCCGTAAGGGCCTCGCGGACACCGCGCTGAAGACCGCGAACTCGGGCTATCTGACCCGTCGTCTCGTCGACGTGGCGCAGGACAGCATCATCACGGTGCGCGACTGCGGCACGGAGAACGGCATCGCCATGCGTGCGATCGTCGACGCCGGCCAGATCGTCGCGACGCTCGGCTCCCGCGTCCTCGGCCGTACTGCCGCCGAGGACGTGATCGAGGGCGCGACCGGCAATGTGATCGTGCCGGCCGGCCACATGATGGACGAGGCCGACGTCGAGCGCATCACCAAGGCGGGCGTGCAGGAGATCAAGATCCGCTCCGTGCTCACCTGCGAGGCCAAGAACGGCGTCTGCGGCACCTGCTATGGCCGCGACCTGGCACGCGGCACGCCGGTGAACATGGGCGAAGCGGTCGGCGTCATCGCGGCGCAGTCGATCGGCGAGCCCGGCACCCAGCTGACCATGCGTACCTTCCACATCGGTGGTGCGGCGCAGCTGTCCGAGCAGTCCTTCATCGAGGCCTCGTTCGAAGGCACGGTGAAGATCCGCAACCGCAACGTGGTGCGGAACTCGGAAGGCGAGCTGATCGCGATGAGCCGCAACCTCTCCGTCCTGATCATCGATCACGACGGCTCGGAGAAGGCGGCGCACCGCATCCAGTTCGGCGCCAAGCTGAAGGTGGACGAGGGCGACGCGATCAAGCGTGGCCAGCGTATCGCCGAGTGGGACCCCTATACCCGCCCGATCCTCACGGAAGTCGAGGGTACGGTGGGTTACGAGGACCTGGTGGAAGGCGCCTCGCTGAGCGAGACGGTCGACGAGTCGACCGGCATCGCCAAGCGCGTCGTCACCGACTGGCGCACCGGCCGCGGCTCGGAGCTGCGTCCCTCGCTGGTGGTCAAGGGTTCCGACGGCAAGGTGCTGAAGCTGCCGCGCGGCGGCGACGCCCGCTACACCCTGCCGGTCGACGCGATCCTGTCGGCCGATCCGGGTTCGCACATCAAGGCGGGTGACGTGCTCGCCCGCGTGCCGATGGAAAGCGCCAAGACCCGCGACATCACGGGCGGTCTGCCGCGCGTGGCGGAGCTGTTCGAGGCGCGTCGTCCGAAGGATGCGGCGATCATCGCCGAGATCTCCGGCACGATCCGTTTCGGCAAGGACTACAAGAACAAGCGTCGTCTCTCGATCGAGCCGCAGGACTCGAACGACGATACGGCCGAGTACCTGATCCCGAAGGGCAAGCACATCCATCTGCAGGATGGCGACCTCGTCGAGAAGGGCGACTTCATCGTCGACGGCAACCCGGCGCCGCACGACATCCTGGCGATCAAGGGCGTCGAGGAACTCGCCGCCTATCTCGTCAACGAGATCCAGGAGGTCTACCGGCTGCAGGGCGTGCTTATCAACGACAAGCACATCGAGGTGATCGTCCGCCAGATGCTGCAGAAGGTCGAGATCGACGACGCGGGCGACAGCGAGCTGCTCACCAACGAGCAGATCGACGCCTCCGAGCTGAACGAGATCAACGAAGTGCTTCTCGCCGAGGGCAAGAAGCCGGCGGCCGGTCATCCGGTCCTGCTCGGCATCACCAAGGCGAGCCTGCAGACCCGGTCCTTCATCTCTGCCGCCTCCTTCCAGGAGACGACGCGGGTGCTGACCGAGGCTGCGGTGAACGGCAAGTCGGACGACCTCGCCGGCCTGAAGGAGAACGTCATCGTCGGTCGCCTGATCCCGGCCGGCACCGGCGCCCAGATGGCGAAGCTGCGTGTGACTGCGACGACCCGCGACGACCTGATCGCCGCGCAGAACGAGCAGGACAACATGGCCAGCAGCGTGCCGCAGATAGAAGGTCCGGCCGCGGCGGAGTGATCCATCCGGCGCGGCGCCTGCGGGCGAGGTAGGCTAACAAAAGAGAAGGGCCGCTCCATGAGGAGCGGCCCTTTTCGTTTCGGCGGTAGGTAGGCGCCTCAGGCAACCGTCAGGCGCACATCGAGGCTGCCCTTGGTGGCGTGCGAATAGGGGCACACGACATGGGCGCGGGCGACGAGGTCCTCGGCGACCGAACGTTCGACGCCGGGCAGCGTGATGGTGAGGGCGACGTCGAGTCCGAAGCCCTGGCCATCATCGCGCGGGCCGATGCCGACATCGGCGGTCACGGTGCTGTCCTCCGCGACCTTCACCTTCAGCTGGCTGGCGACAAATTTGATCGCGCCGAGGAAGCAGGCGGAATAGCCGGCGGCGAACAGCTGCTCCGGGTTGTTGCCGGCGCCGCCGGGCCCACCGAGTTCCTTCGGCGTGACGAGATCGACCTTGAGGGCGCCGTCATAGGTGGCGGCAGAACCGGTACGCCCGCCCGTGGCGGTAGCCTGCGTCTTGTAGAGAACCTTCATAGCCAGCACTCCGATTGAAGGCGCCCACGGCGCCGAGAATAACACGTGCACGAAAAGATCGTGCGCGATGCGAAGCGATGTAGCCCCGTTGCCGCACCCTGTCCAGCGGAAACTTATCGCACGAATTGTTGTCGCGACATTTGCGTGAGGCCATGCCATTGATGATGTGAAGGCGGATGAAGGCGCACCGGGGATGAGTGACGACGTAGAACCGGAGGCAGCGACAGGGCGGATGGTCAGCGGCGGGGCAGGGGTGCTGGCGCCGGAGAATCTCTTCTGCTTTGCGATCTACTCGGCCGCACATGCAGTGATGCGCGCCTACCGTCCGCTGCTTGAGCCGCTCGGTCTGACCTATCCGCAATATCTGGCGATGCTGGTGCTCTGGGCGGAGGGCGAGGCGAGCGTCGGCGGACTGGCCGATCACCTGATGCTCGATTCCAGCACGCTCACGCCGCTGCTCAAGCGGCTCGAGGCGCTCGGCCTGATCAATCGCCGGCGCAACCCCGCCAATGAGCGCCAGCTCGTCGTCTCGCTGACCGAGGCGGGCAGGGCGTTGCAGGAGAAGGCCCGGCCGATTCCCGAGGCGATTCTCCGCGCTTCCGGCCGCGACATGGCTGATCTGCTCCGGCTGCGGGACGAGATGGCGGGGATTCGCGAATCCTTCGCGGCGTCCCGGCAATCAGCGCCGCGGCCGAGACCGGAAGGGTCGACGCCGGACCCCTCCGGTGGTACCTGACCGAGGCGCTTTCGCGTCACTTCCTTGCGTACGGGGCCGTCTTGCGCGAAATCTAACGTCGTCAACGCCCCGCACGGGTCTGTGAGCGTCCATCTTAACGCTTTGGGGTTGACGAAAGGCGAGTCGGCGCGTAGAAGGCGCCTACTTTCACGGCAGGCGGTTGAAGTTACCGCGTTCGGGCACCCCGTCTGGACACAGAACTTCAAGACGCTGCCGGGACGCATACACGACCAAATCAGGCGCATGATCGCGCATACGAGCGGTGTTCCACTGTTCGCGTGATCCTCTGAACGTTCAGCGCCCTCGGCCAGGAAGATGGCCGGCGGCGCTTCTTTCGTTCGCAGATAGGCCCGAATCGCCGAATGGCGAGTAGTCGTGATGTCGGTTCCGAACCGTCGAGAGAAGCAAATGCGGTTGTAGCCGCGGAATTGGGTAGCGCGGGACACTCCTGTCCCGGCGCAGCGAGACGAAGGCGAGAGAAGTGCCGACGATCAACCAGCTAATCCGCAAGCCGCGGGAAGCCCAGAAGGCCCGGAACAAGGTTCCCGCCCTTCAGGCGAGCCCGCAGAAGCGCGGCGTTTGCACCCGCGTCTACACGACGACCCCGAAGAAGCCGAACTCGGCGCTTCGTAAGGTTGCCAAGGTACGTCTGACCAATGGCTACGAAGTCATCGGTTACATCCCCGGCGAGGGGCACAACCTGCAGGAACACTCCGTGGTGATGATCCGCGGCGGCCGCGTCAAGGATCTTCCCGGCGTGCGCTATCACATCCTGCGCGGCGTGCTCGATACGCAGGGCGTCAAGAATCGTAAGCAGCGCCGTTCCAAGTACGGCGCCAAGCGGCCGAAGTGAGGATTTGAACGATGTCCCGTCGTCATCGTGCAGAGCGTCGTGAAGTCACTCCAGATCCGAAGTTCGGGTCCGAGGTGCTCAGCCGCTTCATGAACGCCGTCATGTATGACGGCAAGAAGTCGGTCGCCGAAACCATCGTCTATGGCGCCCTCGACATGGTCGAGAGCCGCGCCAAGTCGGAGCCGCTGGGTGTGTTCACCCAGGCGCTGGACAACGTCTCCCCGGCCATCGAGGTGCGCTCCCGCCGCGTCGGCGGCGCTACCTACCAGGTGCCGGTCGAGGTTCGTCCCGAGCGTCGTCAGGCTCTCGCGATCCGCTGGCTGATCACCGCCGCGCGGGCTCGTAACGAGAAGACCATGGTCGAGCGTCTGTCGGGTGAGCTGCTCGACGCCTCGAACAATCGCGGCACCGCCGTGAAGAAACGCGAAGACACGCACCGCATGGCGGAAGCTAACCGCGCCTTCTCTCACTACCGCTGGTGATGACGAGAGCCGGGACGAGGATCTGAAATGTCGCGCATTAACGCTATCGAAGACTACCGTAACTTCGGCATCATGGCCCACATTGATGCCGGCAAGACCACGACCACGGAACGGATCCTCTATTACACCGGCAAGAGCCACAAGATCGGCGAAGTCCATGATGGCGCTGCCACCATGGACTGGATGACCCAGGAGCAGGAGCGCGGCATCACGATCACGTCGGCCGCGACGACCGCTTTCTGGCACGGCAAGCGTCTGAATATCATCGACACCCCCGGTCACGTCGACTTCACCATCGAAGTCGAGCGTTCGCTGCGTGTGCTCGACGGCGCGGTGTGCGTGCTCGACGGCAACCAGGGCGTCGAGCCGCAGACCGAGACCGTGTGGCGCCAGGCGGACAAGTACAACGTGCCGCGCATCGTGTTCGTCAACAAGATGGACAAGACGGGCGCCGACTTCTTCCGCTGCGTCGAGATGATCATCGACCGCGTCGACGGCAAGCCGGTCTGCTGCCAGCTGCCGATCGGTTCCGAGAACAACTTCAAGGGCATCATCGACCTCGTCCGCATGAAGGCGGTCGTTTGGGACAATGAGGAGCTCGGCGCGAAGTATCACGACGAGGAAATCCCGGCTGAGCTGCTCGACCAGGCGGTCGAGTATCGCGGCAAGCTGCTGGAAGCCGCCGTCGAGCTCGACGACGAGGTGCTGTCGGCCTATCTCGACGGCGTCGAGCCGGACGAGGCGACTCTCAAGGGCCTGATCCGCAAGGCCGTCATCGGCCGCGTGTTCAACCCGGTGTTCTGCGGCTCGGCGTTCAAGAACAAGGGCGTGCAGCCCCTGCTCGACGCGGTGTGCGATTTCCTGCCCTCGCCGATCGATCGCGGTGCCATCAAGGGCATCGACTTCGACACCGAGGAGGAGACCGTCCGCAACCCGAGCGACGCCGACCCGCTGTCGGTCCTCGCGTTCAAGATCATGGACGACCCCTTCGTCGGCACGATCACCTTCTGCCGCATCTATTCGGGCAAGCTCGAGACCGGCATGGGCCTCCTGAACTCGACCCGCGACAAGAAGGAGCGCGTCGGTCGCATGCTGCTGATGCATGCGAACAACCGCGAAGACATCAAGGAAGCCTATGCCGGCGACATCGTCGCTCTGGCTGGCCTCAAGGAAGTGCGCACCGGCGATACGCTGTGCGACCCCGCGAAGCCGGTGATCCTCGAGAAGATGGAGTTCCCCGAGCCGGTCATCGAGATCGCGATCGAGCCGAAGTCCAAGGCCGACCAGGAGAAGCTGGGCCTCGCTCTGGCGAAGCTCGCGGCGGAGGATCCGTCCTTCCGCGTGTCGACCGATTTCGAGAGCGGCCAGACCATCCTCAAGGGCATGGGCGAACTGCACCTCGACATCAAGGTCGACATCCTGCGCCGCACCTACAAGGTCGATGCCAACATCGGCGCCCCGCAGGTGGCCTATCGCGAGACGATCACCAAGCGGACCGAGGTCGACTACACCCACAAGAAGCAGACCGGCGGTACCGGCCAGTTCGCTCGCGTGAAGTTCGTGGTCGAGCCGAATGAAGTCGGCAAGGGCTTCGCCTTCGAGAGCAAGATCATCGGCGGCGCGGTGCCGAAGGAATACATTCCGGGCGTCAACAAGGGTCTGGAAAGCGTGCTCGGTTCGGGCGTGCTGGCCGGCTTCCCGGTGGTCGACGTCAAGGTCGAGCTGATCGACGGTGCCTACCACGAAGTCGACTCGTCGGCTCTGGCCTTCGAAATCGCGTCTCGCGCGGCGTTCCGTGAGGCCCTGCAGAAGGGCGGCGCGGTGCTCCTCGAGCCGATCATGAAGGTCGAGGTGGTGACGCCGGAGGATTACACCGGCTCGGTCATCGGCGATCTCAACTCCCGCCGTGGCCAGATCCAGGGCCAGGACATGCGTGGCAATGCCAACGTCGTTAACGCGATGGTGCCGCTCGCCAACATGTTCGGCTACGTCAATACGCTCCGGTCCTTCTCGCAGGGCCGCGCGACTTTCACCATGCAGTTCGACCACTACGAGCAGGTGCCGTCGAACGTCGCTCAGGAGGTTCAGGCCAAGTACGCGTGATGCGTGCGGCCTGAATTCTGAAGCGATTACGTATCCACTTTTTGAATACTGACCGACGGAGAGCCCCGTGGCCAAAGAGAAATTCAACCGTTCGAAGCCTCACTGCAACATTGGGACGATCGGCCATGTTGACCATGGCAAGACGTCGCTGACGGCGGCGATCACGAAGGTTCTTGCGGAATCGGGCGGGGCGACGTTCACGGCGTACG
>NZ_JBMSDU010000034.1:0-27034 GCF_049445835.1 Ancylobacter sp. VNQ12 | reverse complement strand
AGCGCCGGACCTCAACCTCCGGCTCAAGTCTATGGTCAAGCCCAGACACAAAACGATCCTCCAATCAGGATCGTCAGACTGCGCTTTCACGCCCAACCTATGAAGGTGCCGCCGGGACCACGCTTACAGAGCAAGCACACTCGCATGGAAATCTCCTGAGCCTTGAGACGTCGGCGGGCGTTGGGTGAGGCGCCGTCGCCGCGCAGGGAGTGACGCCTCGGCATGGTCTGCAGGAAGCAGGCGATTTAGCCGGAGCTCGCGCGAAATCGCAGGCGCGAGGGGCGGGCGACGTCGTGGAACACGCATTGCGTGGCGAGCCGTAGATCGGCCGGTGCGACCGCGACTGCCGGCTTGCCGCTGTTGGAGTTGACGTCGAACAGCGGAAAGTTCGAGCTCGACACTTCGAGCCGCAGGCAGTGGCCGGCGGCGAAGCGGTATGCGGTGTCACGCAGCACGATATCGTAGCGTTGGACCGTGCCGGGTGGCAGTGGCTCGGGCACCTCGACTCCGGAGCGCAGGCGCACACGCACGATGCCCTCGGTGACATTGAAGGCGCGCCCGTCCGGATGCACGTCGACCAGCTTGGCGGTCCAATCGGTGTCTGGCGCATCGGTCGCGGCGTAAAGCTCCAGCGTCACGTCCCCGATCACATCGAGAGCAGCGGCGAGCGGATCGGTGGTGTAGAGCAGCACGTCGTTGCGGATCTCGACCGGCCGCTGGTCATAGGAGCCGATCGGCGCGGTGCCGGAGAAACAGCAGGAAGCACCGCCGCGGCTCGGCACCGGATTGGCGGGGTCGAAGATGAAGAGGTCGGCGGGATCCTCGCCGGCCGGCTCTTGAGAAAGTCGACCATCGCGGCTGGAGACCCCGGCCCGACCGGTGGAGCGCAGATTGAGTTCGCGCGCTTGCGTGTCGGCCGGCGGCCACGCGTCCGCCTCGCCCCAGTGATTGGCGCCCATCAGGAAATAGCGCACCGGCGGCTGCGGCGGCTGGGGCACATCCTTCAGCCAGCGGTCGAACCAGGCGAGCTGGGCATCATTGGCGCAATTGTCAGCGTCGGGTCCATAGTCGCGCACGCCGCTGAAGCGTGCCCACGGCACATGCTCCCAAGGCCCGACCATAAGGTTCTGCTCGGCGCGGCCGGCCGCGCTCAGCACCTTGAAGCTGCGCAGCGTCTTGGCGACGAAAATGTCGAACCAGCCGCCGATATGCAGGCAGGGAACCTCGATCCCCTCCATCAGATCGGCGGGCGACAGGTCGCGCCAATAGGCGTCGCGGGTGTCGTGGCGCAGCCAGTCCTTCACGTAGCCCGGCAGCGACGCGTCGGCGAGCCAGTCGTGCAGCGGGCGGCGATAGGGTGCCGGCAGCGCATCGGCAAGCTCGGCGAGCCGTGCCGCCGCGCGCTCGTCACCGCGTCGGACAGCGTCTGCCTGGGCGAGCGACTGCAGCGTCCAGGAGAGGATGAAGGCGAGGTGCAAGGCGCCGCCCTCATAAGTCCAGCCGTCGTAGAAATCCGTCCCGCCGCAGCCGACCGCGCAGCACACCAGCCCCGACGGCTTCCGGCTGGCGGCGAGCATTTGGCTCGCGCCGGCATAGGAGAAGCCATAGGTGCCGACCCGCCCGTTCGTCCACGGCAAGTGTGCCGCCCATTCGATGGTCGCCGCGCCGTCCGCCGCCTCATGGCGATAGGGATAGAATTCGCCGTCCGAGGCGTAGCGCCCGCGCACGTCCTGCACCACCACGACATAACCCTGGCGGGCGTACCAGGAGGGGTGCTGGTAGACGCCGGTCTGAGCGAAGCGCTTGTTGTAGGGAGTGCGCTGCAGCAGGACTGGACAGGGGCCCTCGCCGACCGGACGGTAGATGTCGGCGCACAGCATCACCCCGTCCGGCATCGGCACGGCGACGTCCGCTTCAAGCCGGACGTCATCGAGACTCCACAGCGCCATTCCCTGCCATCCCCCGCCGAAGCGTGGCGCGGATGAAGACTACCCGCGTCCGCCGACACCATCTCTCCCAGACTATTTCGCCTGCATGCCCGTGGTAATGGCCTCGATCAGCTTGGCGTCAACCGGCACCGTGCCGGTGTCGATGGTGTAGGCCTTCGGATCGGTGCCCGTGCGCATCTCCAGCGCGGTGCGCACGATCTGGGTGCCGACCGTGTAGCAATACGTCACCACGGTGCCGAGCATGTCGCCTTTGGCGACCGCCTGCACCGCCTGCGGCACGCCGTTGAATCCGGTGACCTTCACTTTATCCTTGAGGTTGCGGGCGCGCACCGCTTGCACCGCGCCGAGCGCCATCTCGTCATTGACCGCCATGATGCCGGCGAGATCCGGATTGGCGGTGAGGATGTCCTCGCTCACCCGCATGCCGACGGCACGGTCCCAAGCGCCGTTCCAAACGCCGACCACCTTGATGCCGGGATATTTGGCGAACTCGTCCTGCGCCGCCTTCTTGCGCAGTTCGCTGGTGACGTTGCCCGGGCCGCCCTCGATGATGGCGACCTTGCCCTTGGCGCCGATCTCCTGGACCAGCATCTTCGCCATGGCGGCGCCGCCCGCGACATGGTCGGCGCCGATATAGTGCTTGCCGACCGGCTCGCGGGTGTCGTCCGAATGGATCAGCACCGGGATGCCGGCGTCCTGCACCTTCTTCGTAGTCCCCATCATGATGTCTGGATCGGTCGCCAGGAACGACATGACGTCGACCTTCTTCTGCATCAGATCCTCGATCAGGCGCACGATGCCGGCAACGTCGTCGCCAGTCGCTCCGGCCAGCACGGTGAGCTCGACGCCCTCGTGCTTCTTCGCCTCCTCCTCGGCACCGCGCTTCACGCAGGCGAAATAGGGGTTGCCGAGCGTCTGCACCACGATGCCGATCTTGGTGGCGGCGAAGGCCGCCGAACTGAACCCCGTGAGCGCCGCTGCGGACACCGCCGCCGCAGCGAGCCTCGACACTAATCGCCTTGCATCCTTGCTGCGCGTCATGACTTCGTCTCCTGGTGGGCCCGCGAGTGGTTCGGGTCTGTGCGGCGCAGGGTGCCCGCGCGCGAGCGGGGCGGAAGCGCGCGGCGCGTCACAGGCCGGCTCCATCGAGGACCAGCTTGAGCGAAACCAGCAGCAGCAGCGTCTCGACGATGCGGAAGAACAGGCGCGTGGGTAGCGTTTTCACCAGGTGCACGCCGAGAAAAGTCGAGGCGATCGCCACCGGAACCACGGCGAGCGCCTCCGGGCGCAGCACGTCGAATTCGCCGAGCGCCCAATAGGGGGCGAGCTTGGCGGCGTTCACCACCGCGAACAGGATCGCGGCAGTGCCGGCATAAGCCATCGGCGCGAGGCGCTGCGGCAGCACGAAGATCTGGAAGGCTGGCGCGCCGGCATGAGAGACGAAGCTGGTGAAGCCGCTGAGCACGCCCCAGCACCAGCCGGCGGCGACGCTGGCAGGCGCGCGCGAGGCCAGCGCCGCGCCCGCCCACGCCTTAAGCGCCGAACTCGCGCAATAGGCGAGGCCGAGGCCGCCGACGATCAGGTTCACCGCCGCCGCCGAAACCACCGACGCGGTGAGCCAGCCGATGACCACGCCGGCGAGCGCGGAGGGTATCAGCACCCGCAGGTTCCAGGCGTCGTAGCTGCGCCGGAAGGCCCAGACCCCGAACACGTCGGAGATGATGAAGATCGGCAGCAGCATAGCGGCGGCAGCCATCGTCGGCATGGCGAGCGACAGGATCGGCACGGCGAGCATGCCCGCGCTCTGCAGCCCGCCCTTGGCGAGGCCAATGCTGATCGCCGCGAGCGTCGCGGCGATCAGGGTCGGCATGTCGACGTGCTGGAGAAGCGTGCCCATGTCCCCCGTCCTCAGCCGAGATCCGCGGACTGTGCCGCGGGCTTGGCGTAGGCACGCGACCAATAGACCAGCGGTGTGTGCCGCTGCGCGCGCACATGGGTGACGCGTCCGATCAGCAGTACATGGGTGGCGACCGGCTGGGCGTGCTCCAGCTCGCAGCCAAAGCACGCCACGGCCCCGTCCAGGAACGGGTGAAGGCCGGCGTTGGGCGCCGACCATTGTGCGGCAGCAAGATCATAGGCGCGCCCGCTGCGCGGCCGGCCGGCGAAGCGGTCGGCGTGCTCGGCCTGACCGGCCGCCAGCACGCTCACCGCATAAGCCCGGTTGGCGAGCACCGCCTCGCACAGCGGAGCGCGGCGCTTGACGCTGACGAGCACCATGGGTGGGTCCGCCGACACCGAGATGAAGGTGCCGACCGTGAGCGCGAGATGTCCACCAGACGCGCCGGTGGTGACGACCGCCACGCTGGAGGGGACCTGGCCCATCGCCGCGACGAAATCATCGCGAAACGCCGGGGGCGGGGCATCTTCGTCGCTGCCGGCCAGGGTCTCGGCCGCCGCTGCGCAGGATTGGAATGTGAGACGCGGGGGCAACGTGGCGACCTCCGTCATAGCGCCGGATTGTCGATCGGCAGGCCAAGCACGACCCGGCCGTGGGTCGAGGCGTTCACGTCCCAGTTCTGGGTGATGTGCCGGTTGGCGGCGCTCATGTCGCGGAAATAGCGCGACAGCGGATTAGCGTCGTAGATGCCGCTACCGCCCACCGCATCCCATACCACATTGACAGCGCGGGTCGACAATTGTCCGGCGAAGGTCGCCTCGGCGCGGCAGCGCGCCCGCTCCTCGAGGGTCGGCATGCGTCCCGACGCGATGATCTCCGTCATCTGGTCGCAGACGCCATACAGGAGCAGGCGCGCCGCCTTGATCGCCGCGAGCGCCTCGGCGACCTTGACGTGCTGGGTGTTGAAGTCGCTGACCGGGCGCACCGAGGCACGCGAGATGCGGGTGCGGGCCTGCTCGACATAGGAATGCACGCCACCCTCGGCGATGCCGAGCGCCGAGCTGCCAATGAACACGCCGAACATGGCGTAGAGCGGCGAGCGGAACACCACCGGTTCGCCCGGATAGCGGGCCTCGCGTCCGCGCATCGCCTCGATAGTGGTGGTGCGGTGCTCGGGCACGAACACCTCGTCGACGACGACGTCGTGGCTCGCCGAGCCTTTCAGCCCCATGGCATGCCAGGTGTCGAGGATTTGGTAGTCGCTGCGTGGCAGGATGAAGTGTCGGTCCTCCTCCTTGCCGTCCGGTCCGGGCGTGAAGGCGGTGAACAGCACCCAGTCGGCGAGACTGACGCCGCTGACGAAGGGCCAGCGGCCGGAGAGCACATAGCCGTTCTCGACGCGGCGCGCCTTGCCGATGCCGGGAATCAGGATGCCGGAGAGGAGGGCGGCGGGATTGGCGCCCCATACGTCATCCTGCGCCGCCTGCGGCCACTGCGCCAGCATGGAATTGTGCGCGATGTTCTGCACCACCACCCAGGCGGTGGAGCCACAGGCCCGGCCGACCGCGGTGAGCACCTCGACGGCGGCACGGAACGGCGCCTCGGCGCCGCCATAGCGTGCAGGCTGGAACAGGCGGTGTATGCCGGTGCGCACCACGTCGTGGCGGGTCGCCTCCGGCGGCTGGCGCAGCCGCTCGGTCTCGGCGGCGCGCTCGCGCAGCGCCGGCGCCAGCGCTTCGGCGCGTCCGATCAGGTCCGAGGCGCTGCCGACCGGGGCATGGCTGTGGGTGGAGGCATCCGGCTCAAGGAAATGCGTGTGCGGATTCAAAGCACCATCCTCATGATGGGATTTTCATATAACGACTGTTCTATATCCGTCAAATGCGTTGATGCGCCGAGGCACACATTTGCGCGATTTCAGTGCAGGGTTGCGGGCGGAGGAGAATGCGGCTAAATGGGTTGTATGTTTTAAACAGGTGTGATCATGCCGAAACTGGGCATGGAAGCCATTCGCCGGCGTCAGGTCATGGATGCGGTGATCCGCATTCTCTCCACACAGGGCTGGCGCGACTTGACGATCCGTGAGGTCAGCGATGTTGCCGGCATCTCGTCCGGCGTGGTGACCCACTATTTCGCCAACAAGCGCACCCTCACCCTTGACGCGATCAACGACGCCAATCTCCAGTTCGTCAAGGCGCTGGGCAAGATCGAGCGGCGCCGCGGCGGCGCCGTCGTGCGCCTCGCCGCGCTCGCCGACTTCGTCAGCCAGCTGGCCCCGCCCGGCATTCCCGACTGGCGCTTCTGGCTCGGCCTGCTCGGCCGCATGCCGTTCGACCGTGTGTTGCAGGCCGAGGTGCAGAAGCTGCTGCGGCTTTATGCGGAAATCGTCACGCGCATGATCGAGCACGGTGTCGAAGCGCAGGAGTTCACGACCGACAAGAATCCCGCCGACATCGCAGCGGCATTCGTCTCCGCCGCGCTCGGCTTTGCCGCCGCCATGATCGCCGACCCGCAGGATATGCCGCCCGAACGCTGCCGGCGGCTGCTCTTGGATCTCCTGCAGCGCGACCTCAGTGCCGATTTCGCCGCCGCGCCGCGGCTAAGTGTCCAGTCCGTCATCTGACCCGCCAATTGACCGCGAGCTGGCATATCACTTGCTTTGCCAGAGGGATCGTTCCGATCATCTGGAGGCCAGCTCTTGTCCGTGATCTACCCTGACGATTTCGGGGGGCGGCGACTGACCAGCGAAGGCCTGATCCGGGAGGCCGAAAACCTCATCCCGGTGCTACGGGCGCGCTCGCAGGAGGCAGAACAGCTGCGCCGCCTGCCCGAGGAGACCTGTCGAAATCTGCGCGAGACCGGGCTGTCGCGTCTGTTGCAGCCGCGTCATTTCGGTGGCGCGGAAGGTTCGCTCGATCACCTCGTCGACGTGATGATCCCGATCGCCAGTGGCTGCCCGTCGACCGCCTGGTGCCTCGCCCAATATATCTTCCACAATTACATGCTCGCGCGCTGGCCGGTGAAGGCGCAAGAGGAGGTCTGGCAGGATCCGGACTGCCTGATCAGCGGCATCCTGATCCCCCGCCTCGGCAAGGCCCGCGCGGTCGAGGGCGGCTATGAGTTGACCGGCGAGTGGCCGTTCGTGAGCGGCGTCGAGCCGTCCGATTGGTGCCTGCTGTCGGGTATGGTCGAGCACAACGCCGCGCCTGACGAGGAACGCTACTTCCTGGTGCGCACGGCGCAGGTGGGAATCCTCGACACCTGGCAGCCGATCGGCCTGCACGCCTCGGGCAGCCAGGACGTCAAGGTGGAATGCTTGTTCGTGCCTGAGCACATGACGCTGTCAATCAAGCACCTGAAGGGCGGCGACTTCCCCGGCCGCGCGCTGAACCGCGCCGCGGTGTTCCGGTTGCCGCTCTACATGGTTTGCGGCATCACGCTCGCCTCCTCGCTGATCGGCATGACCGAGGCGATGTTCGAGAGCTTCCTGGTGCAGTCGCGTGACCGCCGGGCGCTGATGAGCATGGAGGAAACGGCGAGCTTCGCTACCCACCAGATGCGGGTCGGCGAGGTGTCGGCCTCCCTGCAGGCGGCCGAGATGCTGGTGCGCGCCGATTGCCGCGAAATGATGGAATTCGCGGCGGTTGACTACGCCCCGACGCCGCTGGAGCGCTCCAACTACCGCTGTAACTCGGCCTATGCCGGCCAGCTAGCCCGTCGCGCCGCCGAGACGGTCTGGGATCTGATCGGTGCGCGTGGCGCCTACCAGGCCAACCTGATCTCGCGCATCTATCGCGATATCGCGGTGGCCTCGCGTCACACAGCGGTGAACTGGGAGGTAAATGCGACCGAGCACGGACGGGCACGGCTGAGACTGCCGCTGTCCAATCCGTCGCTGTGAACGAAAAATTCGGGCAGTAAACTTGACAAAGTTTTTTATATGGAATGTTCTAAATAAATAGATTGCCTTTCTCGGTTGAAGGAAGGCTCCTGGTGATCCTGATCGTCTACGAAACGCGCAGCGTCCCGGGCTGTGCGATCCTTGCCGCGCGGCGGAGGACCTTGCATGTCTGAAACACCCGCCGCCGATCCGCGCCAGCGTGCGCTCGACATCGCTGTGCGCCGCGCGCCGGCCGACACCGTAGTGCACGACTGCATGGTGCTCGACGTCCACACCGGTCTGATGCGTGCCGCCGGCATCGCCATCGTCGGCGAGCGCATCGCCTATGTCGGCGCGGTCGACGACCTGATCGGCCCTTCCACCCGCGTCATCGACGGCAAGGGCCGCATCGCCGTGCCCGGTCTGATTGACGGTCACATCCACACCTATGAGAGCCACCTCCCGGTCGGCGAACTGGCGCGCGGCTTCTTCCGCTGCGGCGTCACCACCATCATCACCGACTTTTATGGCGAGGCGGTCGTGCGCGGCGTCCGTGCGGTCGAGGCCGCGATCTCGGAGGCGGCGGAGAGTCGGCTCAACGCCGTGTTCGTGCTGCCGATGCCGGCGCTCTATCAGGACGAGCCGTTCCTCCACACCGGGACGGTGCGCATGCCGGAGATGGAGGCCATGGTCGCCTGGGAGGCGTGCCGCGGCCTCAATGAGTGTTTCGTGAAGAGCATCGTCAATGGCGAGCCGATGCTGACCCGCCTTACCGACCTGATCCAGGCCAAGGGCGGCAAGGCCTGCGGCCATGGCTCGGAAGCCTCCGAGGCCGAGGTGCAGGGCTGGGCCGGCTGGGTGCGCCGCCTCGACGACCACGAGGCGGTGAGTGCCGATGAGGCGCTCGACCGGCTGCGGGCGGGCATTCACGTCATCGCCCGCGAGGGCTCCGGGGTGAACGACGTCGCCAACATCGTGCGCGGGCTGAGGGCGGCCAATGCCGATCTGCGCCGGGTCTCCTTCTGCACCGACCTGGTCTCGCCGATCGACGTGATGGGCCGCGGCACAATCGATTATTGCGTGCGGCTGTGCATCGGGCTCGGCGTGCCGCCGGTGACGGCGGTGCAGATGGCGACCATCAACTCAGCCGAATGCCACCAGATTGACCATGACGTCGGCTCGATCAGCCCCGGCCGGCGCGCCGACATTATCCTGCTCGGCGGCGCGCTCGCCGAATTCGAGATCGACACCGTGATGGCGGCCGGCGCGGTGGTGGTCGAGGGCGGCGCCATCGTTGTCCCGCCGGCGCAGCGGCAGGATCCCGGCTTCGCGCGCGGCACGGTGCAGATCGCCGGCATCACCGCCGAAACTTTCGCCATCCGGTCCGACGCTCGCGAGGTCGAGGCGCGGGTGATAGGCGTCGGCGAGGGCACCATCATCACGCGCAACCTAGTGCGCCGCCTGCCTGTGGTCGACGGCATCGTCGAGCCCGTGCCGGAGCACGGTCTCAACGCCATAGCCGCCATCAACCGGCATCGCCCCGGCGCCGGGGTCGGACGCGGCTTTGTCGAGGGCTTCGGCCTGCGCCGGGGCGCCATGGCCTCGACCTACAATCCGCACTGCCAGCATCTGCTGCTAGTCGGCGCCGACCGCGGCTCCATGGCGGTCGCGGCCAATGAATGCGCCCGGCTCGGCGGCGGCTTCGTGGTGGTCGATGGCGAGGAGGTTCTCGCGCGCGTGCCGCTGCCACTCTACGGCCTGCTCTCCGACCAGCCGATCGAGATCCTGACCGCGCAGATCCAGACCGCACTCGACGCGCTGAAATCGCTCGGTTGTGAGTTGATCGCCCCGTTCCACACGCTCGCCTTCAGCGGCCTGCCGATCACCATCGGCACGCTGAAGATCTCCTCGCTCGGCCTGATCGATGTCTGGCGCGGCGAGGTCGTGCCGCCGCTGATCGGCCCGGTCGCGGCGACCGCCGATGCCCTCATATGACCCTTTCGCCCGTTTATCCGAGGAACTGCTCATGACCCGGACCGCCCTTTCCAAGCTTGCCCTGCTGACCTGCGCGCTGCTCGGCAGCAGCATCGCCGAGGCGAGCGCCGACACTCGCCTCGGCATCGTGGTCGAGACGCTCGGCAACCCCTATTTCGCCTGTCTCAAGGCCGGCGCCGAGGCGGAGGCGGCAAAGCATCCCGAGGTGAAGCTCACCGTGATCGGTGCGGCGACCGGCACCGACCTGGTCGGCATGACACGCATGATCGACGACATGCTGCAGAAGGGCGTCGACGTCATCTCCTTCAACGCCATCGACCCGAACGCCATGATCCAGACGGTCAAGAAGGCGCACGAGAAAGGTGTTAAGGTGCTGATGCACTCCGATGACACCTCCGAGCCGGTGGCCGAGCACTATGTCGGCGCCAACCAGTACGAGATCGAAAACGTCGTCGCCGGCATGCTGGCGAGGCAGATCGGCGGCAAGGGCAAGGTCGCGATCATCGAGGGTGTGCCCGGCAACATGACGAGCGTCCAGCGCAAGAAGGGCGCCATGGACGCTTTCGCCAAATACCCGGACATCAAGGTAGTCGGCGTGTGGGCTGGAAACTGGGACCGCGCCCAGGGCCTGCAGAAGGCGCAAGATATCCTCACCGCCCATCCCGACCTCGCTGGCATCCTGGCGGTGAACGACGAAATGGCGCTTGGCGCGCTGCAGGCCGTGCGCGCCCGCAACCTCGCCGGCAAGGTCGCGGTGACGGGCGCCAACGGCGTGCCGGAGTCGCTCAAGGCGGTCTATAAGGGCGATCTCGCCGCCACCGTCGTGACCTATTGCGCGGACATCGGCGAGGCGATCGTCACCACGGCGCTTGCGCTCGGCAGGGGCGAGGGCGGCCCGACCACCTACAACGTCGATACTCGCTACGACGCGATCGACACCCGCGTCGCCAAGACCGTATTCGACGGCATCTCCAAGTAGCACATCCGCGCCCGCGCGAGGCTTCTGCGCGCGGCGCCGTTCCCCGTCCCCGAGGTTCCCATGACCGTTCATCCGGCCCTGCTCAGCGAGATCGAAACGCGGGTGACGAACACCCAGCGACTGATGCGCGAGCGTGGCCTCGACCTGCTGATCGTCTATGGCAACAACAAGCTGATCGGCAGCCTGCGCTACCTCACCGACTATTTCGCCGACCGGGCCGGCTGGATCAGCCTCGGCATTGACCATGTTGAGATCGTCGACGGCGCCGCCGCCGTGCTGACACCGACCAGCCCGCCCCAACTCCTGGTCGATCCCGGCCTGATGCCGACCCGCGAGATCTGCGTCGACACCATCATCGGCGGCGACGGCTTCGCCGCAAAGGCCGGCGACGGCCTGTCCCTGAGGAATTTGGAGCGCGCCATCACTGAGGCGGGCGGCGTGCGGACCGTCGGCATCGAGACGCTCGACAAATTCCCCGCTCCGCTGCTGCTCGGCCTGCGTGCCTCCTTCCCCGACATCGCGTTCGTGCGCTCGACCGTGGTCGAGGAACTCCGGCTCATCAAGAGCCGCTACGACCTCGACATGATGCGGCGCGCCGCCGAGATCGGCGATCGTGCTCATGCCGCCGTCGAGGAGGCGCTGCGCACGCGCCCCGGAATCACAGAGCTGGAGCTGATCCGCATCGCCGAGGCGACCATGCGGCTCGCCAATCCGATCTATGAGGATTCCTGCACCAATTCGCCGAGCTTGATCTGTTCTAGCTCCACCATCGCCGGCACGCTGCTGCACCTCGCCAGCGGCGACAAGCGCATCGGGCCCGGCGACGTGGTGCACTGGGACATCTGTATGCGCTACCAAGGCTACACGATCGACACCTCGCGCACCCGTGCCATCGGCACCGCACCCGACAGCGTCAAGCGCGCCTATGACGCTGTGAAAGAGGTGCACGCCGCCATCATCGCGGCGGCGCGGCCGGGTACGCCGGCGGTGGAGTTGGTGCGCGTCGGCGAGGCGGTGGCGCAGCGTCGCGGCCACACGCTGTGGAACCGCTTCATCGGCCACGGCCTCGGCTGGGACGGCCATGAGCGCCCCGATATGGGCATCGAGGAAATGCCGCTCGCGGAGAACATGGTGCTCGCCATCGAGCCGCGTCTCGCCGTCGACGGACGCCATCTCGTCGGCAATGAGGATATGGTTGTCGTGACTCCGGGCGGCGGCTGCTCGCTCACCCACTTCCCCGCCGATCCGTTGGAGCTGAAGGTCTGAGCCATGGCTGACAGCGCCCCGCAGCGCCCCCCCTATATCGAGATCATCGGGGTCTCGCGGTCGTTCGGCGCGGTCCGGGCGGTGAAGACCATCGATCTGCGTATCCGCGAGGGCGAGGTGCTGATCCTGCTCGGCGAGAACGGTGCGGGAAAGTCAACGCTGATCAAGCTGCTCGCTGGCGTCTACCCGGTCTCGGCCGGGGAAATCGTCGTCAACGGCATGACCGACCCCCTGACCCCGAAGCGGGCGCATGAGCTCGGCATCCGCGTGATCTATCAGGAGCTCAACCTGGTCGACACGCTGAACGTGCGCGACAACATCTTCCTCGGCAATCCGATCGTGCGCGGCGGGCCTGGCCGACTGGTCGGTCTGCGCAACACCGCGGAGATGGAGCGCAAAGCGCGCCAGGTGCTGGATGATCTCGGCATCAAGGTGGACACGCGCGCGCTGGTGCGCGACCTCTCCATTGCCGAGCGGCAGATGGTCGAGGTCGCCAAGGCCATCACCTTCGACGCCCGCATCATCATCATGGACGAGCCGACCACCGCGCTCGGCCCCGCTGAGAAGGAACGCCTGTTCGCGCTGATCGAACAATTGCGTGCCCGCAACATCGGCGTCGTGTTCGTGTCGCATATCCTGGAAGACTGCATCAGCATCGGCGACCGCTTCTTCGTGCTGCGCGACGGCGAGAAGGTCGGCGAGTTCCGCAACGAGAACGTTACTCCCGAGCAACTTGTGACGCTGATCGCCGGCCGGCCGATCGAGCAGCGCTATCCGGAGATCAACGGCAATCCGACCGAGGCGATGGCGCTGAAGGTCGATGGTGTCAGCACCGCCAAGGTGAAGGCGTGCAGCTTCGACGTGAAGGCCGGCGAGATCTTCGGCTTTGCCGGGCTGGTCGGCTCGGGACGCACTGAGCTGATGCGCGCCGTGTTCGGGCTCGACACCCTTACCGCCGGCGAGGTCGAACTGTTCGGCGAATCGATCCGCCCGACCCCGGCGCGGATGATCGCGCGCGGCGTGTTCTTCCTGACCGAGGACCGCAAGACGCTCGGCATCCTCAGGAACATGTCGGTCGCCGAGAACAACGTCATCTCGGCGCTCAATCTTGCCTTCGACATCCAGACGCCGGCGCTGAAGACGCGCTTCGGCACGGTGAGTGCGCGGGCGATGAAGCCGCTGGTGGCGCGGCTGATCCAGTTGTGCGGCATCAAGACCAGCGGACCCGACGCCAAGATATCCAGCCTCAGTGGCGGCAATCAGCAGAAGGTCCTGCTCGCCCGTGCACTCGCGACGCGCGCCCGGCTGCTCATCCTCGACGAGCCGACCAAGGGCATAGACGCTGCGGCCAAGCTTGAGATCTACGATCTCATGCAGAGGCTCTCGAGTGAGGGGCTGACGATCATCGTGGTGTCCTCGGAACTCGAGGAGGTGATGACCCTGTGCGGCCGCATCGCCATCATGAACAAGGGCCGCATCTCCAACATCGTCGAGCGCGCAACGAGCACTGCTGACCAGATTCTCCACACAGCGATGGTGGCCTGAGATGACTAAGACTTCGAGCGGAGAACGCCTGCTGCCGGCGAGCGGTGCTCCGGCGGCGCCCGCGGTACGGCAGGGCGGCTCGCAAGCGCCGCTCGCTTATCTCGCGCGGTTCGGCCTGCTCGGCGCGCTGCTGGTGCTGATGGCCGTGCTGTCGGTGGTGGCCGAGAATTTCCTCACGCTTTCCAACCTGATGAACATCCTGCTTCAGGCATCGAACATCGGCATCATGGCGGCCGGCCTGACGCTTGTCGTCATCTGCGCCGAGATCGACCTTTCGGTCGCTTCCGCGCAGACGCTCGGTGCGGTGATCGTCGCGGCGCTGATGGTGCGCTTCGATGTGCCGATCCCGGTTGCCATCATCGTCACGCTGCTCGCTGGCCTCGCCATCGGTTCGCTGAGCGGGCTGTTCGTCGGCACGCTCGGCATTCCCGCTTTCATTGTCACGCTGGCCATGGACAGCCTACTACGCGGCACCTCGCTGATCCTGACCGGCGAGACCTCGATCTTCGGCCTTCCGGACGCCTTCGCCTTCCTAGGGCAGGGCTATGTCGGGCCGGTCCCGGTCGCGGCGATCATCTGCGGCTTCGTGTTCCTCGCCGTCCACCTTCTGCTGTCGCACACGGTGCTCGGCACCAACATCTACGCGGTAGGCGGCAACAAGGAAGCCGCCCGCATCGCCGGCGTGAACATCTTCCGGGTGAAGCTGATCGTGCTCGCCATTAGCGGCTTCTGCGGCACGCTGGCTGGCATCGTCATGGCGTCCCGCCTGATGGCCGCGCAGGCCATAATGGGGCTGTTCGACCTGATGGATGTGATCGCCGCGGTGGTGATCGGCGGCACCTCGCTGCTCGGTGGCGAGGGACGGATCATCGGCACCATCATCGGCACCCTGACCATCGCCTGCATCCGGAACGGTCTGAATCTGATGGGGATTCCGGCGGATTGGCAGCTCATTGCGGTGGGCGTCATCATCATGCTCGCCGTGCTCTCGGACTATGCTGGGCGCCGGGCGGCGCAATAGCCGCCCGCGCCCGACCTCTTTCGCATCCAACTCTGCTCGGCGCCGGACCGGCGCACCCGAGGTGGCCGTTCCATGCCCGCACGATCGCGTACGGCCGCCGTGGCCGAGCCTGTCCGCACCCTGGAGCTCGTCGCGGCAAGCAAGTCGTTCGGCGGCGTGCCGGCGATCGAGGGCGTGGACCTCAAGCTGGAAGAGCAAACCGTGCATGTGCTGGTCGGCGAGAACGGCGCCGGCAAGTCGACCATCGTCAAGGTGCTGTCCGGCATCCACCAGTTGAGCGAGGGCCAGATCAACCTCAATGGCCGGCCGGTGACGTTCAACGCGCCGCGCGACGCGATACGGCGCGGCATCGTCACCATCCATCAGGAACTGATGCTGGTTCCCGACCTTACCGTCGCGGAGAACATCTTCCTCGGCAAGGAGCCGCTCACCGCGGCGCGCTTCGTCGACAAGAAGACGATGCGCCGCAAGGCGCAGGAGGTGCTTGCCCATCTCAAGCAGGACTTCTCGCCAGACGCGAGGGTGCGCGGTCTCGGCATCGCGCAGCAGCAGATGGTCGAGATTGCCCGCGCGCTGATGAACAATTGCCGCGTCCTGATCCTCGACGAGCCGACCGCCGCGATCACCGACAAGGAGACGGGAATCCTATTCGACACCATTCGCGGGCTGAAGAATGCCGGGGTGGCGATCCTCTATATATCGCACCGGCTGGAAGAGCTGTTCGAGATCGGCGACCGTACCACCATCCTGCGCAACGGCCGCAAGGTGTTCACTGGGCCGACCGCGACCCAGACCATCGACGGCATGATCCACCATATGATCGGCCGCGAGCTCGGCGCGGAATATCCCGCCCTGCCGCCGGCCGGCGAGGCAGTGGCACTGACAGCGCGTGACGTCGCCGTCCCGGGCAAGCTGCGCGATGTCTCGATCGAACTGTGCCAGGGCGAGATCCTTGGCTTCTACGGACTGATCGGCGCCGGGCGCACCGAGCTGATGCGCACCTTGTTCGGCCTTGAGGTGATGAGCGCAGGCACCATCGAGATCACTGGCCGCGGCGCGGCGCCCGGATCGCCGCGCGAGGCGATCGCGCGCGGTGTCGGCATGATCCCGGAGGACCGCAAGAAGCAAGGCCTGCTGCTGCAGCGCTCGGTGCGGGAGAACATCAGTCTCGCCTCGCTCGGCGCTCTCAGTCGCTTCGGCTTCACCCGCAAGGGAGCCGAGATTGCTCTGGTCGACGGCTATATCCGCGACCTCGCCATCAAGACCGAACGTCGCGAGACCCGCGTCCTGCACCTGAGCGGCGGCAACCAGCAGAAGGTCGTGATCTCGAAGGTGCTGTCGACGCGCCCAGACATCGTGATCTTCGATGAGCCGACCCGCGGCATCGACGTCGGCGCCAAGCAGGAAGTCTACCGGGCGATGCTCGAGCTCATCGGCTGGGGCAAGTCGATCCTCATGGTGTCGTCCGACATCCGCGAGGTGCTCGGCATGAGCCACCGCATCGTCGTCATGTGCAACGGCACCGTCACCGCGCAACTCGCGCGCGAGGACGCGACGCAGGAGCGGATCCTGTTCCATGCCTTCCCCCGTGCGGACGCCTCCGCGCGCGCGGACGGCCTACGCGCAGAAATCCAAAGAGGAGCGCGGCACTGACCATGGCGCTTGATCGCGGTGAATCGCTGACGAAGCCGTCCAGCCCGACCGCCGGCCAAACCAGGCCGGCATGGTGGACGCGCACCGGTCTCAACGAGCAGACGCTGGGCCTGTCCCTCGTGCTCCTGCTGCTGGTGGCGGTGTTCTCGGCGCTTAGCCCGAATTTCCTTTCGGTGGCCAACTGGACCAACATCCTGCGGCAGGTCTCGAACCTGATGCTGCTCGCCTGCGGGCAGACGCTGGTCATCCTTACCGGCGGCATCGACCTGTCGATCGGTGCTATGATGGGGCTGGTCAGCGTGTTCACCGCGATCGCGCTGATCCAGCTCGACCCGGTCGTCGCGGTGGTGGTCGGCCTCGCCGTCGGCATTCTGGTCGGGCTGGTCAACGGGCTGCTGATCGGCAAGGCGCGGATCACCCCCTTCGTCGCGACGCTCGGCACCATGGCGATCACGGGCGGCCTCGCCATGGTGCTCACCAATGGCGCGCCGATCCACGGCATTCCCAACACCTGGTTCTTCGATCTCGGCCGCGGCTTTCTCGGCCCGGTGCCGATCCCGGTGGTGTTCGCAGTGATCGGCATCGCCGCGGTCCATGTGCTGCTGAACTACACCACGTTCGGCCGCTATCTCTACGCCATCGGCGGCAATGAGGAAGCCACCATCCTCGCGGGCGTCGACGTCAATCGCTACAAGATCGGCACCTACATGCTCGCGGGCATATTCAGCGCGGTCGCTGCCATCCTCCTCACATCGCGCGTCATCACCGGCCAGCCGAGGCTCGGCACCGGCATGGAGCTCGATTCGATCGCCGCCGTGGTGATCGGCGGCACCGCGCTCGCCGGCGGCACCGGCTCGATCGGCGGCACCGTGATCGGCGTGCTGATCATCGGCGTGCTGCGCAACGGGCTGACCCTGGTCGGAGTCTCCACCTTCATGCAGGAGGTGGTGATCGGCGTGATGCTGATCGTCGCGATCTACTTCAGCAGCTTGCGCGTCGCCCGCAAATAGCTAGCCACCCCTCCCGTCATCTCCAGCACATCGAGGAACATCATGAAACGTGTCGCTGCCACAACCATCGCCTTGCTCGTCGCCGCCGGCATCGCCCACGCCCAGACCAAGCCGTCGAGCGAGATCAACATTGCCGTTCTGATGCCGAACGCCGGCGATCCCTACTTTCAGTCCAAGGCATATGGCTATGTCGAGGAGGCAAAGGCGCAGGGCGTCAAGTTGAAGATGTACAATGCCGGCGGCTACGACCACCTGCCCGACCAGATCCGCCAGGTCGAAGACCTCACCGTCGCCAAGGTCGACGGTATCATCTTCACCCCGACCGACACCGTGGCGACGATCCCGACCATCGAGGCGGCGATCGACGCCGGCATCAAGGTCGTCAATGACGACGTGCTGATCCGCGACAGCAAGAAGATTCCGGTCCGCGTCAGCGAGAACAGCTTCGAGGTCGGCCAGCAGGAAGGCGAGATGATCGTCGATGCGTTGGGCGGCAAGGGCAATGTCGTCATGCTCAAGGGCCCGTCCGGCGTCGATCTGATGATGCGGCGCGAGGCCGGCGCGAAAAGCGTGTTCGCGAAATATCCCAGCATCAAGATCATCGCGGAGGACTACCATCAAAGCAACATCATCGCCGCCAACCGGCTGATGGAGGACTTCATCCAGGCGCATCCGAACCAGATCGACGCCGTCTACACGCTCGGGACCCAGACCGCGATCGGTGCGGTGACCGCGCTGCAGGCCGCCGGGATCCCAGCCGGCCGCGTCAAAGTGATGACCATCGACTGGGAGCCCGCCATCGAGAAGATGGTCAATGAGGGCTGGGTCTACGGCGCGGTAGTGTGCGAGCCGGTGAAGGTCGCCCGCATCGCGGTGCAGTCGGTGGTCAAGCTCGTCAAGGGCGAGCCGGTGCCGGCGATGATCTATTCCGGCACCCAGAAGGTGACCAAGGCCAATGTCGGCACCTTCGACCGTGCGGGCATCTACACGCCAGAGGGGTGGAATCCGACCAGCCTCTATGAGTGAGTTGGGCTCGAGCGGAAGGTCCGCGCTCCGAAAGCCTTGATGCCTTCATAGAGCTCTCCTCGTTCCCAACCCAGGGATCATAAGTGGAAAATTCTAGTTATTTATTTGCGCAATACTCGCCTCGAAGTACTCTTCAGGGACTTTGCCAACACTATGCGCCATGTGTCGACGGCTCCCCTCTGGCAAGGGTGATCGGAGGTTCTGCTGAGCCTGGTCGGTGCGACCATGTATTGGACCTGCTGGTGCGGTACGCATGACCGCTGGCCATAATGCCTTCCGCGAAGACGGTCCCGACCAAAAGCACGCGCTCGAGGCGCTCTGGCGCAAGTGGGTTTTCCTGCCTTCCGGTATCGACCGGCTGTCGCATTACATCCTGTCCGCCCTTCCCAAGTTTGTCGACCGTGGCGCTCCGCCTCGACCTGATCTCTATGCCGCGACTGGCTCCCGGTAGCGCTCGCCCGATGTCATGATCGCCCAGACCATCCGGGCGGTTTTGTTGGCCAGCGCGACTGCCGCGACCTTCGGCGTTCGGCGCGCGAGCAGCTGGATCAGCCACGGCCGGCGCGTGCCGTTGCGCACGGGCATAGCGAACAACTGCCAGCGCGCCGACGACCAGCATCTGTTGCAGGTACCGATCGCCCTGCTTGGTGATACCGCCAAGGCGCTCCTTTCCGCCGCTGGAGTTTTGTTTCGGGACCAGCCCGATCCAAGCGGCTAGGTTCTGGCCGGTCCTGAAGGCCTTCGGATCGGCGATCGTCTCGATCAGCGCACTGGCCAGAAGCGGACCCACGCCTGGGATTTCCATCAGCCTCCGGCTGACCTCAGTCGAGCGGGCGTTGGTCTGGATCAATCGATCCGTATTCAGAATCTGCTCGTTTACCAGCCGCAGCTGAGCAACCAGCATGGTCAGCCGGCAAGTCCCGTAGCGCAGTTGGCAGCGCGTGCTACACAGCAGCGCCAAGCATGTCAATCAAACGACCCACTCACAGCACGAGCCCTGGAACGCCGGCCGGATCGTCGGTGCCAAACCTCCCCTGAAGCCCAAGCATGTCTGGGCGTTGTGCACGCGGCTGCAGATTGCCAATCGGGTGCGCGACCTCGCCATGTTCAACCTTGCCATCGACAGCAAGCTGCGTGGCTGCGATCTGGTCACACTGAGCGGACGGACGCTGGGCGTGCTGCGCTCGTCCAATTCCGAAGTCGTGATGAACGAGTTGTTCGGCAGAGACATCAGGTCTGCGCTGGCGGTCCCGCCGATCGAATCGACGGCGGCGGCGATCGGCGTTTCGCCTGCCGGCGGCGAACACGCCCGCCAGAGGGCTGAAAGTCAGGTTGAGCGGAAGGTTCCACCGGCTTTCAACGGCGGTCCAACAAGGTCAGGTTCACAATTGGCAGTACGTCGGATGCCGGTTTAAAGGGCTTCGTTCTTCACCGGGCTTCGCGCAGGAATGCGGCATTGGCGGCCAACGCCCGCGACGCGCTTGCCAGCGTTTCCCCCTCCGGGGCACCAAGGCGCGACAGCCGCTCCGACGCGGTCGAGAGTGCCGCCGCGGCTTTGTCGGGAGCCTTTCCCACCCGCTCCAGACGTGCGAGGGCGGTGTCCAGGCTGCGGCGGACGCCGGCGGGCAAATCGCCTTTCTTCAGCATATCCCGCATCGCCATAATGGCGGAGCCGAGCGCGAGGACCGCCAGACCGCCGTCAATTGCCGCGGCGCGGTCGGCGCCGTTCCTGTCGGCGAGGCGGGCGAGGCGCAGCAGCCGGTGGTAGAGCCGTCCCCGCCAGACAAGGCGGTGGGCCGTTGGGTCCGTTGCGCGCGCCATGCTCTGCACTTCGCGAACCATCATGGCGACCAGCATGCGGAGCCTACGCCACCAACTATCTCATCGACCTCGACCACGCCGTCATCGTCGATGTCGAGGCCAGCCGCGCCATCCGGCAGGCCGAGGTCGGCTCGGCCCGCACCATGCTCGACCGGACGCAGGAGCGCTTTGGCCTTTGGCCGGCCAAGCTCGCCGCCGACAGCGCCTATGGCTCAGCCGAGAACCTCGCCTGGTTGGTGCATGAGCGCGGGATCGAGCCGCATATCCCGGTCTTCGACAAATCCCAGCGCAGCGACGGCACCTACAGCCGTTCCGACTTCGCCTACGACCACGACCGCGACCTCTATATCTGCCCGGCCGGGAAGGAGTTGAGGCAGCGCCAGAAGGTCTATCGAACCGAGCGCCCGCTCGTCGATGAGAACGGCATGATGCGCTACCACGCCAGCAAATTTGCCTGTGACGCCTGCTCGCTGAAGCCGCAGTGCTGCCCAAACACCCCGGCCCGCAAAATCCTGCGCTCAATCCACGAAGGCGCCCGCGACATGGCCAGGGACATAGCCCAGACCGACGCCTATGTCGTCTCACGGCGCGAGCGGAAGAAGGTCGAGATGCTCTTCGCCCACCTCAAGCGCATCCTGAAGCTCGACCGGCTGCGCCTGCGCGGACCAAACGGCGCCAGAGACGAGTTCCATCTCGCCGCAGCTGCCCAGAACCTCAGGAAGCTCGCCAAGCTCCTGCCGAACGGGCCGCAGATCAGGCTAGCGTGAGAGGCGAGCCTCGATCAGCCAAATCCGCGATCTGGCAGCCACGCTCAGGGCCGACTTTTTCAACATGGGGTAATAGGCGGCAGCTCTTCTGCGGAGACCGATACGCTCGGCTCCGTCATTGGAAGAGGAGACCCATCATGGAGTATTTTGCGGGCCTGGATGTCTCGATGGAGGAGACGCACATCTGCGTTGTCGATCGCGACGGGGCACTTGTTCACGAAGCAAAGGCCGCGTCTGCGCCTGACGCCATCGAGGCGGAACTGGCGAAGGCTCCGGCGTGTCGGCGGGTCGTCTTCGAGACCGGTCGGATGGCGCCAATGCTCTACCATGGCCTGGTCGCTCTCGGCCTGCCGGTGGTCTGTATCGAGAGCCGGCAGGCCTATCAGGCGCTCAAGTCGCTGGCGACCCACAAGACCGACCGCAACGATGCGCGCGGCCTAGCGCATCTCGCCCGGACCGGCTTCTTCAAGCCAACGCACGTGAAGTCGCTCCCGGCACATGCCATTCGCTCGCTGATCATCGCCCGCAAGAAACTGGTCGGGCAGCGTGTGATGATGGAGAACCAGATCCGCGGGCTCGCCGTGGTGTTCGGTGTCCGTTTGCCGCGAGCGCTCAGCCCTGCCTTCATCGAGCAGGCGCTGCGAGCAAGCGAAGGGATCGATGGCCTGTCCGCCGCTATGCGAGGCCTCATCGCGGCGCGCGGCGCCGTGCTCTCCGCCATCACGGCCATCGATGCCGACATGAAGAAGCTGGCCAGGTCATCTGAGGCCTGCCACCGATTGATGACGATCCCGGGCGTCGGCCATCTCACCGCACTCGCCTTCACGGCCGCTGTCGACGACCCCGAACGCTTCCGGCGCTCCCGGGACATCGGCGCCTATCTGGGCCTGGTGCCGCGACGCTATCAATCCGGCGAGGTCGACTACACCGGCAGCATCTCCAAATGCGGCGACCGGCGTGTGCGCACGCTGCTCTACGAGGCTGCGAACGTTATGCTCACGCGCTACCGAGGATCTCTGAAGCTGAAGGAGTGGGCTTTGGGCATCGCCAAGCGATCCACCATGCGCAAGGCTCGGGTCGCGCTTGCCCGGCGGCTCGCCATCATCATGCACGCCATGCTCCGGCACGGCACGGAGTTCAAGCCGGCGTAGCCGATCTCGGCACCGGATCACACAGGAGGCCGAAACAGCTCCCGAGCGGGAGCGACGCCCGAGGGAGGGAATGGATGACGGCGCCGATTCTGTCGCACGCCGCCGACCCGTCGGCCGACTGCGGTTTCAACCAAGCTGCTCCATGCCTAGCCAACCCCATCAAGTGCCCATGAGCACGTAGAGAACGCAGGCACCCGAAAGCGTCAATATCGCTCACAAACTGAGCTGCCACTCTTGACCTATTAGAGAACGATATCGGCCCCAAACCGGCCATTCGTCGTCGCCGCAGCGAACTTCTGCTTCTGGCGCTCCCAGGCGTCCAACTCCATGGCTCACATGTTTCCGAAGACGTAAATCCGGCCAGTGTCCAAGTGTGCCCCCAGCGTCGTCGGCGGCAATTAGTTAGGACGCAAGTAATAAGGGCACAAGCGGCAGTTTCAGCGCCTGCATCGGACGGGGCAGGCGGCACGCTGGCGGCTTTTTCATGAGAGCTTCCGCTGAGAAGCCGCGGCGTCCGCGGCTTCTCGTGTCGGTTCGGAACGGTAAATCCGGCGAGACGCCGCCGTCGCCAGTCAAAGCGCCTGGATCGCCTTGACGAACTCGCGGGCATCGTTGCCGAACTTCTGGTAGAAGGCATCATACACAGGCGCCGTCGCCGCCTTGAACTCGTCCTGGTTGGGCTCGGACACCTGCATGCCCGCCTTCTTGAGCGACTCCAGCAGTTCCGCTTCGCGGTTGGCGACATAATCCATCTGCCAGTCGCTGGCTTCCTTGACGGCTTCCTGCAGAGCCTTCCGCTGCACCTCGGTCAGCGACTGGTAGAACGATTCGGACACCAGGAAATACGCCGAATTGTAGATGTGGTGGGTCAGCGCAAGGTATTTCTGGACCTCAAAGAGCTTTCCGTCGGAAATATTCTCAAGCGGATTTTCCTGGCCGTCTACGACGCCCTGACGCAGGGCGGCATAGAGCTCGGAGAACGCCATCGGCGTCGGGCTGGCGCCGAGTGCCCTGAAGGTCTCGATCTGCGCCAGATTCTCCGGTGTACGGATCGTCAGGCCCTTCACATCCGCCGGGTTGTTGATCGGTCGGATGCTGTCGGTGATGTTCCGGAATCCGTTCTCCAGAAAGCCGACCAGACGTACACCCTTGGCCGGAAGGCCGGCGGCAAGTTTCTGGACGGCCTCGCTGGCCTGGGCTTTCTTGATGTGCTCTCGGTCGCGGAAAAGGTAAGGTAGTTCCAGCAACGTGATCTTCGGCTCATAGGTCGCGAGCACGCCGGTCAGCGTCATTTCGAGCGTGCCGGTCGCCAGTTGCTCCTGCATCTCGCGTTCGGTGCCGAGCTGCGAATTCGCGAAGACGGCGACCGTGAATTCGCCCGGAGCCCGCTTTTCGAGCGCCTCCTGGAATTTCTGAATGGCCAGATGGAAGCTGTGGTTCTCGGTGTGCCCATGGCCGATCTTGAGCGAAATCTGCGCCGTTGCCGCGGTGACCGGCAAGGCGACTAGGTGTTCAGTCCCAGCATGTCATGGCTTGGTTGACGAACGAACAGCTCCGGCTTTTCGGCGCTGATGAGCTTGAGCGCTTCGAGCGGCGTCTTGAACCGAAGCGCCTTGAGCTGCTTGGCGTAATTGTAGGCGAGCAGCCAGTCGCGAACGTGGCGTCGCAGGTCGTTGATCGAGGCGTAGTGGAAGGCGCGGACGGTCGCGTCCTTTATAGTGCGGACCATCCGTTCGGCCTGCCCGTTGGTCCAAGGGTGATAAGGCTTGGTGAGCCTGTGCGCGATATCGTGTTCAGCGCAGACCCTTCCGAAGATGTGGGCGACGGAACCGCCCTTGGCTCTCTTGTCGTGCTGGACGAACTGAACGCCGTTGTCGGTCAGCACCGTGTGGATTTTGTAGGGGACAGCGATGAGCAGAGCCTTGAGGAAACCGGCCGCCACCAGCTTCGTCGCCTTCCGGTAAATCCTGGCAAAGACCAGCTTGGAAGTGCGGTCCACGGCCACGAACAGATAGGCCTTGCCATCCTCGTAGCGCAGCTCGGCGATGTCGAGGTGGAAGTAGCCGATCTCGTAGGCCTTTGAACCGCCCCGGGTTTGCCGGAGGCTCCAACTCCTGAGAAGGTGGAGCCATCATGAGCAAGACGACGAACAAGTTTTCCCCGGAAGTGCGCCAGCGAGCCGTGCGGCTGGTGCTGGATCACGAACATGAACACCCCTCTCGCTGGGCAGCGATCATGTCGATCTCAGCCAAGATCGGCTGCACGGGCCAGACGCTGAACGAGTGGGTGAAGAAGGCCGAGGTCGACGCCGGCAAACGGGCCGGTATGCCGACGGACATGGCAGCGAAGCTGAAGGCGCTGGAGCGGGAGAACCGTGAGCTTCGGCAGGCCAACGAGATCCTGCGCAAGGCTTCCGCTTTTTTTGCCCAGGCGGAACTCGACCGCCCGTTCAAACGATGATCGCATTCATTGACGATCACCGCGAGGTCCACGGGGTCGAGCCGATCTGCAAGGTGCTGCCGATCGCCCCGTCGACTTACCGCGACCACGTCGCCAAGCGCGTCGATCCCGAGAAGCTGTCGGCGCGGGCGAAGCGGGACATGGCCCTGAGACCGGAGATCGAGCGCGTCTTCGCCGAGAACTTCGAGGTCTATGGCGCGCGCAAGGTCTGGCGTCAGATGCTACGCGAAGGCTTCGGCGTCCCGCGCTGCACGGTCGAACGGCTGATGGCCGACCTCGGCCTCCACGGCGTCATTCGCGGCAAGCCGGTCCGCACCACCGTGCAGGACAAGGCCGCGCCATGTCCGCGCGATCATGTGAACCGGGTCTTCCATGCCCCGGCGCCGAACAGGCTCTGGCTCTCGGACTTTACCTACGTCAGCACCTGGTCGGGCTTCGTCTACGTGGCCTTCGTCATCGATGCCTATGCCCGCCGCATCGTCGGCTGGCGGGTGAGCAGGACCGCCCATGCGGGCTTCGTCCTCGACGCTCTCGAACAGGCCCTGCACGAACGGCGGCCCACCCATCGCGGCGGCCTGGTGCATCACTCCGACAGAGGCTCTCAATATGTCAGCATCCGCTACACCGAGCGACTGGCCGAAGCTGGCATCGAACCCTCCGTCGGCAGTGTCGGTGACTCTTACGACAACGCGCTGGCCGAGACGATCAACGGACTCTACAAGGCCGAGGTCATCCACCGGCGCGGGCCGTGGCGAAGCTTCGAGGCAGTCGAGTTCGCCACGCTGACCTGGGTCGACTGGTTCAACAATCGCCGGCTGCTGGAGCCTATCGGCAACATCCCGCCGGCCGAAGCCGAGGAGCGCTACTACGCCATGCTGGAAGAACCGGCCATGGCGGCGTGACTCAAATGAAACGGCCTCCGGCAAACCCGGGGCGGTTCACTTGAACCGCTTGGGCTTCTCGCGATCGGCCTTCGGCAGGCGCGAGATTCCGTGCCGTTGAAGGCAGCGGTGCAGCGACGAGCGCGTCAGATGCGGGATGACGTCCTTCAAGGCGACGAAGACGTCGTCCAGCGGCAGGCGAGCCTGCACGCGCAGAGCGACGATCGCCGCCTCCTCGATGGAGGAAAGGATCGAACTGCGCCGCTCCTTCGGGCCCATCGGCGCGTCTTCGACCATCCGGCGGGATCGCCACTTCCTCACGGTTTTCTCGTTGATCCCGAAGCGTCGCGCGAGCTCTGCGACCGAAGATTGCGATCGTTGTAGCTCCGCTCGAACGGCGTGCGTGGTCTTGGCGCTCCCGTGAAGAACCTGGCCCATAGCGTGTCCCTCTCAAACGGAGATAATGATACGCCATCACACTGTGGGACTAAACAACTAGGCCGTAAACTCATAAATCTTCTTGGCATCTGAATGGGCTGATGATTCAAGGGCTTCCGAAAAAGGGAGGCCTCTGATGTCCCGTCGCCGTTACGAACTGACCGATCGTGAATGGTCGATCATCGCCCCGCTGCTGCCGAACAAGCCGCGAGGGGTTCCGCGCGTCGACGATCGGCGGTGACGTTGCCCCCAACTTCTATCCAACTGTGAGTTCGTTCTGGCGGTTGGATTTGCCCTCTCGGGCGTGGGGAGCGGCTGGAACGGACGCGGAGCCATTCATGATGCGGAGCGTCTGATCCCGCCGCGGGTGGAATGTTGAGGCGAAGGCCGTTGGTGTCTGCCATCCCAGCTTCGAGTGCGGCCGGGCGGTGTTGTAGTCGAGTTGCCACCGGCCGAGAGCGGCTCTGGCCTGAGACAGGCTGGAGAACAGCGTCTCGTTCAACAACTCGTCCCGCAGCCGGCCGTTGAAGCTCTCGATGAAGCCGTTCTGCATCGGCTTGCCGGGCGCGATGTAGTGCCACTCGACCCTCGCCGCGTCGGCCCAGGCCAGAATGGCATTGGAGGTGAACTCGCTGCCATTGTCGCTGACGATCATCTTCGGCCGGCCGCGCTCTGCCAGAAGCCTGTCGAGTTCGCGAGCGACCCTCACACCGGAGAGCGACGTGTCCGCCACCAGCGCCAGGCACTCGCGGGTGCAGTCGTCCACGATGGCCAGCATCCGGAAGCGCCGGCCGTCAGTCATCTGGTCGGCGACGAAGTCGAGCGACCAGCGCTCGTTCGGTCGCAGCGGGATCATCATCGGCGCCCGCGTCCCGATCGCCCGCTTGCGACCACCTCGCCGGCGGACCATCAGCCGTTCCTCGCGATAGAGCCGGAACAGCCGCTTGTGGTTGACCCGGAAGCCCTCCCGCCGAAGCAGGACGTGGAGACGCCGATACCCGAACCGCCGCCGTTCCTGGGCGATGGCCTTCATCCGCTCACGCAGCGAGGCGTCGTCCCCGCGCGTGGCCCTGTATCTCATGGTCATGCGGCAGAAGCCGGTGGCTTTACACGCCCGCCGTTCGCTCATCCCATGGGCATCCATGAGGTGGGCGACAGCTCTGCGCTCGAGGCTGTGTGAGAACTCACTTTGGCTCGTCGCGCAGGTTGTTGCCATGGCGCGCGTCAGCTCCGTTCACCCGGTTATCGCTCTGAGGGTCGATGCAACGCCGGCGACGGCGATGACGCGCTTGATG
>NZ_JBMSDU010000033.1:0-34366 GCF_049445835.1 Ancylobacter sp. VNQ12 | reverse complement strand
AAGCGGTGCGATCACCGACCACTCGAAATCCGTCAGGTCAAAGCGCGCCATCTCAACCTCCAGGGCTGAGATCAGTGAATCAAAACAATGCTCCGCTGGGAATCCCCTTATGGGTATGTCACCTAGACAAACTGGCCGGCGACCCAGCCGGACGACCACGCCCACTGGAAATTATAGCCGCCGAGCCAGCCGGTGACGTCGACGACCTCGCCGATGAAGTACAGGCCGGGCACTTCGCGGGCCTGCATGCTGCGCGAATCGAGGCCCGCCGTGTCCACGCCGCCGAGCGTGACTTCGGCGGTACGGTAGCCCTCGGAGCCGACCGGCTTCACCCGCCAAGCATTCACGGCCTCATCGATCCGCCGCAATATCTTGTCGGAGAGGTCGGCGAGGTTCTTCGCCCCCGCCTCGCGCTCGCCGATCAGCTGGGCGAGGCGCTTAGGGACGAACGGCACCAGCGCGGTGGACGCAGCCTGCCGGCCATGGCTGGCGCGTGCCGCCTTGAGGCCGGCGAGCACATCGGCACCGGGCGCGAGCGCGATCTCGATCTCGTCGCCTTCCCGCCAGTACGAGGATATCTGGAGCACCGCCGGGCCGCTGAGGCCGCGATGGGTGAACAGCACGCCATCCTCGAACTGTGCCTTGCCGAGCCGTACCCGCCCTTCGACCGCGACGCCGGCCAGCGGTGCCAGCCGCTCCAGCAGCCCCGCCTCCAGTGTGAGCGGCACGAGGGCGGGGCGTGTGGGCACCAGCTTCAGGCCAAACCGCGCGGCGATGTCGTAGCCGAGGCCGGTTGCACCCATTTTCGGGATGGACTTGCCGCCGGTGGCGACGACCAGCGAGCGACAGGCAAGGGCGCCATTCGTCGTTTCCAGTGCGAAGCCGTCGGCGGTGCGATCGATGCGGGTGATGCCGGTGGCGAGGCGCAGTTCCGTGCCCACGTCACGCAACCCGTCGGTGAGCAGGTCGACGATCTGCCGCGAGGAGCCGTCGCAGAACAGCTGGCCGCGCGTCTTCTCGTGCCAGGCGATGCCGCTCGCATCGACCAGTCGGATGAAGTCGCGCTGGGTGTAGCGCTTCAGCGCCGAGATGCAGAAGCCGGGATTTTCAGAGAGGTAGTTGCGCGGCGCCGCGTCGAGATTGGTGAAGTTGCAGCGCCCGCCGCCGGAAATACGGATCTTTTCGCCGGGCGCGCGGGCATGGTCGATCACCACCACGCGCCGGCCGCGCTTGCCGGATTCCCAGGCGCACATCATCCCGGCCGCACCGGCACCGAGCACGACGACGTCGACATTGGCCGCCGGTTTCACCGCGCGTCGCCGCTTGTGTCGCGAGGGGCAACCGCCTCGTCATAGGCGTGCTCACCGCCGCAATAATCGGTGACACGCCAACCCTCGGGCGCCGGCTCCAGATAGTCCGGGCCGACCGGCACCTTGCCGTAGCCGCCGGGAATGTCGAGCACATAGATCGGGATGGCAAGGCCGGAGACGCGGCCACGCAAGGCCCGCATCAGCTCCCGTCCCCGCTGAATGGGCAGGCGGAAATGCGCGGTGCCGGGGGCGAGATCGGGATGATGCAGGTAATAGGGTTTCACCCGGCATTCGACCAGCGCGCGGAACAGCGCCGCCAGCGTGCCGGCATCGTCGTTCACGCCGGCGAGCAGCACGCTCTGGCCGACCAGCGCGATGCCGGCATCCGCCAGCCGCGCCAGCGCCGTGCGGGCCTCGGGGCCGAGTTCCCGAGCGTGGTTCGCATGCACCGCGACATAGGTGGTGAGGCCGGGCGCCTTGAGTGCCTCGACCAGCGCCGCCGTGATGCGCTCGGGCGAGGCGACCGGCACGCGGGTGTGAAAGCGCACGATCCGGACATGGCCGATGGCGGCGAGCCGGGTCATCAGCTCGGCCAGCCGGCGCGGGGAGGCGACCAGCGGGTCGCCGCCGGTCACCACCACCTCCCAGATGTCGGGATGGCCCGCGACATAAGCCAGCGCCGCGTCCAGCGCCTCGTCGGACAGGCTGGTCTCGGCGCCCGGTCCGACCATTTCGCGGCGGAAGCAGAAGCGGCAATAGACGGCGCAGACACCGACCAGCTTCAGCAGCACCCGGTCGGGATAGCGGTGCACGATGCCGGGCACCGGGCTGTGCGCCGCATCGCCGATGGGGTCGGCCAGTTCCTGCGGCAGCGTCTCGATTTCCCGCGCATCGGGCACGAACTGGCGCGCGACCGGATCGTCCGGCGCGGCGCGGTCGATGGCGGCGGCAAGCGTCGGCGTGAGCGCCACCGCGTAGCGCTCGGCCACGGCATCGAGGCCCTCGCGCGACGGCAGCAGGCCGGCGGCGGCGAGCTCGTCGAGGCTGCGCAGCGTGCGGGGCACGCGGGCGATTGCCGCCGGAGAGAGGGGGGAGTGGACAGGCTTCATGCGCGGTCTTGTGATCCGTTCCGTTCTTGCCGGCAAGGCGCGGTTTGCTGCATTGCGCTATGTTCGTGCGAATTGGCCGAGGGGAACGCGATGTTCGTTCGTGAGGAAGACGTTTTGGAGGCCGCCGCGCGCTGGCGCCGGGAGGGGCGCGGCGTGGCGCTGGCCACCGTCATCGAGACCTGGGGCTCGGCGCCGCGTCCGGTCGGCAGTCATCTGGTGATCGACGAGGCGGGCAATTTCCTCGGCTCGGTGTCCGGCGGCTGCGTCGAGGGCGCGGTGGTGGCCGAGGCGGCCGATGTCATCGCCGACGGGCGCGGGCGGGTGATCGAGTTCGGCGTCGCCGACGAGACCGCCTGGCAGGTCGGCCTCTCCTGCGGCGGGCGCATCGCCGTCTATGTCGAGAAGGTCGCGTGATGGATCTCGCCTTGCTCGACGCGCTGAACGGCGAACGCGCGGCCCGGCGCGCCAGCGTGCTGGTGACGGAACTGGAGAGCGGCCGGCAGCGGCTGGTGCTTGCCGCGCAGGTCGCCGCCGACCCGTTGGCGGACCATCTCGCGGAGGTTTTCAGGACCGGCAGGAGCCGGCTGGTGGAGGTCGGCAATGAGCGCGTCTTCCTGACCGCGCAGGTGCCCGCGCCGCGCCTCGTCATCACCGGCGCGGTGCATATCTCGCAGGCGCTGGCGCCGATGGCGACCACGGCCGGGTTCGACGTGATCATCGTCGATCCGCGCACCGCCTTCGCCACGCCCGAGCGCTTTCCCGGCGTCGATCTCCGCGCGCAATGGCCGGATGTGGCGCTGGCGCGGATCGGGCTCGACCCGTTCACCGCGCTGGCGGCGCTGACCCACGATCCCAAGATCGACGATCCCGCGCTCGTCGGGGCGCTGACGGCCGGCTGCTTCTATGTCGGTGCGCTGGGCTCGCGGAAGACGCATGCCGCGCGGCTGGAACGTCTGGCCGCGCAGGGGCTCTCGCGCGAGACGCTGGCCCGCATCCATTCGCCGATCGGCCTCGACATCGGCTCGGTCAGCCCGGCGGAGATCGCCGTCGCGATCCTGGGCGAGGTGATCGCCGATCTGCGCCGACGGCCGGCCATGCGGGAGCAGGCGGCGTGAAGTTTGGCCGCATCGCGCTGGAGGAGGCCGAGGGCGCCGTGGTGGTGCATTCGGTGCGCCTTCCCGGCCTCGACCTGCGCAAGGGTGCCGTGCTCACGCCCGCCTTGATTGCCCAACTGCGCGCGGCGGGCGTGGCGGACATCGTGGCGACCCGGCTGGAGGCGGGTGATGTCGGCGAGAATGACGCGGCCACCGCGATCGGCGCCGCCATTGCCGGCGCGCATGCGGTGCCGGACGCCGCCTTCACCGGGCGCGTCAACCTCCGCGCCGGGGCGACCGGCGTGCTGGTGGTCGACCGCGCCGGCGTGGATGCGCTCAACCGGATCGACGAGGCGGTGACGCTGGCGACCTTGCCCGCCTACCGGACCGTGGCGACGGGCGAGATGATCGCTACCGTCAAAATCATTCCCTTCGCTGTGCCGGGCGCGGTGATGGAGGCGCTCGGGCCGCTGTGCCGGCCGCTGATCGAGGTGGCGCCCTACAGGATCCGGCGCGTCGCGGTGATTTCGACGCTGCTTCCCGGCCTTCAGGAAAAGGTCGTCGCCAAGACGCTGCGCACCACGGCGGCCCGGCTCGCCCCGGCGGGAGCGGCCATCATCGGTGAGCGCCGTGTGCGGCACGACGAGGCGGAGGTGGCGCGCGCGCTGGCGGAGGTGGCGGCCGATGGCGCCGAACTGGCGCTGGTGTTCGGCGCCTCGGCCATCGCCGACCGGCGGGACGTGATCCCGGCCGGTATCGAGGCGGCGGGTGGCGTCGTCGAGCATTTCGGCATGCCGGTCGATCCCGGCAACCTTCTGCTGGTCGGCCGCGTTGGAGGGATGCCGGTGCTCGGTGCGCCCGGTTGCGCGCGCAGTCCGCGGGAGAACGGCTTCGACTGGGTGCTGCACCGGCTTCTCGCGGGGCTCGCCGTGTCGCGCGAGGACGTCACATCGATGGGTGTCGGAGGTCTGCTCATGGAAATCCCGACCCGCCCGCAGCCGCGCGAAGGCGCGGTGAGCGACACGACGAGCAAACGGGCCGCGGTGGTGCTGGCGGCCGGTCGCGGCACCCGCATGCCGGAGGCGCACAAGCTTTCCGTCCCCGTCGAGGGCGAGCCGCTGGTGCGGCGGGCGGTGAAGGCGGCGCTGGCGTCATCGGCGCGGCCGGTGGTGGTCGTCACCGGGCACGAAGCCGACAAGGTGCGGGCGGCCCTGACCGGGCTCGACATCGTGTTCGTGCATAATCCGGACTATGCGGAGGGGCTGTCGACCTCGCTGCGCACCGGCATCGCCGCCTTGCCCGGGGACGTCGAGGCGGCTGTGGTCATGCTGGGCGACATGCCGATGGTGGGCGGCGAACTGGTCGAGCGTCTCGCGCGGGCGATCGACGTCGAGGCCGGGCAACTGATCGCGGTGCCGGTGGTGGAGGGACGGCGGGGCAATCCGGTCGCCTGGGCGCGGCGGATGTTCCCGGCGCTGATGGCGCTGAGCGGCGATATCGGCGCGCGCCACCTCATCGCCCAATATCCCGATGCGGTGGTCGAGGTCGCGACGCAGGGCGATGGCGCCTTTCTCGATATCGACACGCGCGACGAACTGGCGGCGCTGGCGATCCACGAGATCGCCGCCCATGCCGATGTCGACGAGGGGCCCGCGCTGGACGGCATGAAGGCGGAGGACGCCTGAACGGGGCTCAATAAGGTACGTACAGCGACAGCGTGCCGTAGGGACCCTCGTCGCTGTCGCTGCTCCAGCGCCATCCACCGGCGGCGCGCAACTGCCAGCCGGGCAGTGGCGTGGCCAGGAACAGCCCGCCGCGCGCGTCCTGCGACAGCCAGTCGGTGGAGGCGGACGCCTCCACGCCGAGATCGAACCATCTGTGAATGCGGCGCGCGGCGGTGGCGCGCACGCTGGCGGTTTCGTCCGCCGTCGAGCCGGCGAGGGCGGCCGTGAACGTCCAGTCTTCGTCGTGCCGGTAGAACCACTCGGCCACCAGCTTGGCGCCGAACTGCGTTCCCTGGTCCCGGTTGCCGGGATCGGGATGGTCGAGCCGGTTGTCGACGACATTCACGCCGGCATAGACGGTCAGCGCATGCGGGCCGCGCAGCCACTGCCAGCCGGCGAGTATCTCCCCCTCCAGCTTGCTGGCGCTGTTCCAGCCGCCGGGCACCGCATCGGTGCGGTAGCGATAGCCGCCGCCGCCGGTCTGGGTGCGCAGCCGCAGCCCTTCCTCGTCCATCCGTGCGAAGGGAGCCCAGGCCATGCCGGCCCAGCCATAGGCATTGTCACGCGCCACATCCATGCCGGTGAAGAAGTAGAGCCGGTCGCGCAAGGGATCGGGGCGCGTCTCATCGGCCTCGACCGAGGGGCCGAGGCAGATGGCGACCGAGGAAAGCGCGACCGTCCGCAGCCTCTTCAGACGTGCGGGAAGGCACGCATGTGCAAGGCTCGGCGAACCGATCATCGGCGCGCTCGGCGGATGGAGTGCAGGGGCGGTATGTGAATGGAGGCTATTCGACCGCACCGACGCGGTTGCGCTCAATCAATCTATGGTTGTGGGTGCGGACTGATTCGTTGCGAAAAACGCGGCAAATTGCCGCAGAAGTGGAAATGATCAGACCGGCGGCGCCAGAAGGTGCTCGACCGGCACGTCGACGCGCTCGCAGATGAGATCGGCGATCATCTGGCGGTGGCAGTGCTCGGGGTGGCGCTCGAAGCACAGCAGGCACACGCGCCGGCCGTTCCTCACCAGCTCGGTCAGCTCGTCGAGCTGTTCCCGTGCGGTGGGCGTCGCCAGATGCAGGTCGTAGATGCGCCGCAGCTCGTCATAATGGCCTGCGCGTGCCGCCTGCCGCCCCTCGGCCGGCGTGCCGAGGCCACGCAGGTGCAGATAGCCGATGGCGCGCCCGGCGACGCCGGCGGCCAGATGGCTCTTGGAGAAGCCCGCGCGGCGCGAGGCGGCGACCGCCCGCACATCGACCAGCAATTCGACGCCGGCCGCGCTCAGTGTGTCCAGCACGGCGGCTGAGGACACCTGTTCGTAGCCGATGGTGAAGAGCGGAGCGGGCATGGGTGAGATGTCGCACAGGCGCGAGGCGTCGTCGAGCGCCCTCGTCATCCCGGACGGCCGAAGGCCGATCCGGGATCGTGTGCCGAAGAGGGCGCCCGTCGCGGACGATCCCGGCTCTACGCTGCGCGTCGGCCGGGATGACGGTAAGCCCCTTGCCCCCGCCGTCCGAATCTGTGGAGTTCTTCGGGTCAAGTCCTGAAGCGGTTCGCGCGCGCGTGCTAGGCAGGGGCTTAACGTCAGGATCGCAGACAGCATGAAGATCGGTATCGAGCTCGGGACCAGTACCGCCGGCCAGCCGGTGCGGCTCGATCTGGAGGAGCTTCTTTCCACGCGCCTGCTGGTGCAGGGCAATTCCGGCTCCGGAAAATCCCATCTGCTGCGCCGCCTGCTGGAACAGAGCGCCGGCCATGTACAGCAGGCCATCATCGACCCGGAAGGCGACTTCGTCGGCCTCGCCGAACGCTTCGGCCATGTCGTCATCGATGCCGAGCGCACGGCCGGCGAGATCCAGCGCATCGCCGCGCGCATCCGCCGCCACCGCGCGTCGGTGGTGTTCAACCTCGAAGGGCTCGATGCCGACGCGCAGATGCGCTCGGCGGCGGCTTTCCTGAACGGGCTGTTCGACGCCGATCGCGACTACTGGTTCCCCATGCTGGTGATCGTCGACGAGGCGCAGCTCTTCGCCCCGTCCGGTGCCGGCGAGATTTCCGACGAGGCGCGGCGCGTCTCGCTCTCGGCGATGACCAATCTCATGTGCCGCGGCCGCAAGCGCGGCCTTGCCGGCGTCATCGCCACCCAGCGCCTCGCCAAGCTCGCCAAGAACGTGGCGGCCGAGGCGTCCAACTTCCTGATGGGGCGTACCTTCCTCGACATCGACATGGCGCGCGCGGCCGACCTGCTGGGCATGGAGAAGCGGCAGGCGGAGAGTTTTCGCGATCTCAATACCGGCTCCTTCGTCGCGCTCGGCCCTGCTTTGTCGCGCCGGCCGTTGCCGGTGAAGATCGGCTATGTCGAGACCATGAGCCGCAACGGCCGTCCCGAACTGATGCCGCCGCCGGAGATGGGATCGGCCGAGTTGCAGGATCTGATCTTCGACGACCTCGGCACCGAGCCGATGCCCGCTGTCGCGCGACGTGCCGAACCGCGCCCGATCGAGGAGCTGATCGAGACGCTGGAGGAGACGCCCGCGCCCATTCCCGTACCGGTCGATCCGGAGGCGGCGGCGGCGTTCGATGCCGAGCGCGAGGCGCTGGTGGAGGAGATCGTCCGCCAGTTCGTTGCCGATCCCGAGGCGCCGTTCCGGTCGGCGGCGGCGCTTTACCCGGACTTCCTCGTGCATTGCCGGGTGCGGCGGGTCGGCTCGAAGGTGCCGGACCTTGCCGAATTCACCCGCCGGCTCGCCATCGCCCGCGCCGGGCTCGATCCGCGGACCGGGGACGAGGACTGGCAGCGCGCGGTGGAGCAGGCGACGGGCCTGCCGGAGGAGATGCAGGGCGTGTTCCTGCTGCTCGCCCGCGCCGGCATGGAGGGGGCGCCATCGCCGGCCGACGAGGCGCTCGCCCGCGCCTATGGCAGCCGCTCGCCCTCGCGGGGGCGCTGGCTGCTGACCTATATGGAGGAGCGTGGCCACCTCGTCTGCGAGGCGGATTTTCGCGGACGGCGGGTCGTGCGCTTTCCCTCGCTTGGCTGGAAGACCGCGCCGGGCGATCCGAAGGGCCTGCCGGCCTCGCTCTGAGAGCATGTGGCGAGACGAATGAGAACGGGCCCGTTGCCGGGCCCGTTCTGTTTTGCCGAAGGGGTTCCCGGTCTTCAGCCGCCGTAGAGATAGTTCGGCAGCCAGAGCGCGAAACCCGGGAACATGTAGAGTATCGCCATCGCCAGCACGACGATGAAGATGAAGGGCATGACGCCGGAGAAGATCTCGTCGATCGACACGTTCTTGGGCGCGACACCCTTGAGGTAGAAGGGTGCCATGGCCACGGGTGGCGACAGGAACGAGGTCTGCAGGTTCAGCGCCACCAGCACCCCGAAGAAGATCGGGTCGATGCCGAAGTGATCCAGCAGCGGCAGGAAGATGGGCAGGAAGATCACGATGATCTCCGTCCACTCCAGCGGCCAGCCCAGCACGAAGATGATGATTTGCGTCAGGATCAGGAAGCCGACCGGCCCGAGGTCCAGCCCCATGATGAACTCTTCCACCACGCGCTGCCCGCCGAGCAGCGCGAAGACGGCCGAGAACACCGCCGAGCCGACGAACAGCCAGCACACCATCGCCGAGGCGCGGGCGGTGAGGAATACCGAGTCCTTCAGCTTCTCCACGCTGAAGGTGCGGTAGGCCAGCGCCAGCAGGATCGCGCCCATCGCGCCGATCGCGGCGGCCTCCGACGGGGTGGCGAGGCCGAAGATGATGCAGCCCAGCACCGAGACGATCAGCGCGACCAGCGGCAGGAACGAGGTCAGCAGCGCCCACGCGATCTCGCCGGCCGGCACGTTGCGCTCCTCCGCCGGCAGCTTGGGCGCCAGCGCCGGATTGATGATCACGCGGATGATGACATAGGCCATGTACATACCCGCCAGCGTGATGCCGGGAATGAAGGCGGCGGCGTAGAGCTTCACCACCGAGACGCCGGCCGTGGCGCCGTAGAGGATGAGCATCACGCTCGGCGGAATGAGGATGCCGAGGCACCCGCCGGCGCACACCACGCCCGAGGCGATCTTCTTGTCATAGCCGGCGCGCAGCATCGCCGGGAAGGCAAGCAGGCCCATCAGCGTCACCACGGCACCGACGATGCCGGTGGCGGTGGCGAACAGCGCGCAGGTGATCAGCGTGGCGACGGCCAGCGAGCCGGGAATCCAGCCGGCGGCGAGCTGGATGGCGCGGAACAGCCGGTCGAGGATGTTGGCGCGCTCGATCACGTAGCCCATGAACAGGAAGAGCGGGATCGAGATCAGCACGTCGTTCGCCATCACCGAATAGGTGCGCTGCACGAACAGGTTGAAGATGCTGTCGCCTTGCGTGAAGTAGCCAAAGCCCACGCCCAGCGCCATCAGCGTGAAGGCGATGGGGAAGCCGAGCATCAGGAAGACAAGGAACAGCACCAGCATCAGGATGCCGAGGGCGGGATCGGACAGAAACATCACAGCGACCCCCGGCCGGTGGATTCACCTTCGATGGCGGTGAGGGCGGCTTCCTGCTCGGCCTTGGCGGCGGCCTCGTCGAGGATGATCTTCTCCATCTCCTCGACGTCGTGCAGGCGTTGCGGCCAGTCGCCGTCGCGTATGCAGATGTAGCAGCGCACCACCTCGACCACGCCCTGCAGCAGCATCATCACGCCGACGAAGGGAATGATGGCCTTGAACGGCCAGATCACCGGTCCGTCCGGGCTGAACGAGGAATGCTCGTTGAGCATGTAGGACAGCTGGAAATAGCCCCAGCCCGAATAGATCAGCGCCAGGATGCCGGGAAAGTAGAACAGGAAGTAGAGAACGAGGTCGATCCTGGCCTGCGTGGTCGGCTGCCATTTCCGGTAGAGGAAATCGCCGCGCACATGGCCGTTGCGCGAAAGGGTGTAGGCGCCGGCCATCATGAACAGGGCGCCGTAAAGCATCAGGCTGACGTCATACGCCCAGGTGGTCGGGTCGCGCAGGACGTAGCGGCGGAAGACCTCATAGCAGATGGCCAGCATGAGGATGACGATGCACCAGGCGAACAGTTTGCCGATGAAGGCGTTCAGCCGGTCGACGCCGAGAAGGAGTGCTTGCATGGGATATCCGTCGGGCGGGCGCACAGAGGCTGCGCGCCATCCGGACGGTCGAAGCCCTCGCGGCACGCAACGTTGCGGGTGAAGCGGGCACCGAGAGGCGCCCCCTCCCTGTGGGAGAGGGCGCTACCGGACGGCCAGATCAGGCCGTCTTGAAGAAGTGGTCGTAGGCGAACTTCGAGTCCGGCTCGTATTCGAGGCGGAAGCCGACAATGCGCTTGGCCCATTCCTTCTGGCTGTCGACGACCTTCTTGAACACCGGGTCGGCCGAGAGATTGGCGATCACCACATCCCACGCCTTGAGCTGGGCTTCGAGAACCGGCTTCGGCGTCGGGAGCACCTTCACGCCGCGCGCCTTGATGGCCTCCAGGTCCTTCGAATAGCGATCCTGCGCCTTCCACATCATGGTGGCGGAGGTGGCATCGGAAGCGCCCTTGAGGATTTCCTGCACGTCCTTCGGCAGGCCCTCGAACTTGGTCTTGTTGAACAGGATCTCGAAGCACTCGAGCGCCTGATGGTAGCTGCCGAGCATGTAGACCTTGGCGACGTCGGGGAAGCCGAGCACGAGGTCCGAGGAGGGGTTGTTGAACTCGGCGCCGTCGAGCAGGCCACGGTCGATGGCCGGCACGATCTCGCCGCCCGGCACGATCGTCACCGCTGCGCCGAACTCCTTGAACAGGTCCGCACCGAGACCGACGGTCCGGTACTTCATGCCCTTCATGTCGGCGGCGCTGGTGATCTCCTTCTTGAACCAGCCGAGCGGCTGGCTCGGCATCGGCCCGGTGAGCATGCCGACGACGTTCAGCTTCAGCGTGTTCTGTACCAGGTCGTCATAGAGCGCCTGGCCGCCGCCGAAGCGGATCCAGCCGAGCAGTTCGTCGGCGTCCCAGCCGAAGGCCGGGGCGGTGCCGAACAGCGAGAAGGCCTTGTTCTTGCCGTACCAATAGGCGGCGACGCCATGGCCGCCGTCGAGGATGCCGGACGACACCGCGTCCAGCATCTGGAAGGCGGGGACCACCGAGCCGGCCGGCAGCAGCTCAAGCTCGACGCGCCCGCCGGTCATGGCGTTGACGCGTTTCACATAGTCGCCGGCGAACTCGTGGAAGATGTCCTTGTTCGGCCAGGTCGACTGGAACTTCAGCTTGATCGGCGCCTGTGCGTGCACGGCGGGCGCCGCGACCACGGTGGCGCCGGCCGCGGCAGCGGCGGTGGCGATGAAGCGGCGACGGCTGGTGCGGATGTCGTGGCGCGAATCCGCATTCTTGCCTGACGTTTCGGTCATGGCGTTTCCTCCTATGGCGTTTCCTCACGGGTCGAGCCCGCCGGGCGGCGCTTCAGCGCCTTGTCCCGATGCTTCAAGGAGACGATGCCGCAGAGGTAAGTGCAAGCCTTAATTCGCGGCAGTTGCGTCAATCGGACTCTACCAAAGTAGAAGCTGGCGGGGATTTGGCGGCGGTTTTCGGTGCATTCGTCATCGGGCTGTCATTCGCGGCGATTTGAAGTGCCCCTCAGGGCGGGCTCGACCCGCGTTTCGATGGGAACATATCCATGCGCTCCATTCTTCTCGCCGGCGTGTCGGCGGTGGTGCTCGGCCTCGCGGCCACGGCCGCTTCGGTCCAGGCTCCCGCGCCGTTCAACCGCATCTCGACCTTCCATGTCGTGGACAACCTCCCGGCCGGCGCGGACGCCGCCAAGTCGACCGCGGCCGAGATCATCACCTTCACCGAGGACGGCAAGACGCTGATCTACAGCGACAGCCCCGGCCAGCGCATCGGCTTCATCGACATCACCGATCCGTCCGCGCCGAAGCCGGCCGGCGTGGTGGCGCTCGAGGGCGAGCCGACCACCAGCGTGGTGATCGGCGGCAAGGCCTATGTCGGGGTCAACACGTCCGAATCGAAGGCCAACCCCTCCGGCCATCTCGCGGTGGTCGACATCGCCGGCCGCAAGGTCGAGGCCAAGTACGATCTCGGCGGGCAGCCGGATTCGATCACCAAGAGCCCGGACGGCAGCTATCTCGCCATCGCCATCGAAAACGAGCGCGACGAAGAGGTGAATGACGGCGCGCTTCCGCAGGCCCCGGCCGGCAATCTCACCTATTTCCAGGTCAAGAACGGCGTCGTCGACGGCGCCTCGAAGAAGGTCGTGGACCTCACCGGCCTCGCCAAGGTCGCGCCGGAGGATCCCGAGCCCGAATATGTCGACATCAACTCTCGCAACGAGGTCGTGGTCACGCTGCAGGAGAACAACCACATCGTCGTCGTCGACCTGCCGACCGGCAAGGTGACGAACCATTTCTCCGCCGGCACGGTCGATCTCGATCACATCGACACCAAGAAGGACGGCGTGATCGATCTCTCCGGCTCCGCCAAGGGTGTCGCCCGCGAGCCCGACACCGTGCAGTGGATCGACGACGAGCGCTTCGTCATCGCCAATGAGGGCGACTGGAAGGGCGGCACGCGCGGCTTCAGCGTCTTCGACAAGACCGGCAAGCTGCTGTTCGAATCCGGCACCGCGCCCGAGCATCTGGCGGTGCGCCTCGGCCATTATCCCGAGCACCGCAACAAGAAGGGCATCGAGATGGAGGGCGCGGAAGTCGCGACCTTCGGCGGCGATCGCCTGATCTTCGTCGCGTCAGAGCGCGGCTCGCTGGTCTTCGTCTATCGCGACAAGGGCGGCTCGGAGGCTCCCGAGCTGCTTCAGGTCCTGCCGGGCGGTGTCGGGCCCGAGGGCCTGATCGCCATTCCCGGCCGCAATCTGTTCGTGACCGCCAGCGAGACCGACCTGCGCGAGGATGGCGGCATCGGCTCGGAAGTGACGGTCTATGAGCGCCAGCCCGGCGCCAGGCCGGCCTACCCGACCATCCAGTCGGAGAACGGCCCGGACGGCCTGCCGATCTGGTGGGCGGCGCTCTCCGGCTTCGCGGCCGACGCGAAGACGCCCGGCAAACTCTATGCGGTGACCGACAGCGCGCTCTCGCAGGCCCGCATCCTGACCGTCGACGCGACCGCGCTGCCGGCGAAGATCACCGCCGCGACCGTGCTGACCCGTGACGGGCAGCCGGCCAAGGGGCTCGACCTCGAAGGCATCGCCGTTCGCGCCGAGGGCGGTTTCTGGGTCGTCTCGGAAGGCAACCCGGAGAAGAAGGACAACCCGACGCAGAACCTTCTGCTGCGCGTCGGCGCCGACGGTGCCATAGCCGAAGAGATCGCGCTGCCGGAAGCGGCGGCCGCGCAGGCGACCCGCTACGGCTATGAGGGCGTTGCCGTCACCGGCGCCGGTGACGACGAGACCGTGTGGATCGCCGTCCAGCGCGAGTGGAAGGACGACCCGAAGGGCTTCGTGAAGCTGCTCGCCTATAAGCCGGCAGCCAAGAGCTGGGGCTATGTGCGCTATCCCCTCGACAAGGCGGAGAAGGGCTGGGTCGGCCTTTCCGAGCTGACCGCCTACAAGGACGGCCTCGTCGTCATCGAGCGCGACAACCAGGTCGGCCCCGCGGCGAAGCTGAAGAAGCTGACCTTCGTCTCGCTCAACGGCGTGACGCCGGCAGCGCTCGGCAGCGAGGCGGCGCCGGCGACGCTGACCAAGACCGAGGTCAAGGACCTGCTGCCGCTGCTCGCCGCGCCGCACGGCTATGTGCTCGACAAGGTCGAGAGCTTCGCCATCGACAGCGCGGGCAATGCCTTCGTCGTCACCGACAATGACGGCGTGAAGGACTCCTCCGGCGAGACCGAGTTCTTCGCCATCGGCAAGCTGAACTGATCCGGTCAATAATCGACAGTGCGGCGGGCGTCCCTCGGGGCGCCCGTCTTGCTTTTGTGCTCCCAAAGGCCGCCAACTCCTGCTAGTGGCGACACCGGATGGAGGAGCGATGAGGATCGGCGCGTGCCTGGCCATCACCCTTGCCCTGGGGCTAGCCGCTTGCTCGGAGAGCGGGCCCGTGCGCTATCAGGGCTACGCCGAAGGCGACGTGATTTTCGTCGGCCCGGACGAAGCCGGTCGGCTGCTGACGCTGAATGTCAATGAGGGCGACCGGGTGACGCCGGGCAGGGCGTTGTTCGAGGTCGATCCCGTCCTGCAGCAGGCCGATGTGGACGCGGCTGTTGCCGGCCTCGAACAGGCCCGCGCCCAGCTGGCAGACGCGAAGGCCGCCGCCCAGCGGCCGGAGGAGGTCGCGGTGCTCGAGGCGAGCCAGCGCCGCGCGGAGGCCGCGCTCGACCTGTCCCTCATCGAACTCGACCGGCAGAAGAGCCTCTACGCCAAGGCGGTGGGCTCCAAGGCGGCGCTGGATACCGCCCAGCACACCTATGACCAGAACCAGGCTGCGCTCGATGAGGTGAAGAAGCAGATCGAGGTGGCGCGCATGGGCTCGCGCGACCAGCAGATCGCCGCCGCCGAGAAAGCCGTCGATGCGGCGCAGGCCAAGCTCGACGACGCCCGTATCCGGTTGGAACGGCGCAAGCTGGCCGCGAGCGTCGCCGGATCGGTCGAGACGGTCTATTTCCGGCCGGGCGAGCTGGTGCCGGTCGGCCGGCCGGTGATCTCGATCCTGCCGCCGGAGCTGATCAAGCTGCGCTTCTTCGTGCCGGAGCCGGACCTGCCGCGCTTCACGCTCGGCACCGACGTGCTCGTCACCTGCGACGGCTGCACGCCCGTGCCGGCGCGGGTGAGCTATATTTCCGCCAGCGCCGAATACACGCCGCCGGTCATCTACAGCCTCGATGAGCGCTCCAAGCTGGTCTTCATGCTGGAGGCGAAGGCGCAGACACCCGGCGCGCTGCGTCCCGGGCAGCCCATCACGGTCGAGATCGCTCCATGAGGGAAGGGCGCGCGGATCCTTCCGGCGCGGTTCCCCTGCCGGACTATGTGATCGAGGTCGAGGGGCTGAGCAAGACGTTCGGCGACCGGGTGGTGGTGCGCGACCTCTCCATGCGGGTGAAGCGCGGGCAGATCTACGGCTTTCTCGGCCCCAACGGCTCCGGCAAGACCACCACCATCCGCATGTTGTGCGGCCTGCTGACGCCCGATGCCGGGCGGGGCAGCTGTCTCGGGCTCGACATTCTCACCCAGTCGCGCGCCATCCGCCGCCATGTCGGCTACATGACGCAGAAATTCAGCCTCTATGCCGATCTGTCGGTGCGGGAGAACCTCGAATTCGTCGCCCGCATCTATGGCGTGCCGAACCCGGTCGCGGCGGCAAAGGAGGCGGTGGAACGGCTGGGGCTTGCCGGCCGCGACGAGCAACTCGCCGGTTCGCTCTCCGGCGGCTGGAAACAGCGCCTTGCGCTTGGCGCCTGCATCCTGCCCTCGCCGCAGCTGCTGCTGCTCGACGAGCCCACGGCCGGCGTCGATCCGAAGGCGCGGCGCGAATTCTGGGCGCAGATCCACGCGCTTGCCGCCGAAGGGCTGACCGTGCTGGTCTCGACCCATTACATGGACGAGGCCGAACGCTGCCACGAGATCGCGTACATCGCCTATGGCGAGCTGCTGGCGCAGGGCACGGTCGAGCAGGTCGTGGCCGGTGCGGGACTTTCCACCTGGAGCGTCACCGGAGGCGACCCGGCGGCACTGGCGCGCGAACTGCTGGACCGGCCCGGCGTGGAACTGGTGGCACCGTTCGGCGCCAGCGTGCATGTCGGCGGGCATGACGCGGCGGCGCTGGAGGCAGCGATCGCTCCCTTCCGTGGGCGCCCCGAACTCACCTGGCGCAAGGACGAGCCGACGCTGGAGGACGTGTTCATCGACCTGATGAACCGCTCCAGGGACAATTTCCGATGAGCGGTTTCTTCCGCCGCGTCGGCGCGATGATGCGCAAGGAGTTCCTCCAGCTGCTGCGCGACCGCGTCTCCTTCGCCACCATGATCATGATCCCGCTGACCCAGCTGATCCTGTTCGGCTATGCCATCAACACGACGCCGCGCCACCTGCCGACGGCGGTGCTGGCCTATGAGAACACCTCGCTCACCCGCTCCATCCTCGCGGCCATCGAGAACACCAAGTACTTCTCGATAACGCATCATCCCGCCAGCGCGACCGAGGCCGAGCACCTGATGCGCGCCGGCGACGTGCTGTTCGTGGTGGAGATTCCCGCCGGCTTCGAGCGGGCGATGCGGCGCGGCGAGAGCCCCGCCATGCTGGTGGCGGCCGACGCCACCGATCCGGTCGCGTCGGGCAGCGCGCTGGCGACGCTGCGCAGCCTCGTCGACGCCGCGGTGAAGCGGGAGCGTTTCGCGGTGGAGGGCGGGCCGCGCGGCTCGGGGCAGGAGGCGGCGCCGCCTCCTTTCGAGATCATCACCCACGCCCGCTACAACCCTGCGGCGGTGACGCAGCTCAACATCGTGCCCGGCCTGCTGGGCACCATTCTCACCATGACCATGCTGATCTTCACCGCGCTGTCGGTGACGCGCGAGATCGAGCGCGGGACCATGGAGACGCTGCTCGCCATGCCGATCCGCCCGGTGGAGGTGATGCTCGGCAAGATCGCGCCCTATGTGCTGGTGGGGGCGGGGCAGGCGGCGATGATCATCATTGCCGGCATCTTCCTGTTCCAGGTTCCGGTGGTCGGCTCGCTGGGCCTGCTTACCGCGCTGACGACGCTGTTCATCGTGACCAACCTGTCCATCGGCTACACCTTTTCGACGCTGGCGCAGAACCAACTGCAGGCGGTGCAGATGACCTTCATGTATTTCCTGCCGAACATCCTGCTGTCGGGCTTCATGTTCCCGTTCGACGGGATGCCGCGCTGGGCGCAGTGGGTCTCCGAGACGCTGCCGCTGACGCATTATCTGCGCATGGTGCGTGGGATTCTCCTGAAGGGCGCGGGGGTGCACGATCTCGCCAATGACATCGTCGCGCTCGCCGCTATCATGCTGGTGGCGATGCTGATCGCGGTGAAGCGGTTCAGGCAGACGCTGGATTGAGGCGGGCCTCCCGGCTCACGCGGAAAATATTCGTGCTGTGATCCGTCCGTGCAGCAAAGGCAACCCGTCTGCGGTAGCTTGTCTGTGGTGGCGATGAGCGTGCCTACAGGGGGGATATGTTTTGGCGGCATTGAATAAAACGAAATTCCAACCACTTTCGATGTTGAAGCGCAGCCTGTTGAAACCGGGCCTGAAACTGAGAACCGTCCAGTTCGGTTTGCTGAAGGGCGTAAAACTATACTTGGATTTCAGCAACCAGACGCAGGGCTACCTGGGGCTGTATGAAACCGAGACGTTCGATGCCTGCCGGAAGATGGTCGGCCGCGCCGCGTGGATGGTCGATGTCGGCGCCGGCATCGGCGAGATGTCGCTGTATTTCATGAAGGTTCACGGCGCCCACACCGTCTTTGCCTTCGAACCCATTGCCGCACAGCGGGCGCGCTTCGCCGACAATCTCGTCGCCAATGGCTGGACGGCGGCCGATGTGTCGCTGTCGCCCAATTTCGTCGGCGGCGGCGAGGGCTGCACCGCGCTCGACGCCATCGGCCTCGACCTGAGCAAGCGGGGCTTCGTCAAGATCGATGTCGACGGCGCGGAAATGGACGTGCTGCGCAGCGGCGCGACGCTGCTGCGGGACGGTGCCGCGGACTTCATCGTCGAGGTCCACAGCAAGGAACTCGAGGACGAGTGCATCGCCCTGTTTAGGGCGAATGGCTACAAGGTCGATATCATTCCCAATGCCTGGTGGCGGCTGTTCATCCCCGAACACCGCGTCATTGCGCATAATCGCTGGATTACGGCCGTTCGCCCCTGATCCTCGACGTGGCGCGACCGCCGGACCAAATGAAAAAGGGCGCGGCTTTCGCCGCGCCCTCTCGTAATCTAGGAAAGCTATGGGCTTGGATCTTCAAGAACCGGTGCCTCGTCCGCGATTACGAGCAGATCACCGCCGTTGCGGGAACCCTCATCACCATCGCAGCGGCAGTCACACTCCTGCGTCGATGCCTATGAACCAATCCCCTTCTCAAACGCTCTCTTGGAGCGGCGACAAATATCGCTGAAATTCTTCTCGTCTTTTTTGGGAATCCTCAATCTCCTTGGTCCACCAAGAAAGATCGTCTTCGTCTTTCTTATAAAGTTCGAAATATCCGCTACCTGGGCGCTTGGTCGATTTTGAAATTATCAGTCCGCTGATTGCAGGAAGGTTGTTTTCGAAAGCCCAACCAGCAAGTGAATTCAATCCCTGGATCTGAAGACTCTTTCCGTATCGTCCTTTTAGCGGGAGGTCCAAGCGGAGATGCACTTCTTTGTAAGTGACATATGTGTTGGGGCGACCGGGGGTCACATGTGGCAGCATCTCCACCAATAGTTCTAACAAACGAAGTCCGTCCTTATCCAGATCGGTCATTCCTGCACCTCAGATCCAAATTGCAAAAATAATTCTAACGCTTCCATCCCGCCTATAAAGTGCAATTCTTCTGGCCGAACCGATAGAAGGCATCGTCCAACGAAAAAGGGCGCGGCTTTCGCCGCGCCCTTTCATCATCTGCAAGGCCGATGGACGTCGATCAGACGTTCATGCCGCCACCTGAAGCCCGGCTTGCCGGGCTTCAGCACCTGGGAAACGCAGGGGCGAATGGACTTCCTCAGAAGTCCATGCCGCCCATGCCACCCATGCCGCCGCCCGGCATGGCGGGGGCAGCGCCACCCTTCTTCGGCAGGTCGGCGATCATCGCCTCGGTGGTGATCAGCAGCGAGGCCACGGAGGCCGCGTTCTGGATCGAGGAACGCAGCACCTTGGCCGGATCGATCACGCCCGCCTTGAACATGTCGACATATTCGCCGGACTGGGCGTTGAAGCCGAAGGCGTAGCTGTCCTTCTCAAGGATCTTGCCGACGATCAGCGAACCGTCCTCGCCCGCATTGGACGCGATCTGGCGCGCGGGGGTCTGGATCGCCTTGCGGACGATCTCGACGCCGGTCTTCTGGTCGGCATTGGCGGTCTTGACGCCGTCGAGCGCCTTGATGGCGCGCAGGAAGGCGACGCCGCCGCCCGGCAGGATGCCTTCTTCGACGGCCGCGCGGGTCGCGTGCAGCGCGTCGTCGACGCGATCCTTCTTCTCCTTGACCTCGACCTCGGTCGCGCCGCCGACGCGGATCACCGCGACGCCGCCGGCGAGCTTGGCCAGGCGCTCCTGCAGCTTCTCGCGGTCGTAGTCCGAGGTGGTCTCCTCGATCTGCGCCTTGATCTGCGCGACGCGGTCCGAGATGTCCTTCTTGGAGCCGTTGCCGTCGACGATCGTGGTGTTCTCCTTCTCGATCACCACCTTCTTGGCGCGGCCGAGCATGTTGAGCGTCACGGTGTCGAGCTTGATGCCGAGATCATCGGAGATGGCGGTGCCGCCGGTGAGGATGGCGATGTCCTGCAGCATGGCCTTGCGGCGGTCGCCGAAGCCGGGAGCCTTCACCGCCGCGACCTTCAGGCCGCCGCGCAGCTTGTTGACGACGAGCGTGGCCAGAGCCTCGCCCTCGATGTCCTCGGCGATGATGAGCAGCGGCTTGGAGGTCTGCACCACGGCTTCGAGAACCGGGAGGAGCTCCTGCAGGCCGGAGAGCTTCTTCTCGTGGATGAGGATGTAGGGGTCCTCGAACTCCACGCGCATCTTCTCGGCGTTGGTGATGAAATACGGCGAGAGGTAGCCGCGGTCGAACTGCATGCCCTCGACGACGTCGAGCTCGGTCTCGGCGGTCTTGGCTTCCTCGACGGTGATGACACCCTCGTTGCCGACCTTCTGCATCGCCTCGGCGAGGTACTTGCCGATGTCGGAGTCGCCATTGGCGGAAATGGTGCCGACCTGGGCGATCTCGCTGTTGGAGGTCACCTTCTTGGCGTTCTTCTTGAGGTCCGCCACGATGGCCTCGACCGCGAGGTCGATGCCGCGCTTCAGGTCCATCGGGTTCATGCCGGCGGCGACCGACTTGGCGCCTTCACGCACGATCGCCTGGGCGAGCACGGTGGCGGTGGTGGTGCCGTCGCCGGCGAGGTCGTTGGACTTCGAGGCCACTTCGCGCACCATCTGGGCGCCCATGTTCTCGAACTTGTCCTCGAGCTCGATCTCCTTGGCGACGGTGACGCCGTCCTTGGTGATGCGCGGGGCGCCGAACGACTTCTCGATCACGACGTTGCGGCCCTTGGGGCCGAGCGTGACCTTCACCGCATTGGCGAGGATGTCGACGCCGCGCAGCATCTTGTCGCGTGCGTCGACGGAAAACTTGACTTCTTTGGCAGACATTTATGTGAACTCCGGTGAAGCGTTGCGACTTGCGTCGAGCAATGGCTGCGTCAGGCGGCCTTCTTGGCCGAGGCGGTGACGTCGAGCACGCCGAGGATGTCGGCTTCCTTCATGATCAGGTAGTCGACGCCATCGAGCTTGACCTCGGTGCCCGACCACTTGCCGAACAGCACCCGGTCGCCCGCCTTCACGTCGAGGGGGACGAGCTTGCCGGCCTCGTCGCGGCCACCCGGCCCGACGGCGACGACTTCGCCCTGTGAAGGCTTTTCCTTGGCGGTATCGGGAATGATGATGCCGCCCGCGGTCTTCTCTTCCGCTTCGATACGCTTGACCACGACACGGTCATGCAGGGGACGGAACTTCATCGGTTCTCTCTCCAGAAATCGTGGATGATCATCTGATCGGCGGCACGCCGGACTGACCTGCGCCATCCGGCCGTACTGCCGGGCTGACATCTAGGAGGCAGCGGAACCGCGCGCAAGGGCATGCGCCGAAAAATCTGGCAGTCCGGATGCGAGAGTGCCAACGCGGCGAAGGGGAAATTGTCAGCACTCTGCCATATATGCTGCTAGATCATTGATTTTGAAAGAGAAATGATATTTTTCTCTTGTCTACGGCGACAAGCCTCCGCACACTCGGAACTCTCGCGAAAGGAGGTTCCGCATGGCATCTCATGAGTCGCCGCCCGGTGTTACGTCGCGCAAGGCGTCGTCGGATTTCGTCCAGCAACTCGCCGGTTACGGATTGACGACCGCCCAGATCCTCTACCGCATGCCGGACCATCAGGGCCTGCTGCAAACCTTTCTCTGGCAGCATTACGATCTCTACCCCCATTTCCCGGAGCTGAACCGCTTCCTGGCCTTCTGGAAGCGGGAACTGGAGGGGCCGCTGCACTCGGTGGTGGTGGCGCATTCCCGGCTGATCCGCCCGGCGGAGCTGCGCAGCGTGGATGGTCTCTTCCTGCTGAACTGAGCGGGCCGGTCCGCGCAACGACGTGGCTTTTCGGCACCAGCCCTCTCTCGGCCCTCTCCTTGCCGCTTTCACCGTGCTATGAGGGCGGCCGTGCGGAAGCCGTCGTGGTGTTCCGGCAAGGTTTGAAGGCAGTCGGGACGTCGTCAGTGGACCATCGCTCTCCCCGCACGTCGGAGCTGCTCTCCGCGATCGTCACCGCGCATTCGGCGGAGCGCATCGGCGTGGGCGAAGTCGTGCATGCGCTGCGCAACCGCGCCTTCGGCCTGTCCATCCTGCTGCTCGGCCTGCCGAACTGCCTGCCCATGCCGCCGGGCATACCGGTCATCTGCGGCGTGCTGTTGTGTCTCGTCGGCGGCCAGATGCTGATCGGGCGCGATGAATTGTGGCTGCCGCGCTGGCTCGCCGCGCGCACCTTCTCACGCAGCCTGCTGGAGAAGATCGTCGGCGGCGCGCTGAAGTGGATCCGCCGCTTCGAGGGCTATTCGCGGCCGCGCTTGCCTTATTTCTCCAGCTATTCCGCCCGCTTCGTGCTCGGCGGGCTGGTGGTGCTGCTCGGCCTGCTGCTGCTGCTGCCGATCCCGATCTTCGGCAATCTGCCGCCCGGCATTGCCGTGTGCATCCTCGCGCTCGGCCTCGTCGAGCGCGACGGTGTGTTCATCTGCGCCGGCATCGTGGCGACGCTGATCAGCCTCGGCGTCATGGGGCTCTTGAGCTGGATGCTCTACCAGGGCGCGCTGGCCGTCATCTGAAGCCGAGCCTCAGCCCCGCCCGACGAAGGGCGCGTTCGTGGCCATGATGGTCATGGTCAGCACATTCGCGTCGAGCGGCAGGCCGGCCATATAGGCGACGGCACGGCCGGCATGGACGGGATCGAAGGTCGGCTCGACCATGATCTGGCCGTTCGCCTGCAGGATGCCGCTCTTCATCTTCACCGCCATGTCGGTATCGGCATTGCCGATGTCGATTTGCCCGCAGGCGATGTTGTGCGCGCGTCCTTCCAGCGCGACCTGCTTGGTGAGGCCGCTGACGGCGTGCTTGGTGGCGGTATAGGGGCCGGTGAGCGGACGCGGCGCATGCGCCGAGATCGAGCCGTTATTGATGATGCGCCCGCCCTTGGGGTCCTGCGCCTTCATCAGCCGGATGGCGGCCTGCGTGCACAGGAACACGCCGGTGAGGTTCACATTCACCACGCGCTGCCAGTCCTCCAGGGGAATGTCCTCGATCGGCGTCGCGGGCGACCAGCCGCCGGCATTGTTGAACAGCACGTCGAGCCGGCCGAAACGGTCGGCGGTTGCCGCGAACAGCGCGGCGACGGAAGCGGGGTCGGCGACATCGGCGGCGATCGGGTGGCCCTTGCCGCCCAACTCGGCCGCGACGGCCTCCAGCGGCTCCAGCCGGCGGCCTGCCAGCACGACGGTGAAGCCGGCCTCGGCAAGCGAGACGGCCGCGGCCTTGCCGATGCCGGTGCCGGCGCCGGTGACGAGGGCGATTTTATTGGCGTTGTTCATGGTTTTCCTCCGGGCTCGGCAAAATGGCCGAGAGCTGCCGCCACGGCAAGGCGGAGATGCGCCACGAGGCGGTTTTTAGAGCCTGTTTGGAAATTCCTCATATCAACAGAACGACGTCATCCTGAGGTGCTCGGGCGGAGCCCGAGCCTCGAAGGATGCTCGTCCGGGCGCCCTGCTTCAGCATCCTTCGAGGCCCGGCCTGTGGCCGGGCACCTCAGGATGACGGCGATGACGAGTTTCCAAACGGGCTCTTAGCCGAGGCGCGGAGAGTGTGGGAACCCTAAAGACCTGCGGGCGTTATCGAGCCAGAAGGAAAGTCATTCCTGCGGGAGGAGAACGATCATGCCAGCTATTTTGATGTGGCTCATTGGTATTCCGATTCCGATCATCATCCTGCTCTATCTCATTACCTGAATATCGGGCGGATAGAGCGGAGTTGATCGACGCGATAGGGATCGTTCGCGCGACTGCGCGGACGATCCTTTTCGCATTTGCGGGGTATTAGCGCGGCTGGCCGTAAGGCGGACGCGGGATGGCCGTGTGAGCGGCACGCAGCGCGGCGGACCAGCGTTCGCGCAGATCGTGGAAATAGGGCTCGCCCGGCTCGATCCGGTAGTTGAGCTCGGCCTGGCTACCCTCGCGGCGGGCGACGAGCACGTCCAGCGGCATGCCGACGCCGAGATTCGAGCGCATGGTCGAATCCATGGAGATGAGCCCGGACTTCAGCGCGTCGTAGATGTCCGTCTCGAAGGTGATCGAGCGGTCGAGCACCGGCTTGCCGTATTTGTGCTCGCCGATCTGCAGGAACGGCGTATCGGCGGTGCACTCGATGAAATTGCCGGCCGAATAGATCATGAACAGCCGCAGCCGGCCGCCATTCACCTGTCCGCCGAACAGGAACGACACGTCGAAGCGGACATCCGCTTCCTTCAGCCCTTCGCCATAGAGATGGTAGACGTGCCGCACCGCCCGGCCGACCAGTTGGGTCGCGCGAAACATGCTGGTACAGCCGGTGAGCGTGTCCTTCTGGCCGGTCTCGGGATTGTCGAGACCCTCCTGAAGGGTCGAGATCACCGCCTGCGAGATGGAAAGGTTGCCCGCGGTGGCGAGCGCCATGATGTAGCGGCCCGGCTCCTCATAGACATGCAGCTTGCGGAAGGTGGAGATGTTGTCGAGCCCGGCATTGGTGCGCGTATCCGCGATCATGACCAGGCCTTCCCGCACGAGGATCCCGCAGCAATAGGTCATGAACGCACTTCCCCCTGTCCGCATGCCCCTGCGGCACGCGTCTGCTCCCCTTGGCGCCCTTATAGCGGGGCGCTTTCGCGAGGAGCAACCTTGAACGCGGATTTTGCCGTCAGCCCTGAATCTGCCGGCTCGATTGATCGACCGTGAGGGCGACCGAGAGATTTTCCTCGCCGCCGCCATAGCGGTTCCCGCGAACCGGCGCGGCGCCGAGATAGTCCAGCCCGATGGCGAGGCGCACATAGGCCTCGGTCGGGCACTGCCGGTTGGTCGCGTCGAAGCCGATCCAGCCGAGGCCGTCGATATAGGCTTCCGCCCAGCCATGTCCGGCCTGCTGGCCGGCTTGCGCGCTGGTGCCCGCATCGCCGACGAGGTAGCCGCTGACATAGCGGGCCGGGATGCCGGCATGACGTGCCGAGGCGATGAAGATGTGCGCGTAATCCTGGCAGACGCCGCGCTTCAGCCCGAATGCCTCGACGGCCGTGGTCCCGGAATTGGTCGGATCGGGATCGAAGGTCATGACATCGGCTATCGCATCCGTCAGGGCATGCAGCTTGGCGATGCGGTCGCCCTCGCGCGCCGTCGTGTCCGCCGCGAATGCGCGCAACGCTTCGTCCGCGTTGGTGAGGTCGGTCTCGCGCATGAACAGCGACGGGGGAAAACGCTCCTTGGCGCCACGCACGACGCCGGAGGTTTCCTGCGTCTCGACCTCGCCTTCGACCAGCACGCGCAGCTCCGAGATCGGGCCGTCGACCGCGAAGGTATGCGTGAGATTGCCGAAGGCATCCTCATGCGCGCGCAGGCGGCAGCTCTCGGAAACGTCGATGCGCCAGGAGACGACATACTGCCCGTCATGGCTGCGCGGCGTCAGCCGCAGCGTCTGGATCGCGCCATTGGCCGGCGGATCGTAGGTGTAGGTGGTGGCGTGGTTCACATGAATGCGCATGACGCGGGCCGGTTTTCGATCAGAGCAGATATTGCTCGGCGACGGTCGAGCCGAGACGGTTATTCTCGAAAACGAAGTCGTCGATGTATTCGTGCAGGCCGGTCTGGAAGATATCGTCCATGCGGCTGTTGCCCAGTCGGGTCAGGGTCGTGCGGGCGATGCGCTGGGACGGCCCCTGCCGGCCGTAATAGGCGGCGATGTCGTCGAGATAGCGCGTGATGTTCTGGTAGCAACTGGTCAGCGAACGCGGCATCTGCGCGTTGAGGATCAAGAGATCCGCCACCAGCCAGGGTTTCACGCTTTCGCGGTAGACCCAGTGGAAGCTGGTCAGCGCCGACACCGAGCGCAGGATCGAGGCCCACTGGAAGTAGTCCAGCGGGCCGCCGATGTGCTCGGAATCCGGCAGCAGCACATGGTACTTCACGTCGAGGATGCGCGCGGTGTTGTCGGCGCGCTCCACATACATGCCCACGCGCGAGAACCAGAAGGCGTCGTTGCGCAGCATGGTGCGGTAGGCGGCGCCATCGAAGCGCAGCGAGGTTTCCTTCACGAAGGAGAGGAAGCGCGCCAGCTCCTCGCGCGTCATGTTCTTGGTGGAATAGCGCTTCAGCTCCAGCCAGGCGGAGTTGATAGTCTCCCACATCTCGATCGTCAGCGCCGTGCGCACCGAGCGGGCATTGGTGCGCGCGATCTCGAAGCAGTTGCGGATCGAGGACGGGTTTTCCGGCGCGAAGGCGAGGAAGTTGATGACGTTCTGCTCGCTCGCATCCTCGTCATGCACCTGCTTGAACAGGTCGGCGCAGCCGGCGGTCAGCAGCGCCGAGCGCCATTCATTGGTCGAGCCGCCATAGGCGGCGGGCAGCTGGGCGAGACGCTGGGTGACGTCGAGGATCCGCGCGAGGCAATCCGCGCGCTCCATGTAGCGGGCCAGCCAGTAGAGGTTGTCTGCAGTGCGTGAAAGCATGGGGTCCGCGTTGGTTTATCTGGCGTTCATTTGGCGTTGCGCCAGGCGAGCGTGGCCAGGCCCGCCCCGATCAGGAGGGTGCCGCCGACCCGGTTGATGGCAGCGACGATGTGCGAATTTCCGATGGCGCCGCGCAGCCGGCCGGCGATCAGCGCATAGCCGAAGGCGTTGGTGGCCGCGAGGACGAGGAAGGTGGTCTCGAAGATGACCATCTGGGTGACGAAGTCCCGGCCGGGATCGAGAAACTGCGGCAGGAACGCCACGAAGAAGGTGATGCTCTTCGGGTTCAGCGCGGTGACGATCCAGGCGTGCAGCAGCATGCGCAGCGAGGAGCCGCCGGTGCGTGCCTCGCCGACAAGCGGGGTGCCGCCGGCACGCCACAGCTTGATGCCGAGCCAGATGAGGTAGCCGGCGCCGATCCATTTGAGCACGGTGAACAGCGTGGCCGAGGTGGCGAGCAGCGCGCCGAGGCCGAGCATGGACAGCGTCATCGCGGTGAAGTCGCCCAGCGCCACGCCCGCCGCCACCGGCAGCGCCACGCGTCGGCCCTGGCCGAGCGCGTAGGAGACGACGAGCAGGATCGTCGGTCCGGGAATGACGAGCAGCACCGCCGAGGCGGCGACGAAGGCCAGCCATGTTTCAATCGGCATTGTTAGGCTCCCTCCTGCGACACTGCTTAGTAACCCGTCGAATGAACGCGCCGTTCAGTTGTCCTCCAGCACCCAGGTGTCCTTGGTTCCGCCGCCCTGGCTGGAGTTCACCACCAGCGAGCCCTCCTGCAGCGCCACGCGGGTCAGGCCGCCCGGCACGATGCGCGTGCGGTCCGATCCGGTGAGCACGAAGGGGCGCAGGTCCACATGGCGCGGCGCGATGCCTTCCTCGACGAAGGTCGGGCAGGTCGACAGCGCCAGCGTCGGCTGGGCGATGAAGTTGTTCGGGTCCTGCTTCAGCTTGGCGCGGAACAATTCGATCTGCGCCTTGTCGGCGCGCGGTCCGATGAGCATGCCGTACCCACCGGAACCGTGGACTTCCTTCACGACGAGCTCGTTCAGGTGATCGAGCACGTACTTCAGGTGGTCGGCCTCGCGGCAGCGCCAGGTCGGCACGTTCTTCAGCAGCGGCTCCTCGCCGAGATAGAAGCGGATGATGTCCGGCATGTAGCTGTAGACCGCCTTGTCGTCGGCGACGCCGGTGCCGACCGCATTGGTCAGCGTGACGTTGCCGGCGTTGTAGGCGCTCATCAGCCCGGGCACGCCGAGCGCGCTGTCCGGCCGGAAGGCGAGGGGATCGAGGAAGTCGTCGTCGAGGCGGCGATAGATCACGTCGACCCGTTTCGGCCCCTCGGTGGTGCGCATGTAGACGATGTCGTTGCGGATGAAGAGGTCGCGCCCCTCCACCAGCTCGACGCCGAGTTTGTCGGCCAGGAACGAGTGCTCGTAATAGGCGGAGTTGTAGATGCCGGGCGTCAGCACCACCACGTTCGGGTCGCTGGTCGCCGTCACCGGGGCGAGCGACTTCAGCGTCGCCAGCAGCTCGTCCGTGTAGTTCTCGACCGGGGCGACGCGGTTGTCGGCGAACAGCTCCGGGAACAGCCGCATCATGATCTCGCGGTTCTCCAGCATGTAGGAGACGCCGGAGGGCGTACGGGCATTGTCCTCGAGGACATAGAAGGTGTCGGCGTCGACCCGCACCACGTCGATGCCGGCGATGTGGACGTAGAGGTCGTGCGGGACCTTCTGGCCGTTCATTTCCGGGCGGAAGACCGGGTTCTGGTAGACGAGGTCCTCCGGCACCACGCCGGCCTTGAGGATGTCCCGCTTGGTGTAGACATCCTTGATGTAGAGGTTGAGCGCCTTGGTGCGCTGTTCCAGCCCCTTTGACAGCCGCTTCCACTCGCCGCTGGTGAGGATGCGGGGAATGATGTCGAAGGGGATCAACCGCTCCTGCGCGTCGCTGTCGCCATACACGGCGAAGGTGATGCCGATGCGCCGGAATATGAACTCGGCTTCCTTGCGTCGGAAATCGAGCACTTCGGGCGGAACGCTGCTCAGCCAGCGGGACAGGGTGGTGTAAGCGGGACGAATGGAGCCGTCCGCATTGGTCATCTCGTCGAAGGCGACGCTCATAGTTGCAAATCTACTCCCCAACTCGGCCAAGTTAGCTACAAACGCCGTGCCAGCGGAAGAGGCGGAAGACTCCGGATGGAGATATTCGGCGGATTGTTCGCCGATTGCCCATTTGTGAGGCTGTCTGCCCTTGCTTGCGGCGGGTTCTGCGTTCATTTGCGGCGAGAAGCAGCAGTCGAGGGGAGGGGAATCGCATGAGCGGTGCAGTGGAGCTGGTCACGGCGGGCATTCTCGTCATCGGCGACGAGATTCTCTCCGGCCGGACCAAGGACAGGAATATCGGCTACATCGCCGAGTACCTCACCGGCATCGGCATCGATCTGCGCGAGGTGCGGGTGGTGCCCGATATCGAGGACGAGATCGTGGGCGCGGTGAACGCGCTGCGCGCCCGCTACACCTATGTCTTCACCACCGGCGGCATCGGGCCGACGCATGACGACATCACCGCCGATTCCATCGCCAAGGCGTTCGGCGTGCCCATTCACGTCGATCCGCGCGCTCGCGCCATGCTGCTGGAATACATCAAGCCGGAAGACCTCAACGAGGCGCGGCTGCGCATGGCGCGCATTCCCGCCGGCGCCGAGCTGGTGCCCAATCCGGTCTCGAAGGCGCCGGGCTTCTGGATCGGCAATGTCATCGTCATGGCCGGCGTGCCGACCATCATGCAGGCGATGCTCGACCAGGTGGCGCCGAAGCTGCGCACCGGCGTGCAGGTGCTCTCCGAGACGGTGCGGGCGAATGCGCGCGAGGGCGATATCGGCGGGCCGCTCAAGCTCATCGCCGAGGCGCATCCGGACGTGACCATCGGCTCCTACCCGTTCCTCGACGAGGACGGGCGGCCGAATTCCAATCTCGTCGTGCGCTCGCGCGATCCGGAGAAGCTGGCGGCGGCCGTGGCCGCGGTGAGGGCCATGGCGGCTGCCATTCCTCGGCGCTGAGCAAAGCTAAGGCGGGGATTTCGCGCGCGCGCCTCTGGAGAAGCGCGGTCGCTGCCGCTAATGATCTCGGATGCGCCGCGTGCGCCCGAGGTGATGACCGATGTCCGACGACCGCCAGACCAAGGCCTTTCCCGTCTCCTGGGACCAGTTCCACCGCGATGCGCGGGCGCTGGCCTGGCGGCTCGCGGGAGCAGGGCCCTTCGTCGGCATCGTCTGCATCACCCGCGGCGGGCTGGTGCCGGCCGCCATCGTGGCGCGCGAGCTCGGGGTGCGGCTGATCGAGACCGTCTGCATCGCCAGCTATCACGACTACAAGAACCAGGGCGCGATGGAAGTCCTGAAGCCCATCGCCGAGGCGGTGACGGCCGCCGCGGGCGCGAAGGGGCAGGGGCTGCTGGTGATCGACGATCTCGTCGATACCGGCTCGACCGCCCGCGTGGTGCGCGAGATGCTGCCCGAGGCGCATTTCGCCACCGTCTACGCCAAGCCGCTCGGTCGCCCGCTGATCGACACCTTCATCACCGAGGTCAGCCAGGACACCTGGATCTATTTCCCGTGGGATATGGGTCTCACCTTCCAGCCGCCGATCCGCGACGGCGTCGCCTGAGCCCGTTGCGCAACTCCGCAGAGGACCTTCATCATGGCCGACTGGGACAACCAGCCCGAAGACGAGACCGACGAGGCCTATGAAGAGGCCTATGATCAGCATCGCGCCGCGCTCTACGAGCGGCTGATGGCCTATGCCGACGAGCACGATCTGGGCGACGCCTTCCTCGCCGACCTCGTCTCCGATCTCGGCCTGTCGCTGCGCATGGTCGCCTATGCCGCCGAAACCGAGAAGCCCTCGATCGGCGGGCTGCGGCTCGACCTCGACCGCTATGTGCGTGAGCTCGGCGACAGCGTGCGCGAGGCCAAGAAGCATGCGGCCGATTTCATCGCCGAGGCGAAGGCCGCGCGCGAGGAGGAGGAAGACGAGGACGACGCCGGAAACGTGGAAGAAACCCGCCAGTAGCCCGGTTGCATCGGAGGGGATCTCGCCTTTGCACGGCCGCTTCGATAGGACATCGGGCATCGCCCTCCCTTAAGGAAAGCTACCGATGACGCCGGGTTTCATCTCGACCATCCTGCGCTCCCCGATCACCGCCTTCGTCGCGCGTTTGCTCCTTGTTTTCATGTTTCTCGGCAGCGGCATCAGCAAGCTGGTCGACTTTCCGGCCGCCCAGGCGGAGATGGCCTATTTCGGCCTCAACCCGCCCTGGCTGTTCGCGGTGGCGACACTCGTCACCCAGCTCGTCGGCGGGGTGCTGATCCTGTTCAACCGCGCGTCATGGCTCGGTGCCGGGGCACTTGGCATCTTCACCTTCCTCACCATTCCGATCGCGCATCACTTCTGGACCATGGAAGGCCAGATCGCGCAGCTGGAATTCTACATCGCCATCGAGCATCTCTCGGTGATCGGCGGCATGCTGCTGGTCGCCATCCTGGCCGAGCGCACCCGCGCCGCCTGATGCCGAGCTGAAACGGGAGTCGCGATGAACACCGCCTTGCGTACCATCGATCCGAACAGCGACGCGGCCATCGCGGCCCGCGTCGAGCCGCGTCCGATCGAGGAGATCAGCAGCAAGCTCGGCGTGCCGGGCGAGGCGCTGTTCCGCTACGGGCACACCAAGGCCAAGATCGCGCTCGACTTCGCCCGCCGCGCGGAGGCCGATGCCGGCGGCAAGCTGATCCTCGTCACCGCCATCAGCCCGACGCCGGCCGGCGAGGGCAAGACCACCACCACCATCGGCCTCGGTGACGCGCTGGCGCGCATCGGCAAGAAGGTCGCCATCGCGCTGCGCGAGCCGAGCCTCGGCCCGGTGTTCGGCTCCAAGGGCGGGGCGACCGGCGGCGGGCATGCGCAGATCATCCCCATGCAGGACATCAACCTGCATTTCACCGGCGACTTCCACGCCATCAGCGCCGCGCACAATTTGCTCGCGGCGGCGATCGACAACCACATCTACTGGGGCAACGAGCTCGGCATCGACACGCGGCGCATCAACTGGCGGCGCGTGGTCGACCTCAACGACCGGGCGCTGCGCAGCGTCGTCGTCGGCCTCGGCGGGCCCGGCAACGGTTTCCCGCGCGAGGACGGGTTCGACATCACGGTCGCCAGCGAGGTGATGGCGATCTTCTGCCTCGCCCGTTCGCTTGAGGATCTGGAGGAGCGGCTCGGGCGCATGGTCGTCGCCCAGACCCGCACCCGCCAGCCGGTGACGGCCGCGCAGCTGAAGGTGACGGGGGCGATGACCGCGCTGCTGCGCGACGCCTTCCAGCCCAATCTCGTGCAGACGCTGGAGGCGACCCCGGCGCTGGTGCATGGCGGACCCTTCGCCAACATCGCCCATGGCTGCAACTCGGTGATGGCGACGCGCACCGCGCTCGGCCTTGCCGACTACGTGGTGACGGAAGCCGGCTTCGGCGCCGATCTCGGCGCGGAGAAGTTTCTCGATATCAAGTGCCGGCAGGCCGGGCTCGCGCCCTCCGCCGTGGTGATCGTTGCCACGGTGCGCGCGTTGAAGATGCACGGCGGCGTGGCGCAGAAGGACCTCGGGCCGGAGAACGTCGCCGCGGTGGCGCTGGGCGCCGGCAATCTCGTGCGCCACATCGAGAACATCACGCAGTTCGGCGTGCCCGCCGTGGTGGCGATCAACCGCTTCACCAGCGACACGCCGGCCGAGATCGCCGCCATCGAGGCGGCCTGCGCCAAGGTGGGGGCGCGCGTGCATCTGTGCACGCATTGGGCCGACGGCTCCGCCGGCGCCGAGGGGCTGGCCGAGGAGGTCGTGCGGCTGGCGGAGGCGCCCTCGCAGTTCCGCCCGCTCTATGAGAGCGCTCTCTCGCTGGTCGAGAAGATCGACACCGTGGCGAAGAGGATCTATCGCGCCGGCTCGGTGGCGATCGAACCGGCGGCGCTGAAGAAGCTCGCGGAGTTCGAGGCGCTGGGCTATGGCGACCTGCCGGTGTGCATGGCGAAGACGCAGTACAGCTTCACCGCCGACCCGACCCAGCGCGGCGCCCCGGAAGGCTTCGTGCTGCCGGTGCGCGAGGTGAGGCTTTCCGCCGGCGCGGGATTCGTGGTGGTACTGTGCGGCGAGGTGATGACCATGCCGGGCCTGCCCTCGCATCCCGCGGCGGAGAACATCTTCGTCGACGAGACCGGCTTCATCGGCGGGGTGTTCTGAGCCTTCCACGACCGAAGCGTCGTGGTTGCGAAGGTTGAATGACTGAAGGCCGCTTGCCGAAACTGGTAGACGGAAGGCACTTAAAATCTAATCTATCATCATTTGTCAGATGAAATATCGTTTAAAATCAATAAGATTGACGAAAATTTCCCTTCCGAATACCCTGACACAGTCGTGACACAGTTTTAGCGGCAGGAGACAAAAAAGGCGAAGGGTCTGACACATGAGCGAGGTCCACGAAATTCTCGGCGGGAAAGTCCGGGTCTATCGGCGGGAGAACAGCGGGTACTGGCAGTGCTCCTCCATGCTCGACGGGAAGCGTTGGCGCTTCAGCACCAAGAGTGACAGCCTCGCCCATGCGAAGGAGTTGGCGGAGGACTGGTACTTCAGGCTGCGGTCTGGCCAAAATCCCCGCCAGTTCGAGCGCGATGGCGACGCGGTACTCCGGCCGGGCACAAAGACCTTTAAAGACGCGGCTGACCGGTTCTTGAAGGAGTTTCCGATCATCACGGCCGGCGAGCGCAATGCGGTCTACGTGAAGAGCAAGGAAATCAATATCCGGGTCCACCTGATGCCGTTCTTCGGCAAGAAGGCGCTTACGGAGATCACACCCGGATCGATCGCCGACTATCGCATGCAGCGTATGCAGGAGCGCGGACGAGGCGGGAAGCCGCCGTCCCGGAGCATCCTGCACAAGGAGATCGTCACCCTCCGACAGGTGCTGAAAACAGCGCATCGGCAGGGCTGGCTCCCGAACCTCCCCGATATGACCGCTCCCTACAAGTCGAGCGGCAAGGTCACCCACCGGGCCTGGTTCTCTCCTGCTGAATACAAAATGCTCTATGAGGCCACCCGCCGGAGGGCAGAGGAACCGCTGAAGAAGCGGTACAAGTGGACGTGCGAGCAGTTGCACGACTACGTCCTGTTCATGGCGAACACCGGTTTAAGGCCTGACGAGGCCAACCGGCTGGAATATCGCGACGTGACCGTGGCGAAGGACAAGGGCACAGGCCAAACCATCCTCGAGATCGAGGTGCGCGGGAAGCGTGGGGTCGGGTGGTGCAAGAGCATGCCGCAGGCGGTTCAGCCGTTCCGGCGCCTCGTCGCCCGCAACAACCCTAAGCCGACCGATCTGCTGTTCCCGAGCAGCCCTGCCGGTCTTCTGACGAAGGTTCTGGAGGAACTCGGGCTCAAGAAGGACCGCGATGGGAATGCCCGTACGGCCTATAGCCTGCGGCACACCTACATCTGCTTCCGGTTAAGCGAGGGAGCGGATGTATGGATGATAGCGAAAAACTGTCGGACCAGCGTTGAAATGATTGAGAAGTTCTATGCTGTTCATATTGAGAACGCGCTTGATGCTTCTGCGATAAATGTCAGAAAAAATAAGATTTCGGCGAAGGAGGAAGGAAAAAATATCGTCTCCTAGGACGGGTTGCTTTTATTGTTGTCAGAAATTCAGGTGCGATCTATACGGCTATGGTGCGCGGGCGTGGCGAAATGGTAGACGCAACGAACTTAAAATTCGTTTCTCTATGAGAGTGCCGGTTCGAGTCCGGCCGCCCGCACCAAGAATCGCTAACGGTATCGACCATGCGCGCTTGCTTCACGCCATGAGCGGAAGTTCGCCGCGGTTATCACGAATGCCCGCTTAGGGGCCGTCTCCGGACGGTCAGCTATCGGGTAGCGAATACCGTGTAGCCGCCCTTCTTCTCCCGACCCCATTGACGACATTCGGATTGCTTCCGTCGCCGCCTGAATGTCAAACGGCGCGCAATATTGCCCCCCGATCGGCGTCCAATCTTGACCCCTTGAGGGGCTGAGGCGGTGAGGAGGCGGCGCGGCGGAGCTGGCTTGTGTTGCGCAGCCGCGCCGGCTCCGGGT
>NZ_JBMSDU010000032.1:0-36580 GCF_049445835.1 Ancylobacter sp. VNQ12 | reverse complement strand
CATCAAGCGCGTCATCGCCGTCGCCGGCGTTGCATCGACCCTCAGAGCGATAACCGGGTGAACGGAGCTGACGCGCGCCATGGCAACAACCTGCGCGACGAGCCAAAGTGAGTTCTCACACAGCCTCCGTCCTCATGAAGCCTTATGAGCAGAGACTGCCTTTCAATCTCGACTGGAACCTGCTTCGCACCTTCATGGTGGTGGCCGAGCAGGGCGGGATCACCCGCGCGGCGGACTATCTCGGGCTGCGCCAGCCGACCATTTCCAGCGCGCTGAAACGGCTGGAGGACACCATTGGCCACCGCCTCGTCGACCGCGGGCCAAGCCATTTCGCCATCACCGAGGCCGGGCGCATCCTCTACCAGGAAAGCCGCGCTATGTTCGAGGCGGTGGCGCAGATCCCCGGCCTGATGAGCGTCGCCGAGGGACGGGTGAGCGGGCATGTTCACATCGCCCTGACCAGCCATGTTGTCTCGCCGCATTTCGACGCGCTGCTGGCGCGGTTCAACAGCCAGCACCCGGACGTCACCTATTCGATCACCGTGACGGAAAGCGCCGAGGTGCTGAACCGGCTGCGGCAGAACCGTTCCACCCTGGGTTTGTGCCTGATGAATCGGCCCGATCCCACCTTGAGCGCCCGTGTGCTGTTCCGCGAATATTTCGGCCTGTTCTGCGGACCGCGGCACCGGCTGTTCGGGCGCGCGAACATCGAACTTTCCGAACTTCAAGGCGAGGACTCGGTGTCGTTTCAGACCGATGTCGAGGGCGGCTCGCTCCATTCGGTGACGCAGCTGCGCGAACTCGCCCTTCTCAAGCCCAAGCTGAAGGGCGTCTCCGCCAACCTGCCGGAAGTGCTGCGCATGATCGTGACCGGGATCGGTGTCGGCGCCCTGCCCGTCCATGTCGCCCGCCGCGACGTCGAGGCCGGCCAGCTCTGGCAGTTGCCGCCCTATGTCGCGCTGCCGGTGGTCGACGTGTTCTTCGTCACCAACCCGCAGCGCAGCCTCAATCCGGCGGAGCGGATCCTGGTGCAGGCACTGAACGACATGCTCGACGAGGTGCCGCTCGCTGAGCGCTGCTACCTCGATTGAAGCGGCCATGCGCGATCGTCGATCCCGGTGGTGTTCGGCGGAATGAGGCGCAACGATCCTCTATTCCCTGTATTCTGGCACTATTGACCGGCGTTCTGGTACTGCGGGCAACCGCCCCGTGCCGCGCCGACCGAGGAACCGCCATGAGCGACCAGCCTGAACCCATCGCCCCCACCGAGCCGGATCGGCTCGAGGTCCGCGCGCGGGATTTCGACCGCGCCGCGGAAGCGGGCATCCTGAATGGCGATCAGGCGCGGGCGCTGTGGGACTTCCTCGCGGCGCAGGCGCCGAAGCACGCTCCCACCCCGGAGGTTCCACGCTTCTCCTTCGGCCACACGCTGTATTATTTCGGCGGCCTCATCGCCATCGCCGCGATGAGCCTGTTCATGACGCTGACGTGGGATGCGCTCGGTCCGTGGGGCATCTGCACGCTCGCCCTCCTCTATGCCGCGGCCTGCTGGGCCATGGCTGAGATGCTCCATGCTCGCGGCCTTGCCATTCCCGCCGGGCTGCTCGCCGCCCTTGCCGTCTGCCTCGTACCGCTGATCACCTGGTCGGCCCAGAACGCGCTCGGCCTCTGGCCGGAAGTCTCGGGCGCCATATCCGGCGAACGCCTCAGCCAGTATCACCAGTGGATCGACGCACGCTGGCTGACGCTGGAAGTGGCGACGCTGATCATGGGAGCGCTGGCGCTGTGGCGGCTGCGCCTGCCTTTCCTCGTCATGCCGGTGGCGGTCACGCTCTGGTATATGAGCATGGATCTCTCCCGCTGGCCGGCCGGCGAAATGGGCGATGTGGATTTCGACCATGCCCGCCGTGTTTCGATCGTGTTCGGCATCGCCATGTGCCTCATGGCCGGCGCGCTCGATCTCTACCGGCGCCGCTACGGCACGCGGGATTTCGCCACCTGGCTCTACCTCTTCGGTGCCTTCGCCGCATGGAGCGGAATCACGCTCAGCCATTCCGACAGCGAAATGGCGAAGCTCGTCTACGGGCTGTTCAATGCCGGCCTCGTGCTGTTCGGCGCGGTCATCGGGCGGCGCATCTTCACCGTGCTGGGGACCATCGGGGTCGCGCTCTATCTCGGCTATCTCGCCTTCGAGCTGTTCCAGGACAGCCTGCTGTTTCCGCTGGCCCTCAGCCTCATCGGCCTCGGCATCGTGGGGCTCGGCATCTGGTGGCAGAAGCATGAGGCGTCCATCGTGCGCCGCCTCTCCTCCGTGCTGCCCGGCATCGCCCCCCGATAGCCGGCGCGACGGCTACATCACCGCGCCGATCTGCCAGGGCACGAATTCGTTGCGGCCATAGCCGAGCAGTTCCGACTTCGAGCGCGCGCCCGAGGCGATATCGAGCACGAGCCGGAAGATCTCGCGGCCCTTCTCCTCGATGGAAACGCCGTCGAGGATGTCGCCGCAATTGAGGTCCATGTCCTCCTCCATCCGGGAAAACAGGTCGGAATTGGTGGCGAGCTTGATCGAAGGGGTCGGCTTGCAGCCATAGGCCGAGCCGCGCCCGGTGGTGAAGCACAGCATGTTGGCGCCGCCCGCCACCTGTCCCGTGGCCGCAACCGGATCGTAGCCCGGCGTGTCCATATAGACGAAGCCCTTGCGGTCTATGCGCTCGGCATAGCGGTAGACGCCGCGCAGCGTCGAGGTGCCGCCCTTGGCCACCGCGCCGAGCGACTTCTCAAGAATGGTGGTCAGCCCGCCCGCCTTGTTGCCGGGCGAGGGATTGTTGTTCAGCTCGCCGCCGGTGCGTGCCGCGTACCGGGTCCACCATTCGATAAGGTCGACGATCTTGCGCCCGACCTCCTCGCTCTCGGCGCGGCGGGTGAGCAGGTGCTCGGCGCCGAAGATCTCCGGCGTCTCGGAGAGGATGGCGGTGCCGCCATGGCGCACCAGCAGGTCCACCGCCGAGCCCAGCGCCGGATTGGCGGTGAGCCCGGAATAACCGTCGGAGCCGCCGCATTGCAGCGCCAGCGTGAGTTCGGAGGCCGGTACGGTCTCGCGCACGCTGGCATTGGCGAAGGGCAGCATCTCCTTGATGCGGGCCACGCCGGCGGCAATCGACCGGCGGGTGCCGCCGGTTTCCTGAATGGTCAGGCTCTGGAAATGCGGACCTTCGACGATCCCGTACATGTCGCGCAGGCGCGGGATCTGGAACACCTCGCAGCCGAGCCCGATGACCAGCACCGCCGCGAAGTTCGGGTGGCTGGCATAGCCCCATTGGGTGCGGGCGAGAATATCGAACTCCTCGCCCTTGGAACCCATGCCGCAGCCGGTGCCATGGGTGAACGGAACGACGCCGTCGATGTTGGGATAGTCCTTGAGGATGCCCGAACGGTTCACCTCATCGGCGATGAAATCGACCACGGTGGCCGAGCAGTTCACCGAGGACAGGATGCCGATATAGTTGCGGGTGCCGACGCGCCCGTCGGCACGGCGGAAGCCCTGAAAGGTCGCGGCGCTCTCGCCCGGCAGCAGCCCGGTGTCGGGCGTGGCTTCCGAGGCGAAGGCATAGTCGCGCTCGAAATCGTGCAGCACCACGTTGTGCTCATGCACCCAGTCGCCGGCGGCGATGTCGCCCTTGGCGAAGCCGATCACCTGCCCGAACTTGCGGATCGGCTGGCCCGCCGGGATCGACTGGTTCGCGACCTTGTGCCCGCGCGGGATCGCCGCGCGCGCGCTCACCCCGCCCGCCAGCTCCACGCCGCGCGACACGCTGTCGACCGCGATGATGACATTGTCGGCGTCGTGAAGACGCAGCGTGCGCGGAGTGGACATGACGGTCATACTTCCAGAATGGCCTTGATGACACCGGCCTCGGGGCGCAGCCAATCCTTGAACAGCGCGGCCCCGTCTTCTAGCGCTCCGCGGTGGGTGTTCAGCGCGCGCGTCGGCACCTTGCCGGCATCCATCTGGCGCACGACCTCGGCGAAATCGTCGGGCTGTGCGTTGCGGCTGGCGAACAGCGTGGTCTCGCGCTTGTGGAATTCCGGGTCGGAGAAGCTGATGTCGGTACGCACCACGCTGACCAGCACATAGCGGCCGGCATGGGCGACGAAGCCGAAGCCGCGCTGCATGGCGCCCGCATTGCCGGTGGCGTCGATCACCACATCGAAAAAGTCGCCGTCCGTGAGCAGCTTCGCCTTGGCTTCCGCCTCCTCGTTGGCAAGCAGCAGATGGTCGGCCCCCAGCGCCTCGGTGGTGAAGGCGAGACGATCCTCGCGCATGTCCATGACCGTGACATTCGCCCCGCGCGCCTTGGCGAAAATGATGGCGGACATGCCGATCGGGCCGGAGCCGACCACGAGGACGCGGTCCTGCGCGGCGATGCCGCCGCGCTTCACGCCATGCGCGCCGATGGCGAGGAACTCGATCATCGCCGCATCGTCCAGTGAGGCATTGCCAGCGGGAATGACATTGGACACCGGCACGCAGAGGAACTCGGCCATACCACCATCGCGATGGACGCCGAGCACGGAAATGTTCTGACAGGCATTGGTCACGCCGCGCCGACAGGCCACGCACTTTCCGCAGGACAGGTAGGGCACGATGTAGACGTTCTGTCCCGTCGACAGGCCGCTGCCGGCCGGAGCCGTCTCCACCGTGCCGGACAGTTCATGGCCCATGACGCGGGGATATTCGAGGAAGGGATGCTTGCCCTGGAAGATGTGGAAGTCCGTGCCGCAAACGCCCACGCGGCGGATGCGGACGAGAACTTCGCCCTCCGCCGGGACCGGCTCGGGGCGGCTGATGACAGACAGCCGGCCGGGTTCTTCGCAGATCAACGCCTTCATCGCAGAGGTCTTTCGGGCTCGTGAGAGCGGCCCGGCAACATGCCGGACCGCAGTGGGTGTTTTCGGCGATCAAGCGCCGTATCAGGTCTTGGGCAACTCGGCCGGCAGCGGCACGCCATTATACTTGAGGTAGATCTCGCCCAGCTTGCCATTGGAGAGGTTCTTGGCGATCCACTCGTTCAGCACGCCGCGCAGCGCGTCGTCTCCCTTGCGCACGCCGATGGCGTAGGGGTTGGTCTTGAGCACCAGCTTCACTTCCAGCGGGTCGTTCGGGCGGCGCGCATTCACCGCCGCCATCACCTGCGGCGACGACGCCATGATGCCGACCTGGCCGGAAACCAGCGCGGTGATCAGGGTGGCGTCGTCATCATAGCGCACCATCTCGGCGCCCTTGGCCTGGTTGGTGGTTTCCTTGTCGTTGGTCGAGCCGCGCGTGGTGCCGAGGCGCTTGCCGACCACGTCGTCGAGCGACTTGATCTGGGTACTCTTCGGCGCGGCGATGACGATCTGGATCACGCCATAGGCATCGCTGAAGTCGATGACCTTCTTGCGCTCCTCATTGACGCTGAACGAGGCCATGACGAGGTCGGCCTTGTTGGTCAGCAGGAAGGGCACGCGGTTCGGGCTGGTCACCTGGACGATTTCCAAGGGGATGCCGAGATCGGCGGCGAGCAGCCGGGCGCTCTCCACGTCGGAGCCGGTCGGCTGCATGTTGGCATCGCTCATGCCGAAGGGCGGCGAGCCGAGATCGATGGCGACCAGCAGCTTGTTGCGGGCCTTGATGTCGGCAAGCGTATCGGCGAAGGTCGGCAGCGAGAAGCTGCCCATGGCGCCGAGGCCGGTGGCGATGCCGGCGGCGCCGGCGAGGAACTTTCTGCGATTCATGTCTTCCACCCTTTGATGTTGTTCTTGGAAATCGATCGGGAACTAGAGGCCGCTGCCGACGAAGTCGCGCAGTTCGGCCGTCTGCGGCGCGTCGAGCATCGAACCCGGTCCGGTTTCCCAGACCTTGCCCCGATGCATGTAGATGACCTTGGACGCGACCTTGCGCGCGAAGGCCATTTCGTGCGTGACGAGGATCATCGTCATGCCGCCGCGCGCGAGATCTTCCATCACCTTCAGCACTTCGCCGGTGAGCTGCGGATCGAGCGCCGACGTCACCTCGTCGAACAGCATCAGCTTCGGCTGCATGGCGAGCGAGCGGGCGATGGCGACGCGCTGCTGCTGGCCGCCGGAAAGCTGCTCGGGATACTGCTCGGCCTTGGCCTCCAGCCCGACCCGGGCCAGCACCTCGCGGGCGAGGTTGCGCGCATTGGCCTTGGAAAGCGACTTCACGCAGGTCGGCGCGAGCATGATGTTCTGCTCGACGGTGAGATGCGGAAACAGGTTGTAGCTCTGGAACACGATGCCGACGTCGCGGCGCAGGCTGCGGCGGTCGAGCCTGGGATCGTGCACCGCGTGGCCGCACACATTGATCACGCCGTCCTCGATGGTCTCCAGCGCATTGATGCAGCGCAGAGCCGTCGACTTGCCGGAACCCGACTGGCCGATGACGGCCGCGACCTCGCCCCGGCCGACCTCGAAGGACACGCCGTCGAGCACCTTGACCGGCCCGAAGCTCTTATGGACGTTGGAAACACTAACGACGGCCGACATTGAGCTTCCTTTCGAGGCTTCGGCTCCAGGTCGAGAGCGGGAAGCAGATCGCGAAGTAGAACATCGCCACCACGATGAAGATGGTGAACGGCTCGAAGATTGAATTGTTGATCAGCTTGCCGGCCTGGCTGAGCTCGACGAAGCCGACCACCGAGGCGAGCGAGGTATTCTTGACAATCTGGACGAGGAAACCGACGGTCGGCGCCGTGGCGATGCGCATGGCCTGCGGCAGGATCACCCGCGTCATGCGCTGCCAGCGGGTGAGAGCCAGGCACTCGGCCGCCTCCCATTGCGTCTTCGGAACCGACTGGATGCAGCCGCGCCAGATCTCGGCGAGAAAGCCGGAGGAATAGATGGTGAGGCCGGTGCCCGCCGCGATGATGGCGGGGACCTCCTGGAAGCCGACAATGGCGATGCCGAAATAGATCAGGAACAGCAGGATCAGCAGCGGCGTGCCCTGCACCAGCTGGATATAGGCGATGGCCGCCAGCCGCACCGCCCGCACATCGGAGATGCGCGCCATCGCCACCACGAAGCCGAGCAGGCCGCCGCCGATGAAAGCGATGGCGGACAGGCCGAGCGTCCACATCGCCGCCCAGCAGAGAAATTCGAAGTGAACGAGACTGAAAGTCGGCATGGCGTTTCCCCTCAGAGCGCCGTGCCGAGCTTGCGGCGACGCACGAACACCGCGAGGCCGAACAGCCACAGCGCGATGCGCACCACAAACGACAGGATGAGATAGAGGACGCCGACGACGATGTAGGTCTCGAAGCTGCGGAACGTGTCCGACTGGATCCGGTTCGCCACCGCCGTCAGTTCCTCGGCCGAAATCTGCGAGGTGATGGAGGAAGCCAGCATCAAGAGCACGTACTGGCTGGTCAACGCGGGATAGACCCGCTCGATGGCGGGACGCAGCACCACGTGCCAATAGGTCTGGGTGCGGGAAAGGCCGAGGCAGTCGGCGGCTTCAAGCTGCGCCTTGTGCACGGATTCCAGACCCGCGCGCACGATCTCGCTGGTGTAGGCGCCGACATTCACCACCAGCGCGACCACCGCAGCCATGTTGGCCGAGACGTGGATGCCGAGCGTCGCAATGCCGAAATAGACGATGAACACCTGCACCAGCAGCGGCGTGTTGCGGATGATCTCGACATAGGCCGCGACCAGCCACTTGACCCAGCGCGGCCCGTCCGCCCGGCCGATGGCGCACAGCGTGCCGACCACGAAACCGAGCACGGTGGAGATCGCCGACAATTGCAGCGTCAACCACATGCCCATGGCGAACTCGCGCCAGAACGGCAGCAGGACGGCAAAATCGAACTGGTAGCTCATGCGCGTTTCCGCCCGCTCACGTGGCACGCGACGACGTGGTCCAGATAGGGCGTGGCGGGCGCATCCGGCGCCTCGCCGATCCAGTCGAGGAAGGCGGCGATGCGGCGCTCGACCTTGGTCGTGTGGTTCTGCGCGATGTCGGCGATGCGGTGATCGAGGAAAGGATTGAGGAAGCGATCGAGCGTGGTGCCGACATAGGCGCGGGCCTCATCGCCCATGCCCCGGACGTCGAAGCCCGGCACCACCTCGCCGGCATAGAGCGCATCGAGCCGGCCACGCACCGCGGCATCCGCAAGGATCGCGCGCACCGTCTCGTCGGGAGCGCGCCTCTCGCTCAGCCAGATGTCGGCGAGAACCGTGTGGCCGAGATTGAGGATATGCAGCTTCAGCCGCTCGAAGGGTTGCAGGTCGTCGGCCAGCACGAGCGCGGGATGGCTGAATGGCAGGACAAGGCCCGGCTGCCGCTGGACCGCCCACAAGGCGTAGGGCTCGGCCACCGCGCCGACCGGCTCTATCGGCTGCGACACGATGCGGTCGACCAGCGTGTCGGCGAAGATGACGTCGCTCGTGATCCATTGCGCGAAGGCGGCGGGCGCCTGCGCCGCCTCGGCAAGAGCGAGAACGGCGGCCCTCAAGACTTCGCCGTTACGGTTGACGAGTTCGCACGGCAGGATCGTCATCGGCCGGCCGCCGGCCATCCAGCGCGCGTGCAGCAGCGCCGTCAGCTTGCCCGGGAAGGAGAGCGGAACGGCGCCGGACAGCAAGGCCGGTCCACGGTCGGACGCCGATACCTCGTAACCCGTGTCGCCCATGTTGGAGACGACGAAGTCTGCCTCAGCAGCGAACAGCGCGGACAGCGCGTCCCAGTCGCGTGCGGCGGAAAGCCCCTGATCAACGCTCAGCACATCGATGCGGCGCTCGGTCTTCGCGCCGTTTTCAATGCCGCGAATGATGACGGGATAGCCCTCGGGCCTGCCGAAGGCGGCGACGCGGCCGGCGCGGTCGCCCGAATTCGACGCCTGCACCACGGTGATGGGACCGACCGGCTGGCCGGCCTGCTTCGCCTCATGGGCGAACAGGTCGACATGCGCCTGGAGGAAACGGCTGGTGCCGAACTGGATGATGCGGCCGGTCACGCGCGGCGCGTCCCGGCGGTCCAAATCCTGTTCATGGCAGCATGAAAGCGCATGTGGCGCGCGTGATCCGGCGTCATGTTTCCTTGCCCTAGCTTGTCATTTTTGTTGTTTCTTTATGCATAAAAATCCATACTGGCGATCGAGAGTCAATCGGTCTTTAATATAAAAAAAAAGTGCCGGTCCATCGGAGACCCGGCGTGGATGCGCGAGGAAATGCCGGGGCATGAAGGGTAACGCCGTCTACAAGCGCGCCTTTAACGGCTGTCTGGAGCTGCTTTCCGGGCTCGACATGGGCACACATCTGCCCTCGGAGGCCGACCTCGTTCAGGAGCTGAATGTCAGCCGCACCACCGTGCGTTCCGTGCTTTCATCACTCACCAAGAACGGAATTCTCGCGCTGGACGGCGCGCGCCGTCAGCTCATCCGCCATCCTGAGAAGAGCGATTACTTTCCCGACACCCAGACCATGTCGGCCGGCGCGGCGGTCGAGCGCCGCTTCATGGAGTGGATACTCCAGGGCGACTTCAGAGCTGGACAGTTGCTCAACAGTGCCGAACTGGCACGCCAGTTCGGCACCTCGACCACCACGATCCGCGAGTATCTCTCGCATTTCCAGCATTACGGCCTGCTGGAGCGCCGGCCCAACAGCGCCTGGGTCTACAAGGGTATGACGCCGGAATTTGCCGGCGAAATCTATGACGTGCGCGAAATGTTCGAGGCGCGCTCGGCGCGGGATTTCATCGAACTGCCAGCGGAGTCGGCGGAATGGAAGGCGCTGGATGACATTGAGGCCCGGCACCATCATTTGCTGGCTAACATCGAAGCCAGACATCCCGAATTCCCTGCCCTTGACGAAGCGCTGCACCGGCTCATCCACAAGGCATCGGGTAACCGCTTCATCATCGACTTCTACGAGGTCATCTCGGCCATCTTCCACTACACCTATCAGTGGAACAGGGATGACGAGCAGCAGCGCAGCATCGTCGCGCTGAACGAGCACCTCGCCTATATCGCGGCGCTGCGCAGCCGCGACCCGCGCGCCGTCGACGCGCGCTGCCGCGCGCATCTCAAGACCGCGCGCGCCACCCTCATCCGATCCATCCGCCTGGGCCCGTTCGGCGCCTGACACGGACCCTTTCCGGGAGCTCCAGATGAAGAACTTCGCCAGCATCGGCGAGTGCATGGTCGAACTGTCCCCCAGCGGCGACGGGCTTTATCGCCGGGGTTTTGCCGGCGATACGCTGAACACCGCCTGGGGTGTGCGGGCACTGGCCGATCCGGGCGAGCTCGGCGTCCGCTATGTCACCAGCGTCGGCGACGACAGGCTGTCGGGCGATCTCGTGCGCTTCATCGACAGCGCCGGCATCGACACCGCCTCCATCCGGCGAGTGCCGGCGCGCACCGTCGGGCTCTACATGATCACGCTAACCGGCCATGAGCGCGCCTTCACCTATTGGCGCGACACGGCGGCGGCCAGGCTGCTGGCGGAAGACGGCGCCGCGCTGGCCGCCGCCTTGACCGAGGTCGATTGCGTCTATCTCTCCGGCATCACGCTGGCGATCCTCTCGCCCGAGCACCGCCGCACCTTGCTGGATGTGCTCGCCCGCGTTCGTGCGCGGGGCGGCATGATCGCCTTTGACGGCAATGTCCGGCTGCGGCTGTGGCCGGATGTCGACGCCATGCGCGCAGGGCTGGAGCTGGGTTACCGCGCCGCGACAATCGCCCTGCCCACCTTCCCCGATGAGAAGGAACTGTTCCAGGACGCCTCGCCCGAAGCCTGCGCGGCGCGGATCGCCGGCTATGGCGTGCCGGAAGTGGTGGTGAAGGACGGTGCAGAGCCCTGCATCCTGCGGATCGCAGGCTCGAGCCATATCGTCCCCGCCATCAAGGTGGATGCGCCTGTCGATACCACCGGCGCGGGCGACAGCTTCAACGCCGGCTACCTCGCCGGGCGCCTTTCCGGCCTGGAACCGGTCGACGCCGCCCGGCTGGGCCATAGGGTTGCGGCGCGTGTGATCTGCACCCCGGGCGCGTTGATCGACATGGCCGAGTTGCGTGCGTGCCGCTGAGGCGATGTCCCGGGAGAGACCGCACCCGCAATCACGAGTCGCGCGGGCTTTGAGATGGCGGGCCGCGCCCCATGGCGGTGAAACCGGGCTTAAGTCCTGCTCTCTTGGAATTCGTCCCGAAAGGGTCGAGCGACTGGGCGGTCGTGATTCCGAGGGGTTGTTCAGGTCACCTTGGAGCGAGCGATGTGGACCCCAGCCACTCGCCGGCAGCCTGGTCGCGCGGGGCTTCGATACGAAACGGACCTGATGGATGCGGAGTGGCCGTCTGCATTCCGCGCGATAGCTGATCCGGCTCCTCTTCCATCGAGGCAACGCCTCAACTTATTGAGGGCTTCGATTCCGTCATCGAAGCCCTCCACGCTCACGCGCCAGCTGTCTCAGACTTGCGCCAAGCCTCCATCGACGAACACCTCGCCGCCGGTCATGAAGCTGCTGTCCGAGGACGCCAGGAACGCCGCCGCCGCCCCGGTCTCTGTCGGATCGCCCATGCGGCCGAGCGGCGTCGTTGCCCCAAGCGCATCCAATGCCTCCTCGCCGACGACCTCAACCGCCAGCTCTGTCCGGGTCGGTCCAGGAGACAGCACATTGATGCGGATGCCAGTGCCGCGCAGGTCCAGCGCCCAGCTGCGTGCCAGATTGCGGATAGCCGCCTTGGTCGCGCTATAGATGCTGAACTGCGGCGTTCCCATTACCCCCGTGCTCGAACCGGTGAGGATGATCGAGGACCCCGCCGTCATCAGTGGCAGGGCCTTCTGCACCGTGAACACCAGCCCTTTCACATTCACATCGAAGATCAGATCGTAGTGTTCAGGCGTGATCTCGCCGAGCGGTGCGAATGAGCCGGTTCCCGCATTGGCGAACAGGATGTCGAGCCCGCCGCGTTCGGCCTTCACCGTCTCGTACAGCCGATCGAGATCGGCCAGGCTGGTCACGGACCCCTGAACCGCCCGCGTCGACGGCCCTAGCCGGGCCACGGCGGCGTCCAGTACGTCCTGCCGCCGCCCGAAAAGGTAGACGAACGCGCCTTCCTCAATGAACCGTTTTTGCGGCCCCGAGCCCGATGCCGCTGCCGCCGCCAGTCACCACTGCCGTCTTGCCGTGTAGTCTGCTCATGATGTGCTCCTCCATTGGGATTGCACTCAGTTGGCCGACCACCTACCTTTCTACAAGTATGCACCTTTTAGTAAGTACCTTAAAATGTCACCGCACCGTTCAGAGTCTTCCAAAGTGCCGCCCTCGAACTGCACTCCCACGCTGCCCGGCTTCACCTGCGGGCTGGACGCGACGCTTCGGGTCATCGCCGGCAAATGGAAGCCGCTCATCCTCTACTTTCTCGCTCAGGGCGGACCGACGCGCTACGGCGAGCTACGCCGCGCCGTTCGTGACGTCAGCGATAAGATGCTGATCCAGCAACTCAAGGAGTTGGAGGCCGACGGGCTCGTGAAACGGACCGACTACAAGGAGATTCCTCCGCGAGTCGACTACAGCCTCACGCCCCTGGGCCTTAGCCTGGCCGAGGCCCTCGTACCACTCTGCACGTGGGGCACGCAGAACGTGGCCGAGGTTACTCGTGTCTTCGCCCGACGGGAGGCGGTGGATAGAAGAAGATGATAGGCTTCCGACGGTTATTGGGGTCTGCAATGCCTGTTGCTGCAGTTGCGGACATTCAGGTCGGCGCCAAAACCGGACATGCGACCGTCACTGCCTTTCCGGCATTCGAAACGTGCTCCCGCCCAATGGACTTCCTTCCGGGCCGCGGCTCGCATAGACGGTCTTCCTTATCGACACGTTGCGCCCTTTCGTCACCAGATCGACAAGCTAGCTCACCGGACATCGCCGGTCGTGAAACCCCAATCAAGGTCATTTGCGCTGATGTCTCCGGGCAGCACTGAAGGTCCGCTCGACCGCGCCTTTGCGGTGCTGGACTTCGTAGCGGGGCAGCTGAAGGCGGTGTCCGCCGCCGAGATCGCGAAGAATCTCGACCTGCCGCTCCCGACGGCGCACCGGCTGATTGGAAATCTGGAAGCGCGCGGCATGCTGCAGCGGGCGGCAGGCACCAAACGCTACATGGTCGGCAACAAGCTGGTCGTTCTTGCGGGCAAGACCATCGGCTCGGCCTTCCGTTCGGCACGGCGGCATGCGGTTCTACAGAATGTTGCCGCCGAAATTGGTGAGCAGTGCGAGATCGGTATCGTACGCGATAATCTCGTCATTTATGTCGACAGTGTTCGCGCGCCCGCTCCACAAGGACTGCAATTCGACCCTGGCAATAGCGCCCCGCTTTACTGCACGTCGACCGGTAAGATCTACATGAGCATGCTGCCGGCGCGCGCGCGGGAAAAGCTGGTTCGCTCGCTCCTCATGATACGGCACACCGAGCGCACCGTGATCGAGCCGGACCACCTGCTCGCCATTCTCGAACAGACGCGGATGGCGGGCTGGGCTCACACCAATGAGGAGTTCGTCAAGGGCGTCGTCGGTTGTGCCGTGCCGATCAAGGCGCCCGACGGGACGCTCATCGCCTGCCTTGGCGTTTCGGTGCCGGTGGCCCGCGTCAACTTCGACGAACTGGAGAGATTTCGCGATCCTCTGCTGCGCGCGGCCCGCCTCCTATCTGACACCATCCTGCAGGCGGATGCCGATTTCGCCGAAGACTAGTTCCCGCCGTCGCGGGGGGAACGCACAGCCCGAAATCCCGGAATTTTCGATGCCTGGTTACGGCCTTGGTGCTCTCAGGCCACGAAAGGCCATGACCTCAAAATACAATTTTATCGAAAAACGGAATAAAAATTGACATTAAATGATATTTCAATGGACTGACCATTGAGCACACCTATCCTTTGATCGGCTCTCGGGCGTGGCCTGAATTTGTGCAGCTCAGGCGACCGGTACGGGCAGGAGAAGAGGCGGGTGCATGTCGGCGCTACGGCAGCCGGGCCTTCGCGGCCAAGGCGCCCGCCGACTGGAGAAGAAGATGACCAAGCATTACGACGTCGAGGCCGTCAGGAAGCTGTTTCCGGCCGCGGAGAAGATGACCTACCTCGACTCCAGCTTTCAGACGCCGATGTCGACGCCGGTGCGCCAGGCGCTCGAAACCTTCATCCAGGAGGCCTATGAGACGGCCGGCCCGAAGGCGATCTGGGTCGATCGCATGGAAGGCGTGCGCGCCAAGGTTGCCACCCTGCTGAAGGCGACGCCGCAGGAAATCGCGTTCACCAAGAACACCTCCGAGAGCATGAACATTGCTGCCAATGCCCTGCCGCTGAAGGCGGGGGACAATGTTCTCATGCTGCATGGCGACCACCCGAACAACGCCTACGCGTTTCTGAATCTGGCGAGAAAAGGCGTCGAGGTTCGCTTCGTGCCGATGTCGGAAGTCGTGAACGCAGACAGTTTTCGTCCGCATATCGACGTCAATACCCGCGCCATTTCGATGTCGCAGGTAACCTTCCATGCTGGGCATTGCTTCGACATCGAAAGTGTCGGCCAACTCTGCAGGGAAAGGGGCCTCTATTACGTGCTCGATATCATGCAGGGTGTCGGGGTCGTGCCGATCGATGTGAAGAGGGTCGGCGCCACCTTCATCGGCGCGGGCACGCATAAGGGCCTGCTGGTGCCGCAGGGCCTGGGCCTGCTTTACTGGGACAGCTCCCGCACCGAGCTTGAACCGGCGTATCTCGCCGCTATCAGCCTCGCCCGCCCGCCGGCAGATTTCATCGCCCGGCCGGACGATCTCGAACTCGTCGCCACCGCGGGGCGCTTCGAGATCGGCAACTTCAACCTGCCGGCGACGCATGCGCTGGGGGCCGCGCTCGATCTGATCGCATCGATCGGTGTCGAGAAGATCGCCGCGCATTGCTTCGATCTCGGCGACCGGCTGATCGCGGGTCTGGATGCGTGCAGCGTCGCGCTGGTCGGCCCGCGCGAGCGCGCCCACCGTGCCCCGCACATCTATGTCGCCGCGCTGCCGGCAGATGAATGGCTGGAGTATTTCGCCAGCAGGGGCGTGCGCCTGTCGCCGGAGCGCGATGGCCTGCGCATCTCTCTCGGCATGTTCAACACCGCGTCGGATGTCGACCGCTTCCTCGACGTCGTGCGCGAGCGGGACATCACCTCGGGCCGCTCGCCAAGGGCCGCCTGACCGCCGCACGCCCATCACTGCCCTATAAACAACCAGAGGGAACCATGATGATGAAACTGACCGCGCTACTGGCGGCTGCCGCCGTGACAGTGCTGTCGCTGTCCGCCGCGCAGGCCGGCCCGACGCTCGATCGCATCAAGGCCAGCAAGTCGATTTCGCTCGGCTATCGCGAGGCGTCGATACCCTTTTCCTATCTCGGCGCCGACCAGAAGCCGATCGGCTTCTCGCTCGACCTGTGTGAAAGCCTCGTGAAGCGGCTTGAGGCCGATCTCGGCGAGAAGATCACCGTCAATCTTGTGCCGGTGAACTCGTCGAACCGCATTCCGCTCATCCAGAACGGCACCATCGACATCGAATGCGGCGGCACCTCCAGCAGCAAGAAGAGGTTGGAGCAGGTGACGTTCAGCGTGTCGACCTTCGCCAGCCAGCCGGCCTGGCTGACCATGGCGGCCAGTGGCTTGAAGTCCACTGCCGACATGAAGGGCAAGACCGTCGTCGTCACCCAGGGGTCGAATGCCGTGGGTATTGCCCAAGGCATCTCGCTGAAGGAAGGGCTTGGCCTCAACATCGTGCAGGCGAAGGATCACGCGGAATCCTTCCTGATGCTGGCATCCGGCCGCGCCGCCGCCTTCATGGAGGACGACATTCTGCTTGCGGGCCTCAAGGCCCAGTCGCGTGATCCCGAGACGCTGGCCTTCCTGTCGGATCAGTATCCCAAGACCTATTACGGGCTGATGTTCTCCAAGGACGACCCCGCGTTCAAGAAGACCGTCGACGATGTACTGGCCGGGCTTATGGCCTCGGGCGAATTCACCAAGACCTACGACAAGTGGTTCGTCTCGCCGATTCCGCCCAAGGACATGAATCTGGACTTTCCCATGAACGAGGCCCTCAAGCAGCGCGTCGCCGCGCCGAGCGACGTCGTCGATTACTGATCGTCCCGGCGGGGCGGTCTCGGCGGCGGCGCCCAGAGCGGGATGAAGGAGGGGCACCATGTTCGCCGTTCTTTTCGAGCAGGGCTCGGACGGGCGCATGTATCTCGTCTGGCTGCTGTCCGGCCTCGGCTGGACGCTCAGCTTGGCGTTCTTCGGCTGGTGGCTGGCATTTGCCGTCGGCGTTCTGGTCGGTATCGGCCGCACGGTCGAGAACCGGACGATGGCCTTCCTCGCCCGCTGCTATGTGGAAGTCTTCCGCAACATCCCCGTCCTTGTGCAGATGTTCCTCTGGTATTTCGTGATGCCGGAACTGCTGCCGACGGCGGCGGGCAACTGGGTCAAGCAGTTGCCCCCACCCTGGGGCGCCTTCTTTCCCGCGCTCATCTGCCTGTCGCTCTACACCGCCTCGCGCGTCGCCGAGCAGGTCCGGGCGGGGCTCGAGGCGCTACCACCAGGTCAGCGCGAAGCCGCCGCGGCGCTCGGCCTGAACCAGCGCCGCGCCTATTGGCTGGTGCTTGTCCCCCAGGCACTGCGCCTGATCGTGCCGAGCCTGACCAGCGAGGTCATGGGCATCTACAAGAACACCTCGGTCGCTCTCGCCATCGGACTGCTCGAACTCACCGCACGCGCCCGCCAGATCAGCGAGGAGACCTTCCAGACCTTCGCCGCCTTCGGCACGGCCACGATCATCTATCTCCTCCTGGCACTCGTCGCCTATCGACTGATGAACTGGATCGACGAGAAGGTGAAGATCCCCGGCGCCGCCCCGCCCACCCGCAGGAAGGGCTGGCGGGGGCTGGCACGCCGCACACCGGGGGAAGCGGTTTCATGAGCGAGCTCGATTTCAGCATCGTCTATGAAAACCTGCCCTATCTCTGGCAAGGGCTTCGCTTCTCCCTCCTGCTGACGGCGGTGGGGTTTGCCGCCGGCATGGCGCTGGGTACGGGTCTCGCGCTGCTGCAGCATCTGGAAGTGCCGTTCGGAGCCACCTTCGCGCGCGGCTATGTGGCACTGATCCGCTCGATCCCGCTGATCCTGGTGCTGTTCTGGTTCTTCTTCCTCGTCCCCCTGATGCTCGGCGCATTGTTCAATGGCGGGCGCCCGATGCCGATCGGCGGGGTATGGACGGCGTTCATCACCTTCTCGCTGTTCGAGGCGGCCTATTACTCAGAGATCATCCGCGTTGGCCTGCGCTCGGTGAGCAAGGGACAGTACGAAGCTGCGCGGGCGCTCTCGCTCTCGACCCTCAAGACTTACCGCCTCATCATCCTGCCGCAGGTGGTGCGGGTGGCCAGCCCCATCATCCTCAGCCAGACCATCATCCTGTTTCAGGACACCTCGCTGGTCTACGTGCTCTCGCTGACCGATCTCGTCGGCGCCGCGTCCAAGGTGGCGCAGCTCAATGGGCGGCTGGTGGAAATGTATCTGGCGGTCGCGGTGATCTACCTCGTCATCTGCGGTGCCGCGTCCCAGCTGGTTACGATTCTGCGCCGTCGCACCCAACTCAATGCAGGCCGATAGGCCTCTCGTGAACGTCAACGTTTCCTCGCGGCTCATCGAAAGCGCGACGCGGTTTGAGACCCCATCAGCAAACCGGGACAGTGAACAGCAAACAGCGTGGCCGGCGCCCGTGGCATGAGCGTCAGAACTCCAGCAGGTTGTCGCGCAACTGCTCGTGCGCGTAGGCGCGGCGGGTGAGGCCGCGACGCTGCAGGACCGGCACCAACCCGTCCATGATGGTGGCGATCGAGCGGCGCGAGGCGTCCGGCAGCGTGAGCAGGAAGCCGTCGCCGCCGATCTCCTGCATCGCCTCGTCCATCTGCGCGGCGACGCTCTCCGGCGTACCGACCATGTCGACGCAGTAGCCAGCGGTGACGTGCTCGATCATCGCCTGGCGCAGCGGCTTGTCGCCGGCGCGGGTGAGGAATTGCGAAAGGCTCGACTGGTGGCCGTTGGTGGTCAGCGTCAACTCGCTCACCGGCGTGTCGAGATCGAGGCCCGACAGATCGAGATTGGTGACCCAGCCGAAGCGCGCCATGCGGGCGTCGAGGTTCTTCTCCGCTGAGGCGCGGCGCTCATCGGCGAGCCATTTCGCGTGCTCCGCGGTCTCGCCGACGATGGGCGAGAGGAGGAACAGCACCTTGCAGCTGTCAGGATCGCGGCCCAGTTCCACCATCTGCGCGCGGATGTCGTCGCGATACTGCTTCATCGCCGCGATTCCGTTCGGCGCGGCGACGATGGTGTCGGCGTGGGTGGCGGCGATCTTGCGCCCGCTCTTCGAGCCGCCAGCCTGTGCGATCACGGGCCGGCCCTGCGGGCAGGGCCCGGAGTTCAGTGGGCCGCGGGAGGCGTAATACTGGCCCTTATAGTCGATGGTGTGGACCTTGGAGGGATCGATCAGCACGCCGTTCTCGTGGTCGTCAACGATGGCGCCCGGCTCCCAGGACCCCCATAGCCGCTTGACGATCTCAATATACTCCTCGGCCATCACATAGCGCTGATCGTGCTCAGGCAGCTTGTCCATGCCGAAATTTTGGGCGGAATAGTCCGACGAGCCGGTCACCATGTTCCAGCCGGCGCGCCCGCCGGAGATCTGGTCGAGCGAAGAGACGATACGGGCCGTCAGGTAAGGATGGTAGGCAAAGGTGGATAGCGTCGGCACGATGCCGAGCCGCTTGGTCGCCGCCGCCATCAGCGTCGCCACGACCGAGGGCTCTTGCCGCGGCACGCAGATGCCGCCTTTGAGGAAGATATCCCGCGAGTTCTGCCAGTTCTGGCCGATATAGATCGAATCCTCGATCAGGATGTAATCGAAGCAAGCCCGCTCCATCGCCCGCACGAGGTCGAGGAACATGTCGGCCGTCATCCATTCCTGCGCGATGTTGCCGGTCCACGGCTCGCCCCAGGCCTGGATGCTGGAGCCCTGGAGGAACCAGGAAAGATGAAACGGCTTCGCAGGCATGGGCACCCTCTCTCGCAGATCGCATTGGCCATGGCCGCTCGCATGCACAAGCCGGGCCTGCGCGCTCGCGGGCGACTATCGCCAAGAGAAAAAGTTTGCTTTGCCGGCCGGATCAGCCCTCCTTTCAAGTTCCTCTGGCACCTCGCCAGCGACCGGCCACCTTCTCACCGGTGCGCGTGCGGACCAACATCCTCTCCGGCAAGGACGATCTCGCGCTGCCGTCTGGCATCGCCCTTGCTGGTCTCGTCTGTCCACCGCGCACAAGCGGAGGACGCCCTTATCCTCTTTGGTAGCAGCGTTTCATGGGCCCCCAAGTCGTACCTGTCGCTTCCGACTCCGCATTCCCCGCAACCGCTGACGTGGTCATCGTCGGGGGCGGCATCATCGGCACAACCAGCGCCCTCTACCTCGCCGAGCGCGGCCTCAAGGTCGTGCTGTGCGAGAAGGGTCACATCGCCGGTGAGCAATCCAGCCGCAACTGGGGCTGGTGCCGGCAGGCCAAGCGTGATCCACGCGAGCTCGACCTGATCCGCGAGGCACTGCGTCTGTGGCGCGGCATGGACGCACATATCGGCGCGTCGACCGGCTTCACCACCACCGGCATCATGTTCTCCGCCGCCGACGCGAAGAAAGAGGCCTCTTTCGCCGACTGGGTGAAGGAAGCCGCCGCCGCCGGGATCCACGCCGAGATGCTTACCGCGAAAGAGGCGGCGCGCATCCTGCCGGGCGACACCGCACCCGCCGGGGCGGCGCTGTGGTGCGCGTCGGAGGGCCGAGCCGAGCCGCAAAAGGCGGCACCCGCCATTGCCGAGGCCGCACGGCGGCGCGGCGCCGTCATCCTCACCGACTGCGCGGTGCGCGGCATCGAGACCGGCGGCGGCAAGGTCATCGCCGCTGTGACCGAACGCGGGCGCATCACCACCTCGAACGTCGTGGTGGCCGGCGGCGCCTGGACGCGGCGCATCCTCAGTGATGTGGGCATCGACCTGCCGCAGCTGAAAGTGCGTGCCAGCGTGCTGCGCACCTCGCCGGTCGCAGGCGGACCGGAAGCCGCGCTGTGGGATCACGAATTCGCCTTCCGCAAGCGTGAGGACGGCGGCTACACCATCGCCAACGGCCATGTGAATGTCGTCCCCATCGTCCCCGACAGCTTCCGCTTCTTTATGGACTTCCTGCCCGCGCTGCAGATGGAGTTCGCGTCGCTGCGCCTGCGCTTCGGGTCGCGCTTCTTCACCGAATGGAGCGAGGCGGGGCGGCGCCCGTTTGATGAGCCCTCGGTCTATGAGGCGATGCGCGTGCTCGATCCGGCACCGGATATCGGTTATCTCGAACAGGCCCTCGCCGCCCTGAAGCGGCGTTTCCCGGTGTTCGCGGATGCGCGCATCGTGCAGAGCTGGGCCGGCTTCATCGATGCGACGCCGGATGCGGTGCCCGCGATCTCGCCGGTGGATGGCGTCTCCGGCCTCATCGTCGCCACCGGCTTCTCCGGCCATGGCTTTGGCATCGGCCCCGGCGCCGGGCACCTCGTCGCCGACCTCGTCAGCGGCGCCGCGCCCATCGCCGATCCAACGCCATTCCGCCTGTCGCGCTTCTTCGACGGCTCGCGCCCGCGCCCTGTCGCCGGTCTGTGAACTGGCCTTCCGTCACGGAGTTTCCGATTTGCCTCGCACCATTCCCCGCCGGCCGCTGCCGCCCTCGCTCTATGCCGACACCGCCCCGCCGGCGCCGACCACCACTGAACTTGCCGGCGACGTGACGGCGAAGATCGCCATCATCGGCGGCGGCTTCACCGGCCTGTCGACGGTACTGCATCTCGCCGAGGCCGGCGTCGATGCGGTGATGATCGAGGCCAACGAGATCGGCTGGGGCGCCTCGGGACGCAATGGCGGGCAGGTCAACCCCGGCCTCAAATGGGAGCCGGAGGAACTGGAAGCCGGCTTCGGACCTGACCTCGGCGCGCGTATGGTGCGGCTCGGCAGCGAGGCTCCCGGCCTTGTCTTCGATCTGGTCGAGCGGCATGGCATCGCCTGCGCACCGCGCCGCGGCGGCACGATCCGCGCCGCCGTCTCGCCGCGCTCGGCGGTGGGCGTGCGCAGCTATCAGAGACAATGGGCGGCGCGCGGGGCGGACGTGGTCATCGCCGAAGGAGCGGCGCTCGCGAAGCTGACCGGCACGAGAGCCTATCCGCTCGGCGCGCATGATCGGCGCGGCGGGCAGGTGCAGCCGCTTGCCTATGCTCGCGGCCTCGCCGGCGCGGCACTCAAGGCCGGCGCGCGCATCTTCACCGGCTCGCCGGCCTTGAGCCTGGCGCGCAAGGGCGGTGGCTGGCGTGTGACGACGCCGGCCGGCACCGTGACGGCCGAGCGGGTGGTGCTGGCGACCAACGGCTATAGCGACGATCTGTGGCCGGGCCTGCGCCGCTCGGTGATCCCGGTCTATTCCTCGATCACCGCCACCGCGCCGCTGCCGCCGGACATCGCAAGCGCCATCATGCCGAACGGCGTGGTGCTCTACGAGATGTCGTCGACCTATGCCTATTACCGCATGGACGAGGCCGGTCGTTTCCTGATGGGTGGGCGCAGCGCGCTCCGCGACACCTCCGACCCGCACGACTTCGCCGGCCTCGTCGTCCATGCGAAAGAGCTTTTTCCGGCGCTGGACGTGGCGACATGGACGCATTGCTGGAACGGCCAGGTCGCGGTGACGTGGGATCATCTGCCCCATGTGCACGAGCCCGAGCCCGGCATCCATATCGGCCTCGGCTATAACGGCCGCGGCGTCGCCATGGCGACCGCCATGGGCCGCATGCTGGCCCGCCGCGCCACCGGCGGCGGGCCGGAGACGCTCGATCTGCCGGTGACCTCGATCCAGCCGATCCTCGGCCATTTCGCCTGGCCGCTGGCGGTGAAAAGCCGGCTGAAGTGGGACCGGCTGCGCGAGGTCGTAGGACTGGCTTAAGCGAGATTGCCCCGCAGGCGCTCCGAGCGGCGGCGCAATCGTTCCAGCGTCAGCATCAGCAGCGCAGCGAACACCACGAGGAAGGTCGCCGCCGCGGTGATCGTCGGCGATATCTGCTCGCGAATGCCGGAGAACATCTGCCGCGGCAGCGTGCGCTGGTCGGGGCTCGACAGGAACAACGCCACCACCACTTCATCCCAGGATGTGACGAAAGCGAACAGAGCACCGGAGGTGACGCCGGGCGCGATCAGCGGCAGCGTCACGGTGCGGAACGCCGTCCAGGGCGAGGCACCGAGCGAAGCCGCCGCCCGCGTCAGCGAACGGTCGAAGCCGGTCAGCGTCGCCGTCACGGTGATGACGACGAAGGGCGTGCCGAGGATCGCATGAGCCAGGATCAGCCCGAGATAGGTGTTGTTGAGCCCGACCGCGGCGAAGCCGAAGAACATCGCTACCGCGACGATCACCACCGGCACGATCATCGGTGAGATCAGGATGGAGAGGATGAGCCCGGCGAAGGGCACATTGCCGCGCGACAGGCCGAGCGCGGCGAGCGTGCCAAGCGTCGTGGCGATGAGGGTGGAAAACACCGCGACGATGGCGCTGTTCTGCAGCGCGATTCGCCAGCGGTCATTGAAGAAGAAATCCTCGTACCAGCGCAGGCTCAGCCCCGGCAGTGGATAGGTGAACCAGGGTTCGCTGGAAAAGGAGAGCGGCATGATCACCAGGATCGGGCCGACCAGGAACAGGAACACCAGCGTGCAATAGACGGCGAACAGCAGGTAGGCGAATTTTTCGCGCGGCGTGGCGTAGGACGGTGCAAGCATCATGCGTCAGCCCAGTTTCACCTTGTCGATGCCGACAAGGCGGTTGAACACCCAATAGAGCGCCAGCGTGATCAGCAGGAGGATGGCGCCGAGCGCGGAGGCCTGACCCCAGTTCATTTCGCGATTGGTGTAGAGCGCCACGAAGTAGCTCACCATCTGGTCCTGCGGCCCGCCGACCAGCGCCGGTGTGATGTAGTAGCCGAGCGACAGGATGAAGGTGAGCAGGCACCCGGCACCCACTCCCGGCAAGGTCTGCGGCATGTAGACTGTGGTGAAGGCGGTGAGCGGCCCGGCGCCGAGCGAGCGTGCGGCGCGCAGATGCGAGGCGGGGATTGACTTCATCACCGAATAGATCGGCAGGATGGTGAAGGGCAGCTGGATGTGGGTCATCGCCAGCACCGTGCCGAAGCGGTTGAAGATCAGCTGCGCACGCTCGGTGGTGAGATGGAGCGCCAGCATGATGTCGTTCAACACGCCATTGCTCTGCAGCAGCACGATCCAGGCGGTGGTCCGCACCAGGATCGAGGTGGTGAAGGGCAGCAGAACCAGGATCATCAGCACGTTGGCATGGCGCGGCGGCAGAATGGCGAGCAGATGCGCCACCGGATAGCCAAGCACCAGCGTCGCCACCGTCACCAGGAAGCTGATCCAGATGGTGCGGAAGAATATATCGACGAAGATCGACTGATCCTCGAAGTTCCTCATCACCGCGCCAGCTGCGTCCTGTCGCAGGTCGAGCGAGGTGAGCAGGTAATAGGGGGTGATCGGGTTGCCCGCCCGCTTCATGATCGCCCAGAAGTCCACGCTGCCCCATTCCGGGTCGCTGGCAAGGAATTTTTCCTTCCATGGACCACCGCCGCCGGCGTCGATCAGCCGGCCGGCCTTAAGGAAGCGCGAGCGGGCGCCCGGCACCTCATAATTGATCCGCTTGCCGACCTGCGCGGTCGTGCGGTCCTTCTGCGTCTGCACGAGATCCTGCGCGAAGGCGGCGAACACGGCCTCGTCCGGCGTCGAGATGCCATCCCATTGCTGGAGCGCTGCCATGGTCGCCGGCATGGTGTCGCGCACTTCGGTATTCTCCACCGCGCGCACCAGCATCAGCCCGATCGGCAGCGCGAACACCGCCAGCACGAACAGCAGTAGCGGAGCGACCAGCGAGAAGGAGCGTGCCCGATTCACCCGTTCGGCCCGCCGGAGTTTGGTCTTCAGCGAAGTCCGGTCGAAGCCGGCGCCCGCCTTGGCGGACTCGGCCTCGCTGCCATCTATGGCGATTGCCATGTCGATATCCCCTCGGCGGCGCCGGGCTGTCCGCCGCAGGACGGCGGCCCGATCAGGTTTCGGTCGGGACTGCCGATGGCCCCGGCCGTCGTGCTGCTTCCGGTCAGGATGGGCCTGACCGGAAAAAGGCGCGTGGTCAGCTCGCCCGAAGGCCCGGTTGACCCGTGCTCACTGCGCGACCCAGGTGTTGAAGCGCTTCAGCAACTCTTCCTTGTTGTCGCCCCAGAAGACGGGATCGTTGGCGAGCGCGGTCTTGGAGTTCTCCGGCGCGGTCGGCAGGTCCTTGAGGATATCGGGGGCGATATTCGGCGTGGCGGCGAGCAGCGCCGGGCCATAGGAGATGTACTTGGTCTGCGCGGCCTGCGCCTCCGGGCTCGAGGCGAACTCGATGAACTTGTACACCGCCGCGAGATCCTTAACGCCCTTCGGGATCGCCCACAGATCATAGTCCATGAGCTGGCCGTCCCAGACGATCTTGAAGTTCTTCTTGTCCTGCTTGTTGGCGTTGTAGATGCGCCCGTTCCAGGCGGTGGCGAACACCACCTCGCCCGAGGCGAGCAGCTGCGGGGGCTGCGCGCCAGCCTCCCACCACACAATGTCCTTCTTGATGGTGTCGAGCTTCTTGAAGGCACGGTCGACGCCTTCCTTGGTCTTCAGCGTCTCGTAGACCTTGTCGGCCGGCACGCCGTCGGCCATCAGCGCGAATTCGAGATTGCCGAACGGAGTCTTCTGCAGCGAGCGCTTGCCCGGCCACTTCTTGGTGTCGAACAGTCCGGCGAGGGTCGTCGGCCCATCCTTTAGCTTGTCGGCGTCATAAGCGTAGATCGTCGAATAGATGATGGTCGGGATGCCGCATTCGAAGGTCGAGCCTTTCACGAAGGCCGCCTCGCCGCCGAACTTGGAATAGTCGATCGGCTGCAGGAAGCCCTCGTCGCAGCCCTGCTGCGCCGTGGCGGCATCGACGTCGACGGCGTCCCAGGTGGTGTTGCCGGATTCGACCATGGCGCGGATGCGCGCGGCCTCGCCGTTATATTCCTCCTGCGTGATCTTGGTGCCGGTCTTGGCGGTGTAGGGCTTGAAATAGGCCTCGTCCTGGCTGGTCTGGTAGGCGCCGCCCCAGGAGGTGATGGTGAGGCCCTCCGCCAAGGCGGCACCGGAGCTCGCCGCCAGCGCGGCCGAAATGGCGAGCGCGGAAAGGGTCGTCGTCAACGGCTTGATCTGCATGGTCTTGCCCTTATGGTCGGTATCATTGCAGGGGAAAGGCATCAGGCCGCGTCGAGGGCGCGGCAATCCTGCGCGCGCCATCCCAGCGGTATACGGGAACCAACGTCGAGAGCCGGCCGGTCCTCGACATTGCCGATCTTCACGACCACATCCGCGCCGCTGTCGAGCGTGCATCGCACGCGGACATGGTCGCCGAGGTAGATGATTTCCGCGATCACCGCCTCGAAGTGGTTGTCGAGCTCGCCCGTCGGCGGCGCGATCCTGACGCGTTCGGGGCGGATGGAGAGCAGACAGTTCTCGCCGACACGGGCGGCGTCGGTCAGCGTCGCGGCGACATTGTCGCCATTTGCCAACACGACCGTGCACACCGCCCCGTCTGCGGCCTTGATGCGACCTGGCAATCGGTTGTTCTCACCGATGAACTGGGCGACGAACGAGTTGGCCGGGCTCTCATAGAGCTCGGACGGCGACGCGATCTGCTGGATGATGCCGGCGTTGAACACGGCGACGCGGTCCGACATGGTCAGCGCCTCGCTCTGGTCGTGCGTGACGTAGACCACGGTGATACCGAGCCGCTCATGCAGATGGCGGATTTCCATCTGCATGTGCTCGCGCAGCTGCTTGTCGAGCGCGCCGAGCGGCTCGTCCATCAGCACCAGCTTCGGCTCGAACACCAGCGCCCGGGCGAGAGCGACGCGCTGCTGCTGGCCGCCGGAGAGCTGACCCGGCATGCGCGCCGCGAAGGCGCCGAGATGCACCATGTCGAGCGCCTTGGCGACACGCTCGGCGATCTCCGTCTTCGGCACGCCGCGCACCTTGAGCGGGTAGCCGACATTCTGTGCCACGCTCATATGCGGGAACAGCGCATAGTTCTGGAACACCATGCCGATGTGCCGCTTCTCTGGCGGCAGGGCGTCGATGCGGTTGCCGTCGAGCATGATGTCGCCGGAGGTCGGCGTCTCGAAGCCGGCCAGCATCATCAGCGTCGTTGTTTTTCCCGAGCCAGAGGGGCCGAGCAGTGTCAGGAACTCGCCGCGGCGGATACGCAGACTGAGATCCTTTACCACCAGGATCTCGCCGTCATAGGTCTTCTGGACACCGGCGAACTCAACGAAACTCTCGCCGGCACTTACGGGAAGCTTCATGAATGCTCCTCAACTCTTGTAGCGACGGGCGATCAGCCCGCTTTTTCCCGGCAGCCGTTTCACATGTCGACGTCGGTTCCATCAGGCGGTCGCCGGCAGCACACTCCCGCAAGCGGCATGCCAAACGTCGGCGCGAGCGATGAAGGATCAGACAACCGGACCGGTGCTGCGATAATTCCAGCAACATCAATCAGTTGAGATTCCTCGCCCCGAACGGTTCCAAGTTTCTGGACCGGAGGAGCCCCCCCCAGCCAACACGTGCCGCCGGACGCCAATTCACAAGCAGCACAGGCGGGATATGACTAAGAACTAGGCGTGCGCACTTTGTGGCCGCCCGCGACCCGGCTCCGGTTCCGAAGCGGTGGGTTTCGACACCCCTTGCGCGGGTCGTGGCGATCAACTCGCGTGTTTGGCGGAGTTGCCCTTTACAATCGCGACGACGATTGCGGCGAGCATCATGGCGGCTGCCAGCAGGAAGGTCAGCCGCATCCCTGAGGCGATGGCCATGGGCGTCGCGCGGGCAAGTTCCTCCGTCCCGACGCCGAAGGCGAAGGCGGCACCCATGGCGGACGCACCGGCGATCAGGCCGATATTGCGTGACAGGCCCAGCAATCCGGAGACCGTGCCGCGCCGGTCCTTGGCCACGTCGGCCAGCGCGGCAGTGTTGTTGGCGGCTTGAAAGAGTTGATAGCCCGGCGTCAGCACGATGATGGAGAGCACATAGCCCGCGATGCCGATCAGGTTCGGCAGAAGCGCCAGCAGGAACGCCCCTGTCGCCAGCAGGGCAAGGCCGATGGCGAGCATGCGATTGCTGCCCCAGATATCGACCAACCGCCCGGACGGAACACCGCTGAAGATGGAAATCACTGGCCCGATCGCCATGACGAAGCCGACCTGCATCGCCGGCAGCCCAAGCCCGAGGCCGAGATAGAAAGGGCCCACCACCAGCGTCGTCATCATAACGGCGGCGACGATGACATTCACCAGAAGGTTCGGCGCGAGGTTCCGGTTCATGACCAAGCGCAGGCTGACGGCCGGTGCCCGTTCATTGACGGGCTCGGCCGGGAGCATCGTGATCGCCAGTATCAGGGCCACGGCTGCCAACGGGACCTGTGCCCAGAAGATGCCGCGCCATCCTGTCAGCAGAATCAGCAGCCCACCGAGCGAGGGGCCAAGCGCCGTGCCCAGCGCCGATACCGTGCCGAGCAGCCCCATTGCTCGCCCCATACGCGGCTCGCTCGCGGTCTGGCGCATCAGTGCCATGGCGAGCGTCATCAGGAATGCCGCGCCCAGGCCCTGAATTGCCCGTGCCCCGATCAGCAGCCACAGGCTCGAGGCGACGGCGCACAGCAGCGAAGCGAGGGCGAACACGGCGAGCCCGACCACAAGCATGGGCTTCAGGCCGCGACGGTCGCCGAGCCGGCCGGCGATCAGCACGGAGACCGTCAGGGCCGCGAGGTAGGCCACGACGACCATCTGCACCTGCACGAAGGGCGCCGAGAATGCCTCGGCCAGCGTCGGCAGCGAGATATTGGCGATGCTGGTGCCGAGCGCGGCCAGCAGCATCGCGAGCGCCAGTGTGATCGTGATGCCCGTTGGTGCCCTCTTCGGTTCGACTGAATTCGACCGTTCCATCGCCTCGACCTCTTGCTTCCATATGTGTTGGAGAGCAGGCTGCCACTTTAAGTCGACTTGAGGTCAAGCATGAAGTTTCTGGATATTGGAGAGGTCGCGGAGAAGAGCGGAAACAAGCCTTCGGCACTGCGCTATTACGAGGAAGCCGGGCTGATTTCGTCGGTCTCCCGACACGGGTTGCGCCGACAGTTCGCACCCGAGGTGCTGCTGCAGCTCAAGCTGATCGCGATGGGCAAGTCGGCGGGGTTTTCGCTCGGCGAGATTGCCGGGATGTTCGGCAGGAACGGCATGCCGGACCTGCCGCGCGCCACGCTTCACGCGAAGGCGGATGAGATTGACCGGCAAATCCGGGAGCTGACGGCGCTACGCGATACACTCCGCCATGTCGCCGATTGCCCGGCGCCTTCTCACATGGAATGCCCGACGTTTCGGCGTCTGGTGGACGCGGCGAGCAATCGCGGCGCAAAGCGCAAGAAGACGGAAAAGCCGAGAATCGGCAGCCGACCTGCCTGACGAGGCTTATCGGGACGCGCTCGGCACCAGCATCGCATCGCGCTTTGTCACATCATCCGCCCCGCGCCAGCGGGGCGCTCATGCACAGCGCTGGTCCAACTGCGCCGAACAGTCGGGGCGACATCGGTCGCTGGGTCTGCGGCACGCGCCGACGCGATCTGAAAGAGCGTTGCCACCGCCTAGAACAGACGCTGTGCCATCAAGAGAACCTGTGAAGCCTCCTGCGCGCTCACGGGCAAGCCGTTTCCAGTGTCCACGTAGTCCTTTGCCTTGTACATGTTGTAGTCGTACTGCAGCGTGAGGCTGAAGGCGGGGCTGGGTTGCCAGGTGATATTGCCGCCCAGATTGTAATTGATGCCGCCCGAGGCGCCGATCGTTGCCTGCGCTTCCAGATTGTTGAGATCGAATTCGGCATAGCCGCCAAAGATGGCGGCGTTCCAGCGCGTGCTGAAGTTGTGCAGATACTGGAATGTCGCGTTCCAGCCGCTGACCTTGCTGAATCCGCCATCGGACGTCTGGAAAGCATCCGGAGGGCTGAAGTCGCCGGAAGCATTGATCAGGCCGAGATAGGAAACGGCACCGTCGACATAGGCCGCCTGCAGATAGAGCGTGTCGCCATTGGCGATCTGCGGCAGGTTGAACATCACGCCGGCCTGCACCGCATAGCCCCAGAACGACCCTCCATCGATGCCCCCTGCCTCGCCCGAAGGAAGGGCCAGCACCACCGTTTCGCGGTGCAGGGCGCCCGAGATCTGGAACTTGCCCCAATTGCCGCTCTGACCAAAGGCTCCGACAATATCCGGAATGTCGGACTTCGCGGTGAGGTTGTCCTTCGCGTCGGCGTTTGCTGGGTTCACGCCAGCATTTCGTTCGCTCGATTCCTCGATGGAGAGCGTTGCCGACCAGCCGTCATTGAAGTCCCATGTATAGGCGAGCATCGTCAGGTTGGTCTGGTCGCCAATGGTGGCAGGGTCGGTGCCCTCGACATTGGCATTGGCGTAGAAATCGAACACCGACTGGTTGTAGCCGAAGATGAAACCGCCGAACTGGATGTACATGGTCCACGGGGTTATCTGGGTTCCCGAGGCTCCCTCGATCGGCGCACCCCATTCGTCGACCAGGCGATATTGCAGCCGGATGTCCATGTAGCTGCGCAGCAGGCCGTATTCGGTTTCGGTACGGGTATCTATCTGGAGCCCGTATGTCGCAATGCCATAGGTCTTCCTGTTGACCTCCGGCATGTCCGTGAAACTGTTGTAATAGCCTTCGGCCCAGAGGTAGCCGCCGAAGCTCATGCAGGTATTGCTGCCGGGAATATACCAGAAACCGCCATAAAAATCGGAGCCGGCCGCCGGGCATTGCTTCACGTAGCGCGCATCGTTGCGCTTCGGAACGTCTGCGGCGAGGGCGACGGTCGACGAACCGAAAAGTGCAGCTCCTGCCACGGCGACCAGTAGCCGTGTCGAGGGCGTAGGGCACGGCCGGAGGCCGCACGTTGCGACAATCCTTTCGATCATCAACCTCCCCCTCCAGCCACGTTGCCCCGCTTGCCCGCTTCAGTGTAGCCGGGAATGCGACGCACGCATCTTCTCGGCCGCGTTTCCGTCTCCTGCCTGCCGGCCACGAGCCGCCAGGCACGGCCTGCATCAGTTTACCATCGCACGATCATGGCGTGCCAGGTGCGGGCGAGGCCGGCTGGCTGACGGGCGCAGGAGCGCGTGTCAGCAGTCGCTGGATCTCCCGCCTGCCGAGGGACTCCCAAAAGGTGAGGCCCAGCGCGACGATTATGATGACCAGCGTCGCGTAGCGTACCCACCGCGGCGAGCTTCCCCCCGTATGGAAGGTGCCGTCCTCGACATCGCGCTTGTGGTTGAGAGCGACCGCATAGAACACGATGGTCGAGATGACGAAGATCAACGCCCAACGCGTCTGGTTGCCATCGGAGCCGACCATGGCCCAGAGCGAGTAGACAGCGGCAATCAGGGCGATGAGCGTGTAGATGGTGTAGTCGCGCGGCGGCATCTTCTTGTAGCCGAGCACCTTCAGCGCGATGGCCGAGTAGATGTAGGGCAGCAGCGTCATGATGACCGCGACGGAGGCAATCTTGCCGAACTGCGCGCTCGCGGTCGGCGACATGGTGGCGAGGATCTGCACGGTCATGATCGTCGCCACGATGGCGAGGCCGAGTGCGGGCACGCCCTTCGCATTCACGCGGGCGAACACGTTGGGAAACAGCCCGTCGTCAGCCGCCGCCTTGGCGGTCTGGCCGACGAGCAGTGTCCAGCCGGCGAGCGAGCCAAGACAGCCTATGGCGGCGCACAGGGCCACGATGTTGCCGGCCATGTCGCCGAGCGCAAGGCGCGCGGCCTGCGCGAACGGCGCGGAGGAGACGACGAGTTCCTTGTTCGGGATCATCCCCATGATCACGCTGGACGACAGGACGTAGCAAACGCCCGCCAGGATCACCCCCGCCATGGTGGCGATCGGGATGTTGCGCTTGGGATTCTCCACCACCGCCGCGGAAACCGAAGCCGTCTCCACGCCGATGAACGCCCAGAGCGTGAAGGTGAGCGTGGTCCCGATCGCCGACAGCGAGCCGCCACCCGATACGTTCCATCCAGCCGAGTAGACTTCCGGCGAGAACCAGAACCAGCCGAAGATCGCCATGCCGATGATCGGCACCAGGGCGAAGGAAGTGGTGAAGGACTGCAGCCGGCCGACCAGGTTCGGTCCGAGGATATTGGCGTAGACGAAGAGCCAGACCACGGCGATCTGTGCGAAGGCGGAGACCAGCGGATTGGTCAGTGCCGGGAAGAACCCGGAGAGGTAGCCGAGGCCCGCGACCGCAAGGGCGGTATTCCCCAGCACATTGGCCAGCCAGTAGATCAGGTTGGTCTGGTAGCCCATATAATCGCCGAATGAGGCACGGGCATAGGCGTAGGGGCCCCCGGCCATGGGCGCGATGGCCCCGAGCTTGGCGAAGACCAGCCCGAGCGCCACGGCCCCGACGCAGGTGATGAGCCATCCATAGAGGGCGATGCCGCCCGTGACCGCGAGATTGGCGGGCAGCATGAAGACGCCCGAGCCCATCATGTTGCCGGCGACCATCAGCGTGGCCGCCGTCAGTCCGATCTTCTTGGGCGCTGCCGCCCCTGCTGCTGACGTGTCAGCCATGTCCCAGCCCCCTTTTTTCCGTCAGTGTTTGATGCAGAGGATGCGGTAGCGTCCGTCCTCAACCTCGACACCGTGAGTGTCGTGGCCGAAGCCGGGGAATCTGGCGTCGAAGGCTTCCAGCGCCTTGAGATAGCCGAGCAGGGGGCCATCGGCCGAACCGAAATTCTCACCCGGCATCAGCAGCGGAATGCCGGGGGGATAGGGCACGACGCCCGTCGCCACCGTGCGCCCGGCCATCTGGTCAAGGGTGAGGGATTCGATATTGCCGCGAACGAGTTCCTCATAGGCGCCGACCGGCGACAGATCCGGCACCGGAAGCTGCGAGAAGCCGGCGGACATTGTCGCGGTGGTCTTCAGATCCTTCACGGCGGCGAACATCTCGTCCGCCAGATCCTTCAGGCCGAGGCTGCCATAACGGGCGGGCGCCAGCGCGACGAGGTCGGGCAACACCTGTTCCAGCGGTGAGTTGGCGTCATAGTCCCGTTTGAACTCGGCGAGCACATTGAGCAGCGTGCCCCATTTGCCCTTGGTAACGCCCATCGAGAACAGAAACAGGATGGTGAAATCCGTCGTCTTCTCGACCACCACGCCCTTGGTATCGAGATAGGCCGTCACCAGGCTGGCCGGAATGCCGGTCGGCGCCAGCTCGCCGGTTGCCGACATGCCGGGGGTAAGCACCGAAACCTTGATCGGGTCGAGCATGCACCAGTCGTCTTCCAGCTCCGCGAAGCCGTGCCATGCAGCGCCCGGCTTCAGCACCCAGCAGCGGGAATCGGTGACGAGCTGGTCGGGGGCGGCCTCGTGGAACGGCACCATGCGCCCGCTGGCCTTGTCCTCGATGGTGTCGGGCTGCCAGGTAGTGAAGAACCAGTCGCCCCTGCCGGCATATTCGGCGCTGAACCGCGCCATGGTCTGGCGGAACGCCACCGCCTCGCGAATCGCCTCGGTGGTGAGCGCCGGGCCGGAGGGGCCGTCCATCATCGCCGCGCTTACATCGTTGGAAGCGATAATCGCGTAGTTGGGCGAGGTGGAGGCGTGCATCATGAACGCCTCGTTGAACCGCGCATGGTCGATGGGCCGGCGGCCGTCGCGCACGTGGATGAAGGAAGCCTGCGACAGCGCCGCCAGCAGCTTGTGGGTTGACTGAGTGGCGAACACGCTCGGCCGGTCCGCGCCATGCTCGGAGGCCGCGCCATGCATGGCGAAGCGCCCTTCATAGATCGGGTTGAACCGGGCATAGCCGTACCAGGCTTCGTCGAAATGCAGGCGGTCGACGCTCCGGCCCAGCAGTTCCTCGGCGCGGCGGACATTATAGCAGAGCCCGTCATAGGTCGAGTTGGTGACGATGACGTGCTTCGGCGTGCGGTCGATATCTTCCCCGACCAACGCATTGGTTGCGATGGACTGAGTGATGGCATCCGGCGTCATGCGCGAAGGCGGGATGGGGCCGATGATGCCAAGCCCATTGCGCGAAGGCATGAGATAGGTCGGGATCGCGCCTGACAATGTCATGGCGTGCTCGGCGCTCTTGTGACAGTTGCGGTCGCACAGACACACCTCGTCGCGCGTCACGCTGGCCATCAGGATGACGCGGTTGGAAGTCGAGGACCCATTGGTGACGGTGTAGGAGCGGTGGGCGCCGAAGACCTTGGCGGCATATTTCTCGCCGGCGCCGATCGGGCCGGAATGATCGAGCAGCGAGCCGAGTTCGCCCACCGAGATCGACAGGTCGGAGCGGAACATGTTCTCGCCGAAGAACTCGAAGAACGCGCGGCCCGCCGGGTGCTTGAGGAAGGCGGTCCCCCCCGTGTGGCCTGGCGTGTGCCAGGAATATTCGTGTACGCGGGAAAACTTGACCAACGCGCTGAACATCGGCGGCAGCACGCGCTGGCGATAAGCTTGCATCGCCGCAATGATGCGTCCGGTGATGAAACGGGGCGTGTCTTCCATCAGCCAGATGAAGTCGTTGACCTGCCCCAGCGCCTCGGCCGGGATGGTCGAGGCGAGCGAACGGTCTGCGCAAAGGAAAACGGGAACAGTGGCATTGTGGGCGCGGATGGTGGCCATGAGCGCCAGTGCCGCCGCGTGCGTCTCATCCCCGTCGACGAGGTCCCAATCGAGCACCACCGCCTGGATCGAGGTGTCGCTGGCGAACAGGTGTCCTGCGCCTTCACCGGAAGTGACCACCGCGGTGTCGACGTCGAGGGCCTCCAACTCGTGAATGAGCGTGCGAACCACATGGCCTTCCACAGTCGGCTGGTTCGCCAGCGCGTGCACGATCAGTACGCGCATCCCGAGCTCACTTTCTTTCGAGGGGATCATGACCGTTCCTTTCACGCATTAAGTCTCTCGCGGCTCGCGGCGTTACGCTGAGGGCGCGGTTGCTGTGGCGGGCGATGGCGAATGAGTTGCTGAGGCATGGAGGATGTCCCGCAACCGGTGCGCGTAGAAGCGTTGGACCTGCTTGCAGACGGCGCGCCCGGCAATTGCGCGCCCGTGCCAGCAGGGAGTGCTCGGATATCCTCGTCTGCCGGCGGTCCGGCAGCCTATAGGCGACAGATATGTAGTTATACGTAGATATATTCAAGTCATCGCAGATCGAACAAAGCCCGCTTCGGGCGAAGTCGCCTTCAAGGACGAAATAGGTCCGCTGACTCATCATGAGAACTTACGTTAAATTCGCCTTCCTAGGGCTGTCAATAAATGCATGGAGCGGATCAGGAGAATTTAGATAGTCGAATATGTAAAAGGACGCCCGCCTAACGCCTTCGTCATCATTCGGATGCTGGAATTTACAAGCCGTATACATAATTCCTGCATATCTCCATGCGGAGAGCAGACGAACCATGTCTCCCGTACCGATCGCAGGATGAATGGTCACCCGCGGACCGAGATCGCGCGGCCGCGCTGGATGGCCGGCAAGGGTCGTGCACGCAGGTGACGGGAAGGTGAAAGGCTGCCGCGTTTGAACGGCGCCCGGATCGAAGGCCCGGCGACCCGGTGCAGCGGAAGGCGATCGGCACGGAATGCCGCTTGATGTGTAAGCGTAAAATTCGGCAGTTAGGGCTGGCAACAAAGTGCGCCATGCTTCGGTATTAACAGAGCTCCTTTCCCTTTAATCGCGTAGCTCCCGTCCGGCCGCCTGCCAAACAACCTCCACGCCTACGCCGACACCTCACCCGATAGCGCCAAGCCAATCGCCAGAACGATCGCACAACTGGATAGAGATTGGGGGTCGCAGGCGGCCAAGACGAGAACCATGCGTACGCTGTAGTCTATGAGGGTCGGTAGAGAGTGCGGTTCTAGCCCACGCCCGAAACTGCGGCTTTGCTCGGCAACACTTAGCCCGGATCTGCCAGGAAGCCTTCGGCCATCACGCGGAACGCTTGGATCGCCTTGGGGAGGGCGACGTTTGGCTCGTCGCTGGCTGCGACCCAGAGAGCGGCGTTGAACGCTGCGCCGCTCAGGAGGCGTGACGCGGCTTCGATATCGACCGGCTTCATCACGCCGTCCTCGATCAATTCCGCAACCGTCTGCTTCGTCACGTTCAGGCAGGCATTCTGGCTCGGCCATTGTGACGGATCTCCAAGGAAGGCTGGTCCGTCGAGCAGCACGATCCTCCGGATTTCCGGATCGAGCGCCATCTCGATATAGGCTGCACCCTCCGCCAGCAGCCCCTCCCAGGCTGTCGAACTTCCGGCTGCGGCCTGCCGCGCGCGCGCAGCCATCTCGCCGTCGACCTGGGTGACGACGGCGCTCAGCAGGCCGGTCTTGTCGCCAAAGCCATGATAGAGCGCTCCGCGGGTAAGCCCGGCTTCCGCGGTAAGCTCGTCCATCGACGCCGCCGCAAAGCCGTGCCTGGCAAAGGCCTTGCGCGCGGACGCGATCAATCTGGATCGGTTTGCTTCCATCGTTTCGGCACGCCGCGTCTTCGCCACTGCACTCTCCATTCACATACGATGCGTATCTGACTTTGACACGGACGTCGTCACGCATTATCACATACGCAATGTATGTGAATGCCCGAACAATCGCTGGATTGTCCATCAGGGCATGTCGCTCGCGATGTGAAAGGAATAATGTGATGGCCCAACGCGAAGTGATCTTTCCCGCCGATCGTCATGCACTGTACGAGGCGCACGGCTATTCGGCCGCGGTGAAAGCGGACAATCTTCTGTTCGTGTCCGGTCAGGTCGGCAGTCGCGGCGACGGCTCGCCCGAACCGAACTTCGAGGCTCAGGTCCGTATGGCCTTCGCCAATCTCGAGGCGACCCTGAAAGCGGGCGGATGCGGGCTCGACGATATCGTCGACGTGACGACCTTTCATACCGATCCCGAAAATCAGTTCGGCACGATCATGGCCGTCAAAAGGGAAGTCTTCCCGGAGGCGCCTTATCCGAACTGGACGGCAGTCGGCGTCAACTGGCTCGCGGGGTTCGACTTCGAGATCAAGGTGGTCGCGCGCATTCCGGGCGTCACCTGACCCGGCCCATCGAGCGCCCGGCTGTTGATTTCCACCGAGAAGTGACCCGGGCTGATAGCGGTCTTCGGGTCAGGTGGCGGTCAAGTTTCGCGGCTTCTCTCTAGGTGACCGACTCATAACTTCGCAGCCAGATGCGGATTGATGCGAGTTGGATCGAGGCGAGGAAATTGTCGTCTCGCTTGTCGTAGCGGGTGGCGACGGCCCTGAAGTGTTTGAGCTTGTTGA
>NZ_JBMSDU010000031.1:0-36668 GCF_049445835.1 Ancylobacter sp. VNQ12 | reverse complement strand
TTACCGGCGAAGTTCCACCCCCGTGGCCCTGCCTGAGACAGGCGTCAAGCGTTGAAATGGCTACGGTGGGCCTGAAAGAGCCCGCTGATGAAATCCATCACGATGCGCACGCGCGCAATGTCGCGTTACCATTTGCCCCCGGCGGCAGATCATCAGGTGGGGCGGTGTCGGAGCCTCGATGTCCGGCAAGTGGATGCCACCCTTCTGTCGTGGCAGGGGTGGAGCGGGAATTCGCTGTCCCGGACCTTCCTTCCTCGTGGAGAAATGCCCTTGACTTAGAGCGCACTCAAACTCGTAACTGTTACTGCGTCGTGATGAGAACAGGCGCTCATGAAGATTGGTGAACTGGCGAAACGTTCGGGACTGTCGGCCCATACCATCCGTTACTACGAGCGGATCGGCTTGCTTCCCTATGCCGACAGGAACCAATCGAGCCAACGGGACTACGACGCATCCATCCTGATCTGGATCGAGTTTCTCGGGCGCCTGAAAACGACCGGGATGCCGATCCGCGACATGCTGCGTTATGCAGCCTTGCGGGAGAGCGGCGTCGGGACGGAGACCCAGCGACGCGAAATTCTGGAACAGCATCGCGCGCGCGTCCGTGCCCATGTAGTCGAATTGCAAGCCTCACTTCTTGTCCTCGACACCAAGATCGCCGGCTACGCCGGCCAGGATCAGAGGATGAAGGACTATGACGCAACACTACCAGAACGTCCGCGAAAGCCGGCTGGAACGCGGGCGGCGCGCGCTCGCTGAGATCGACGGCCAGGCCGGCGAGAAGGTTGTCGCCTCTCTCGCGGATATCGCGCCGGACTTCGCAACTTACGTGATCGAATTTCCGTTCGGCGATATCTATAGCCGCCCCGGCCTCGACCTGCGCGCCCGCGAGATTGCGACCATCGCCGCGCTGACGGCCATGGGCAACGCGGCTCCGCAATTGAAGGTGCATATCGAGGCGGGCCTGAATGTCGGGCTGTCCCGCGACGAAATCACCGAGATCATCATGCAGATGGCGGTCTATGCCGGCTTCCCGGCCGCGCTCAACGGGCTGTTCGCCGCCAAGGAAGTATTCGCGCACATTCACGCGACGGAATAAGAGAGCGCGGCATGATGAGGTGACTTCGCCTCATCGCCATTGGCCGCACTGTTGTCCGATCCTGGTCTCGACTTCGGCATCTAACCGCGAACGAGGAAGCGGGGCTCGATGGTCTCGCCCTTGAGCAGCGAGATGACATTGCCACAGGTGATGAGCGACACCTCGCGGCGCGCCTCCTCCGTCACTCCGCCGATATGCGGCGACAGCACAACGTTGCCGAGCTGCCAGAGCGGGTTGTCGGGGGCAGGCGGTTCGGGCGAGAAGGTGTCGAGCCCGGCGCCGGCAATGGTGCCGACCTGCAACGCCTGGCACAGCGCAGGCTCGTCAATGACCTCCCCACGCGCGGTGTTGATGAGGAGCGCGGTGGGTTTCATGAGACCCAGCGTGCGAGCATTGATCAGATTGCGCGTCTGGTCGGTCAGGGGGCAATGCAGGCTGATGACGTCCGCGCGGGCCAGCATATCGTCGAGGTCGGCGCCGAAGGCGGCATCCGGCGCATAGGGATCGTAAGCTTCCACCTGCATGCCGACGGCGCTGGCCATGCGGGCGAGGTTGCGGCCGATAAGGCCCATGCCGACCAGTCCGAGGATGCGTCCGCGTAGTTCATGACCCTGATAGGTCTTCTTGGCCCAGCCGCCCCCGCGCACGAAGGCGTCCTGCGCGCGCAGGTCCTTGATCAGTGCAAACATGAGTGCGAACGCATGTTCTGCCACCGAATGCGCGTTCGCACCGACCGCTGCCGCCACCGGGATCCCGAGCGCCGTCGCCGCCGCCACGTCGATGTCGTTGGTGCCGGCGCCATGCTTGTGCACCAGTCTCAACCTCGGCGACGCGCGCAGAACAGTCTCGTCGATGCGTTCGACGAGACGGACGATGAGCGCATCGGGTTGGCGGAAGGACAGTAGTTCGATCACTTCTTCCCTGGAAGGGTAAGGCGCGGTCGCAAGGGAGGCGATGCCCGCTGCACGCAGCATGTCCTCGCCTTCCGGCGCGACGGGGCCACCGAGGCTGACGACGGTGAGGCTCATGATCGGCTCCTCAGGACAGGGCTTCGGCGTTGGCCTTCGAGATCCTGCGCCGCGCCCGCATGTTGCCGCCGAACCTGCAGGTGACCGAGGCCGGGCAGTTGCTGACCTTCGGCGCCTGGCAGCTCGACACCGTGGCACGCCATCTTCTGGACCGCGAGGGCACGGCGGTCGCATTGAGCGGTGCCGAGTACCGGCTGCTGCGCGTATTCCTCGATCACCCCCAGCGCGTGCTGTCCCGTGACCAGTTGCTGAACCTGACGCAAGGCCGGGAGGCGGAACTGTTCGAGCGCTCCATCGACCTTCTTGTGAGCCGCGTGCGCCAGCGCCTGCGCGACGACGCGCGCGAGCCGGCCTATATCAAGACCGTGCGCAGCGAGGGCTATGTACTGGCGATGCCGGTCGAGATTACGCAGGCACGACAATGAACGGCACCACCCCGCTGCGCGCGCGGCTGCATTTGCCGCGTACCCTGCGCTGGCGGCTGTTCCTCATCCTGTTCGCCGGCCTTGCGGCGGCGCATGTGCTCTCCTTCGCCGCGCTGTTCTATGAGCGCACGACCAGCGCCACGGCGACGATGCTGACGTCGCTCGAATACGACGTTGCCACCCTCCATCGCCCTGCTCGATCGGCTGCCTGCCGATGAGCGCGAGGCACGGCTGCCGGTTCTGGCACGAAGGAACTACCACTATTAGCTCGGCCCGGGTTTGCCCGGTGTGCCGGAACTGAGTGCGTGCGCGGCCGAGATCGCACGGACGATCAACGCGGCGGCCGGAAGCCGCTTTCCGGTGCGTGTCGACAGCCTTCCGGGCGAGGGACGGGAGCATCTGCAGGCCCATGTGACACTGGGTGACGGTTCGGTAGTGACAATCGACATATTGCCGCGTCTCATGCCGCTGGCGAGCTGGCTGCCCTATGTGCTCGCGCTCCAGCTCGTTCTGCTCATCCTCTGCACATGGTTCGCCGTCCGCCTCGCGATCCGGCCGCTGCGGCGCCTCGCCAACGCCGCCGAGACCCTGGATCCCGGTCGCGACGCCGGGCGGCTGGAAGAGGGCGGGCCGCATGAGGTTGCCCATGCCGCCCGTGCTTTCAACGCGATGCATGACCGGATCGCTCATTACTTGCAGGAGCGCGTGCAGATCCTCGCCGCCATTTCGCATGATCTCCAGACGCCCATCACCCGCATGAAACTGCGCGCGGAGATAGCGGAGGAAAGCCCGGAGAAGCACAAACTCGTCGCCGACCTCTCGGAGATCGAACGGCTGGTGCGCGAAGGCGTCGCCTATGCCCGCAGCGCCCACGGCAATCAGGAAAAGCCGACCCGCATAGATCTCGGCTCTTTCATCGAGAGCCTCGCCCTCGACTATCAGGACACGGGTAAGCCGGTGCGTGTTGCCGATCGGGCCGATTTCGTGACAACGACCAGGCCGCACGCGCTGCGCCGCATCCTGACCAATCTGGTCGACAATGCGCTGAGTTTCGGTGGCGAGGCGCAGATCGACGTGCGCCGCACCCCTGACGGAATCATCTCCATCGCCGTGCTGGATGAGGGCCCCGGAATTCCCCCGGACAAGATCGACGCGGTGATGCAGCCTTTCTACCGCCTCGAACAGTCCCGAAACCGCGATTCCGCCGGAACAGGCCTAGGCCTCGCGATCGCGCAGCAATTGGCGCAGGCGATTGGCGGCAGGCTGACCCTCGCCAATCGCCCGGAAGGTGGGCTCGCGGCGACTCTCCGGCTCGGCTGACGCGCCCGTCCGCGGCTGAGCGCGGCGAGGACCATCCAACGCATCGTAGGAGCAAGGCCAGGAAAGACGTCGCCGATCGTCGGCGTTCACTCTTCCGTCGACGGACGCCTATCCGCTCGTCGGCAGGAGGGGGCCGGAGTCAGGAGCGATGACAGGCAACTCGACGACTTGAACCAGGCCGCCGCCCGGCCGATTGGCTATCGTGATATCCCCGCCGGCCTTGCGGATGATCTCGCGGGAGATCGTCAGGCCCAGCCCGGCGCCGGGGATGTTCTGGCTGCGCGCCCTGTCGGCACGAAAGAACGGCTCGAACACCTGGTCCATCACGTCCGGCTCGATGCCCGGACCGCGATCGGAAATCGTGACCTGCGCCGTCGCTCCACCCGTCACGATCACGGTGCCGCACACGCCGTGGGTCGCCGCATTTATGAAGAGATTGCGCAGCGCGCGGCTCAAGGGCAATCGACTGGCTTTCACATGCACCTCGGTGCTGCCGGTCACCTCGATCGCAAGGTCATGCTCCCGTAGCTCCGCGGCGACGCTTCTGGCCAGTTCGTCCAGCCGGATGATTTCGGGCGGTGTCTTCTTGGTTTCCTCGTGAACCAGCTGGATGGCGCTGTGGGCAATGCGCTGCAACTCGTCGATGTCCCGGAGCCATAGCGCGCGCTCCTCGTCGTCGGAGACGAACTCCGCACGCAGCCTCATGCGGGTCAGGGGCGTGCGAAGGTCGTGACCGGCGGCCGCGACAAGCCGCATCCGGCTTTCAATGGCCTGTTTCAAGCGAGCGGAAAGAGAATTGATAGCGGCAGCGGTCGCGCGCACTTCCGCGGGCCCTCGTTCGGCAAGCGCCGGGAGAATCCCGTCCGGGTTGACCTGTTCCACGGCGCTCTCAAGCAGCGCCAGCGGCTTGCTCATGCGATTGGCCGCGAATACCGCGATCGATCCGATGCTGATCGTGATCAATGCGAACCACCCCCACAATTGGGGATCGGAGGGAGGATCGAAGTCCACCGTGAGCCAGCTGTCGGGCCCAATGCGCACCGAAGCCGTGCGAAACAGGCCGTCGGCGGTGTTGTGCGTCACGGTGACGTCGAGGGGCGTCCCCAGTCGCGCTGTGGCAGAGCGCACCAATTCGGTCTGATCCCTGTCTGGTGCACCTGCGTCGGGGTGGGGGGACAGGAATTCCGCCTCGGGGTTCTGCCGCGCAAGGTGCTCCATGATGATGAGCTGCCTGGCGAATTTGTTCGCGACAGCCTCGGTAGACGGCCTGAAGGCATACATCATCGCGAGCGTGATCAGCGCCACCACGGCGACGATCGAGGTCACGAGCAGCAAGGCGAATTTGGCGCGAAGCGTTTGCATTTCTACTTGTCCAAGGCGCTGACCCTGGCGGCGAGTTGATACCCGCCATTGCGAATCGCTTTGAAGATCTGAGCCGAACCATCAATGGGCAACTTGCGTCGCAATCGGCTGACCAGAACGTCGATCGACCGGTCCAGCACATCGCCACCTCGCCGGCGCGTGAGATCGAGCAGCTGTTCGCGCGAGAGCACGCGGCCCGGACGGTCCAGGAAGATCAACAGAAGGTCGAATTCGGCCCCGGTAAGCGGAACGGTGCTGCCGTTGGCGTCCGTCACGGTGCGGAACGACGGGTCGACGACATAGTCCTCAAACTGGTAGCCGCCCGTGCGGCTGGGGGTCGGGCGCGAATTCACGCCCCGACGAAGCACGGCGCGGATCCGGGCGGCAAGCTCGCGCGGATTGAAGGGTTTGCCGAGATAGTCATCGGCGCCGATTTCAAGGCCGATGATCCGATCGACGTCCTCCTGCAGTGCGGTGAGCAATATGATTGGAATGTTCGACCGCGCCGCCCGCAGGTCGCGGCAAAGGTCCAGTCCGGACCCGTCGGGCAGCATGACATCGAGGACGATGAGATCGATCTGATGGCTGCCCATCCTGTCGAGAATTTCCGCGCGGCTCGATGCGAGCAGAACGCGAAAGCCCTGCTCGCGCATATAGCGGGCGAGGAGCTTGCGGATTTCGCTGTCATCATCGGCAACGAGGATTTGCGGCGCTGGCGTGCTCATGACCGATCGTGAACGGACGTTTGTTGGCGGGGCTGCGTTCGCGCCATGCCGTAGCGGGCAGTGGGAGCTTTTCTGTGTCGAGCGCCGTCTGGGCCACCGCCAGACATATTTCGACATCAAAATGGGGTTGGTAGACGCATTCAGACATTTTAGGTCAGATTTTACTCCACAACATAGAATAATTATATCGATGTGCAATGCAGGTTGGCACGTTTCGGTGTCTGGAGGCGCTTTATGAGCGTTGTTGTCGAGAATGTCGTTAATATATCTCGTATTAACAGGCGCGTTCAGTGGGATAAATTTCCCAGAATTCGTCTAACGATGAGCCGAATTTCGATCGATACAAACGTATCCTCCTGGTGGTGGAAGTATTCAGGGGATGGCGCCGGATTCTCTGCGCCCGTGGCGGTCCTGATCTTGAACGCCGTACGCGCCGCACTCGGACTGCTGTCCAGGAGAGGCGCGCTGGCATTCGACCTGCCGCATTGGAAATCCGGAAGGGTCGTCGGCCAGGCGGCTTCAGGCAGGCTGGGAGCGTCCGATGCGACCGCTGCGTAATACCGGCCTGCTGGCCATGACCGGATTGCTGATCGGCTGCGCGCCAGCGCCGCTCGTGCAGGGCATCGGATTGTCGTCCTACGACGAAATGAAGCCTTCGGACGGGCTGATAACGAAATCACGCATCAATGTGAACAAGGAGCAGGTACTGGCCGCCAAGACGGCCAAGATCGTTCCGACCACCTTCCCCTCCAACATCGCACCGAAGCTGACGCGCCAGCAGAGGGCTCTTATCGCGAACAGCGTCGATCGCGGACTTTGCGTCAGTCTCAGCGATCGCTTCAAGATCGTGTCGTGGGACGAGCCCGCGGATCTGACCGTGCGGGCGACAGTCACCCAGGCGACGGAGACCGACGAGGTTGCGGCAGGCATCTCGGCCGCCACGTCGATCGGCATGAATTTCGTGGATATGGGCGTCCCGGTTCCGACGCCGCGCATACCGATCGGCATGGGCAATCTGTCGATGGAAGCCGAAGCCGTCGATCCTTCGGGGCAACAGCAGGCATCCATGCTTTGGGCCAGGGGGGCGAACGCGTTCTTCAGTTCGCCACGCGCATCAAAGGCGAGCGACGCCTATGAACTCGCCGACGCCTTTGGTGAGGATTTCGGCCACCTGGTCGTCAAGGGCACGAGCCCATTCGGCAGTTCAGGTATCGATCTGCCGTCCTGGCAGAAGATCAATTCGGCCATGGGCCTGCCGCCCAAATACGCGGCCTGCGAGCAATATGGCCGCTATCCCGGCGTGGCCGGCGTGGTCGGGAGCCAGCTTGGATTGCCACCCGAATGGACCGACAAGGGCGCCAAGCCGGCGGCGCCGGCAGAGGCCGCGCCAGTCGCGACGGCGCAGTAGGTCTGTGCCGTTTTTCAACTGTCCCCGCGCGGCACGTTGCCCGCGCCCTCTCATCTCGCGCGGCTGACCATCCGACGCGTGCCGGAGGCGGACGCCTGCCCGAGGCTGTCCGGCCCGCCCCGTCGCTTTCACATCCGGTTTCAGGGACTGCGTCGTCCGCATGCGGACCCGCGGTGAGACGGCCGGCCTGCTATCCGCCCCCGCAGGCCGGCCGATCTTCATCAATCCGACATCTCCAGCAATGGCATGAAGAGAAGCTGATCATGATCCAGGCACCCGCTATGAGCGGAATAGCTTTGGCCGAACTCGCGAAAGAGGTGGGGGCGTCGCTTCCGGCATCCGCCGATCCCGGCGCGCGCCTGCGCGGCGGCGCCAGCCTGGAGACCGCCGAGTCCTGGCACGTGGCCTACATGGATCATGCGCGTTACGCGGAATCCCTGCGTGCGACCCTGGCGGGTGCGTGCGTCGTCACCGAGCGCTTCGCCCACATGGTCCCGTCGGGCACCGTGGCCATCGTGGTCCGAAATCCCCATGTGACATACGCCACGCTGCTCGCCAGGCTGCACCCCGATGCGCTGCGGCCCCAGTCTGTCCTCGGCCGGGCCGGTGTCACGTCTGGATGTTTCGTGCATCCCAGCGCTCAGATCGGTGTCGGCGTCGTGATGGATCCCGGGGCCGTCATCGGAGAGCGGGTCATCGTCGGCGACGGCACGACGCTTGGCGCCCATGTGGTGCTGGGTTCGGACGTGGTGATCGGCCGCAACTGCTCCATCGGCGCCGGCGTCACCATCACCCACTGCCACATGGCCGATCGGACGATCGTTCATCCCGGCGCGCGCATCGGACAGGACGGCTTCGGGTTCGCGATGAGCGCGTCAGGCCATGTGAAGGTGCCGCAGCTTGGCCGTGTCGTGATCGGAAACGATGTCGAGATCGGCGCGAACACCACGGTCGATCGCGGCAGCGGGCGCGACACCGTCATCGAAGACGGGACGAAGATCGACAACCTCGTGCAGGTTGCCCACAACGTGCGGATCGGGCGTCATTGCGTGATCACCGCGCAGGTCGGGATCGCCGGCTCGACGGTCCTGGAGGACTACGTCGCGGTGGGCGGCCAAAGCGCCATTGCAGGCCATTTACGCATCGGCCGGGGCGCTCAGCTTGCCGCGGCCTCCCGGCTCATGAAGGACGTTCCGGCTGGCGAAATCTGGGGTGGAATGCCCGCCAAGCCTCTCCGTGAGTGGTTCCGCGAACAGACCACCCTCAAGAGGCTGGCGAAGCATCGCACCGGCGCTTGAACTCCGCTGCTGCCGACCGCTCACCGAGATGTCGTTCGGCAGCGATGCCGGCGAGGCGAACCCGCCGGTGAGGCGCCGCCGAACCTCACCGGCTTATTCGACAGTCGCGCCGATCTGACGGACTTCAGCTGCGTATCGCCCGCACCAGCCAGATGAGGATACAGGCGCCGAGAATTCCGGCGACGAGGTAGCCGAGCCAGCCGCCGAAGCCGATGCCAATGAAGCTGAAGAGGAAGCTTGCCACCGCGGCGCCGATGATGCCGAGGATGATGTTAATGAAGATGCCGGTGCCGGTCTTCATGATGCCCGAGGCGATCCACCCCGCCAGCCCACCGATGATGAGGGCGGCAATCCACCCGATCTGTGCGTCTTCCATGTCCGTCTCCCAGGAGCCCCCGCCTCATCTGGCGGCGGTAAGAAACGCGGCGAGTGGTCCCGATGTTCCACTGGCTGCGGCGATCCGGCACGGAACCGGATTATCGCTCACGGCTTGTTGCAGTGCCGCGATGCCGCATGCGCAGCGCCTGGACAGCGAGGTGAGAATGCACCGTCGAGATGTGTTGCTGGGATCCGTGCTCCTGCCGGTCCTGGCGGTCTTGCAGCTTCCGTTTCCAATCGGTCCGGCCGAGGCGCAGCAGGACAAGGCGACGTCGTTCGATGCGCAGACGGTTCGCCAGCTCGCCAAGGAACTGGCAGCCAAACCCTATGCGCAGAACGACCGCCAGCTTCCCGCCGAGCTGGATCAGCTGAGCTATGACGACTACCGCAATATCCGCTTCAACACCGACCGCTCGCTGTGGCGGGGGAGCGGGACGGCGTTCGAGGCGCAGCTGCTGCATCGCGGCTTCCTGTTCCGCGACCGGGTCGATATTTCCATCGTCACCGACGGACAGGTGCGCAAGCTCGCCTATGCACAGGACATGTTCCGTTTCGACCACGGGCTGAAGGCGCCGGACCCCAAGCTCGACCTCGGCTTTTCCGGCTTTCGCCTGCACAGCCCGATCAACCGCCCCGATTATTTCGACGAGGTCGCGGTGTTCCAGGGCGCGAGCTATTTCCGCGCCGTCGGCAAGGGCCATGTCTACGGCACCTCGGCACGCGGACTGTCGATCAAGACCGGCGATGCGGGCGGCGAGGAGTTCCCGGTCTTCAAGGCGTTCTGGATCGAGCAGCCGCGGCCGGGCGCGGATTCCATCGTGGTGCATGCCTTGCTCGACAGCCCGAGCGCCGCCGCCGCGCATCGCTTCACCATCCGGCCGGGTGAGGCGACGGTGATGACGGTGGAGATGACGCTTTATCCGCGCGCCGACGTCGACCAGGCGGGCCTCGCCTCGCTGACCAGCATGTTCATGTTCGGCCCCAATGACCGTAACGGCATCGACGACTTCCGGCCGATGGTGGGCGACGCCAACGGGCTCGCCATCCTCTCCGGCACCGGGGAGCGGTTGTGGCGGCCGCTGAGCAATCCGTTGCGGTTGCAGATCTCCTCCTTCGCCCTGAGCAACATACGCGGCTTCGGGCTGATGCAGCGCCAGCGTTCCTTCTTCGACTATCAGGACCTCGAAGCGCGCTATGAACGCCGGCCGAGCGTGTGGGTCGAGCCGATCGGCGACTGGGGCGACGGCGCCGTGGTGCTGGTCGAGATTCCCACGCCGGAGGAGGTGCACGACAACATCGTCACCTTCTGGCGCCCGCGCGAACCGCTGCGCAAGGGCCGCGAATACAACTACACCTACCGGCTGCACTGGACATGGGATGGGCCGGACCGCGCCGAGATCGGCCGCTTCGGCGCCACCCGCGTCGGCGGCACGGCGGAGCGCCGGCTGTTCGTGCTCGACGTGGTCGGCGACAAGGTGAAGGGGCTGTCTCCGGAAGGGCTCGCCGCCCAGGTGAACGCGAGCGAGGGCACGGTCTCCAACATCGTGCTCCAGCCCAACCCGGACATCGAGGGCTGGCGCATCTCCTTCGCCTTCGAGCCGAAGGGGGCCGACAGCGCCGAGCTGCGGGCCGATTTCGTCAAGGGCGACGAGCGGCTGGCCGAGAGCTGGGTCTACCGATGGACGGAGTAGCCGCCTCGGCCCACAGGGAGGAGGCGGGCCCGCGCGTTGTCCTGCCGGCCCTGCCGGACGAGGCGCCGCTCGCCATGCCGGTGCAATCGCTGGCAAGAGGGGGGAGGGTTGCGCTTCCGCCGGGACCGCGCGCGGTGCTGTTGGCGCGGCGCGGCTTCGTCATCGGCGGCGCCGGATTGCTCACGCTCTTCGCCGCCTACCAGATGTACCTCGTCCTCAATGTCGGCGGACTGACGGTGCTCGAAGGCATCACGCTGGGCCTGTTCGTCATCCTGTTCGCCTGGATCGGCTTCTCCTTTACCAACGCGCTCGGCGGCGCGCTCGCCATGCTGCGCCACCGCCGTGGCGGCGAACTCGGCATCGACCCCGCGGCGCCCTTGCCGCCCTTGTCGACGCGCACCGCCATATTGATGCCGACCTATAACGAGGCGCCGGCACGCGTGTTCGCCGGGTTGCAGGCGACCTATGAATCACTCGCCGGGACCGGGGCCATCGCGGCGTTCGATTTCTTCATCCTCAGCGACACCACGGACGCGGACTTCTGGGTGGCGGAGGAGGCCGAGTTCCTCGCCCTCCGCGCTCGGCTCGGGGGCGGCGCGCGGCTGTTCTACCGCCGGCGTGCCCGCAACACAGACCGTAAGGCCGGCAACATCGCCGACTGGGTGACCCGCTTCGGCGGCGCCTATGACAACATGCTGGTGCTCGACGCCGACAGCGTGATGACGGGGGACTGCATCGTGCGCATCGCCGGCGCGATGGAGTTGAACCCGCATGTCGGGCTGATCCAGACCCTGCCGATGATCGTCGGCGGGCGGACGCTTTTCGCGCGGATGCAGCAATTCGCCGGGCGGCTCTACGGCCCGCTGCTGGCGCAGGGGCTGGCCTGGTGGCACGGCCCGGACAGCAACTATTGGGGCCACAACGCTATCATCCGCACCCGTGCCTTCGCCGGCTGCGCCGGCCTCCCGCATCTGAAGGGCCGCAAACCGTTCGGCGGGCACATCCTCAGCCATGACTTCGTCGAGGCGGCGTTGATCCGCCGGGGCGGCTGGGCGGTGCACATGGTGCCGTGGCTCGAAGGCTCCTACGAGGAGGGGCCGCCCTCGCTCACGGATCTGGCGGTGCGCGACCGGCGCTGGTGCCAGGGCAACCTGCAACATGCCGCGGTGCTGCCGGGGCGGGGGCTGCATCCGGTAAGCCGGTTGCATCTGCTCACCGGCATCGGCTCCTACATCACCGCCCCTCTCTGGCTGATCATGCTGCTGGCCGGGCTACTCACCGCGCTGCAGGCGCGTTTCGTGCCGCCGGACTATTTCCCCTCCGAATTCTCGCTGTTTCCCTCATGGCCGGCGCAGGACCCAGTCCGCGCTGCCTGGGTGTTCGTCGGCACCATGGCGGTGCTGCTGCTGCCGAAGCTGATCGGCTATGCGCTCATGCTGCGCGACCGCACCACCCGGCAGGGGTTCGGCGGCGGTGCGCATGCCTTCGCCAGCCTGCTGACGGAGACGCTCATTGCCGGCCTCGCGGCGCCGATCATGATGCTGGCGCAATCCGCGTCGGTGGCGAGTATCCTTGCCGGCCGTGACGGCGGCTGGCAACCGCAGCGGCGCGGCGACGGCAGCGTCGGCCTGCGCGAGACGATGCGGCACTTCGCGCCGCATACGCTGTTCGGACTGGTGCTCGGCGGCGCGGCACTCGCGATCTCGCTGCCGTTGTTCCTGTGGATGACGCCGGTGGTGGTCGGGCTCGTGCTCGCCATCCCGCTGGTGCTGTGGACCAGCAGCGTACGCGCCGGCTTCACCGGGTCCAGGCTGCTGACCACGCCGGAACAGGCCTCCCCGCCGGCCGTGCTGGTGCGGGCCAACGTGCTCGCCGCCGAGATCGCGGCCAGGCCGGCCGCCGATGAAGCGGTCGCGCGGCTCATCGGCGATCCCGAGCTGCTCGCCGCCCATCGCGCCATGCTGCCTGATTTTGGCCGGCGCCTGCCGGGCGACCATGCCCCGGAGCGGCTGGTGGCGCGTGCCAAGGTCGACGACGCGCCGGACCTGAAGGCAGCGCTGCGCCTGATGTCTTCCCGCGAGAAGGCGGCCGCACTCGGCGATGCCGAGGTGTTGGAGAGCCTGCTCGAACTGGCCGCACGCGACGGGGCGGGCGCACGGGACTGACGAGAGGCGAGGAGGCCTCGTTCTTGCCTGTTGTCCTGTGCCAAATGTTGGCTTTCGAGAGCCGCGTTTCGCGCGCAACATGGCTGCTGGAAAGGGTCGTTGGCTCCACGTCACATGATGGACTTTACCGAGCTGAACTGGCTGTCGCTTGTCGCCGTGCCGATGCTCGCGGTGCGTGCCGGCAGGGTGGTGGCGATGAACCCGATGGCGGCCACGCTGTTTGGCACTGGGGCCGCCCTTCCCGTGGCGCTTCCCGCGCTGTTCGGCAGCGCCGCCGATTCCATCGCCGCGCTCCTGCGGTCGGAAGGCAAGGGCGACCCGGAGTCGATTGACGTTGCCTGCGCCATTGCCGACGTGCCGCGTCGGCTGACGGTTGGTGCGCGGCGGGTGAGCCCGGCTCTCCCCGCGAGCGACGATCTTTGGGTGCTGACGATAAGCGAGACGGCGCACGAGCCCTGCGGCACGGCGATCGGCGGGGACTGGATCAGGCTGCTTCCCGCCATACTGAACCAGCTGCCGGTGGCGCTGCTGATCGAGGACGCGAACAATGTCGGCGTGTTCGCCAATCGTGGATTCACCGACGTCTTCGAGTACGAGCTGGCGGAAATCGCGGCGATCGAGGACTGGTGGCTCAAGCTCTATCCCGACCCGCAGGTGCGCGAGGCGGCCAAGCTCGACTGGGCGACTAAACTCGCCAACGCTCCCACCGGGGACGGTACCATCTCGACCTCGGAATTCCAGGTCCGCTGCGGTAGCGGTGTCGACAAGATGTTGCAGACTCACAGCTTTCGCATCGGCGGCTACTGCGTGCACACCTATGTCGACGTGTCCCATCGCCACAAGATGGCCCTCGATCTGCAACTGCTCGCCGACACTGATGCCCTGACCGGCGTGCTCAACCGGCGCAGCTTCTTCCAGCAGGCGACAACTCTCGTCCGCGCCGACCAGCCGCTCGCCGCGCTGCTGCTGGACGTTGATCACTTCAAGCTGGTCAATGATCGCCAAGGCCACGCCTTTGGCGATGCAGTGCTGGTGGAGATCGCGGCACGCTGCCGCGGCGCGCTCAGGGCCGGGGATATTCTGGCGCGCCTGGGCGGCGAGGAGTTTGCCGTACTGCTGCCCCGGCAGGACGAGGCGCGGGCGGCGGCGGTGGCCGAGCGCCTCCGACAGGCGATAGCGCACGCCCCGGTGGCCGGGCCGCAGAGCCATCAGTCCGTTACCATAAGCGTCGGCGGGGCTTGTGCGGGGAGCGGCGAAGTTCCCCTCGACGAACTGCTGCTGCGTGCCGACCGGGCTCTCTATGCTGCCAAGCGCGCCGGGCGGAACTGCGTCCGCTTCGATTCCGGCGAGCTGCCCGATGCCGCTCCTTGAGACAGGTCCGGCCCGCCCGGTTTCCCTGCCGAGGCGATCCGTCACAATTGCGGCAGGCGACATGGCGTAGGCAGGATCATCGTCCCGAACGCGCACGCCCGGCTGGTGTCGGCCGGGCGGAGAAGGGGCGTTTCGGGAGCGTCGGCAGCGGGGGGCGCCGCGCGCTCACAAGTGCTCGAACACGGGTCGCGGGCAATCTGTGAATTCAGTATACCAGACGTGAGGGAATGGCTTCGGATGCCCTTGCCTCGGCTATGGCGGTGCGATAAGCCTGCCGCGTGCTTTGAATATTTCGCAACTGCGATACAACGTCCGATGACGTATGTTGACCGGGGAGGATGCCGTCCATGAGCAGCTTGCTGCAGGATTATCTGCCCGTTGTCATTTTCATCGGCGTGTCGGCCGTCATCGGGTTGGCGCTTCTGGTCGCGCCGTTCCTTGTCGCCTTCAGCCGTCCCGATCCGGAAAAGATGTCGGCCTATGAATGCGGCTTCAATGCGTTCGACGACGCGCGCATGAAGTTCGATGTCCGATTCTATCTGGTGTCGATCCTCTTCATCATCTTCGACCTCGAGGTCGCCTTCCTGTTCCCCTGGGCCATCACCTTCGGCGAACTCGGCAATTTCGGCTTCTTTTCGATGATGGTGTTCCTCGGTGTGCTGACCGTCGGTTTCGTCTATGAGTGGAAGAAGGGGGCGCTCGAATGGGATTGAGCGCGAATAGCCCGCTGGTCGCGCCCGCGCCCAAGGGAATCATCGACCCGAACACCGGCAAGCCGGTCGGCGCCAGCGATCCGTTCTTCCTTGAGGTGAACGCCGAACTCGCTGACAAGGGCTTTCTCGTCACGGCGACGGACGACCTCATCAACTGGGCGCGTACCGGCTCGCTGATGTGGATGACCTTCGGTCTCGCCTGCTGCGCCGTCGAGATGATGCAGACCTCGATGCCGCGCTATGACGTGGAGCGCTTCGGCTTCGCTCCCCGCGCCTCGCCGCGCCAGTCCGACGTGATGATCGTCGCTGGCACGCTGACCAACAAGATGGCCCCCGCGCTGCGCAAGGTCTACGACCAGATGCCGGAGCCGCGTTACGTCATCTCCATGGGAAGCTGCGCCAATGGCGGCGGCTATTATCATTATTCCTACTCGGTCGTGCGCGGCTGTGACCGCATCGTGCCGGTGGATATCTATATTCCGGGCTGCCCGCCGACAGCGGAGGCTCTGCTTTACGGCGTGCTTCTGCTGCAGAAGAAGATCCGCCGCACCGGTACGATTGAACGCTGACGCCTGTCTCAACAGAAACGCCGACACGGGAAAGACATGGACGAGACGCTGAACGAGCTGGGCGCGCATGTGAAGGAAGCGCTGCCGGACGCGGTCGAGGATGTGATCGTCGCTTTCGGTGAGCTCACTGTCCTTGCCGCCGCGCCGGATGTGCTCAAGGTCCTGACCTTCCTGCGCGACGACCCGTCCTGCAAGTTCGTCAACTTCATCGACATTTGCGGCGTCGACTATCCCAAGCGCGAGCGGCGCTTCGATGTCGTCTACCACCTGCTGTCGCCGACCCTGAACGCGCGCATCCGGGTGAAGGTGGAGACCGACGAGACCACGCCGGTGCCGTCGGCGACGTCGGTCTTCGCCGGCGCCTTCTGGTTCGAGCGCGAAGCCTTCGACATGTACGGCATCCTGTTCTCCGGCCATCCGGAGCTGCGCCGTCTGCTGACCGACTACGGCTTTGACGGCTATCCGCTGCGCAAGGACTTCCCGACCACGGGTTTCGTGGAGGTTCGCTACGACGACGAGCGCAAGCGCGTCGTCTACGAGCCGGTGAAGCTCCCGCAGGAATTCCGCAACTTCGACTTCCTGTCGCCGTGGGAGGGGCCGGACTACGTGCTCCCGGGCGACGAGAAGGCCAGCGCCCCCAAGGCGGGCTGAGGTGAGGGCACACAGATGAACGCACCCGCCAAGGTCGATCCCAACGTCCGCAATTTCCAGATCAACTTCGGGCCGCAACATCCTGCGGCGCATGGCGTTTTGCGCCTGATTCTTGAGCTGGACGGTGAGATCGTCGAACGGGTCGATCCGCATATCGGCCTGCTGCATCGCGGCACCGAGAAGCTGATCGAGACCAAGACTTATCTCCAGGCCGTGCCCTATTTCGACCGGCTCGACTATGTCGCGCCGATGAATCAGGAGCACGCCTTCTGCCTCGCGGTGGAGCGGCTGCTCGGCATCGAGGTGCCCAAGCGCGGCCAGCTGATCCGCGTGCTCTATTCGGAGATCGGCCGCATCCTCTCCCACATGCTCAACGTGACGACGCAGGCGCTCGACGTCGGCGCGCTCACGCCGCCGCTATGGGGCTTCGAGGAGCGCGAGAAGCTCATGGTGTTCTATGAGCGCGCCTCCGGGTCGCGCATGCACGCGGCCTATTTCCGGCCGGGCGGCGTCCATCAGGACCTGCCGCGTGCGCTGGTCGAGGACATACTGGCCTGGACGCTCACCTTCCCGGCCTTCATGGACGACCTCGACGGCCTTTTGACCGACAACCGCATCTTCAAGCAGCGCAATGTCGATATCGGCATCGTCAGCCTGGAAGACGCCTTCGCTTGGGGCTTCACCGGCGTGATGGTGCGCGGCTCGGGCGCGGCGTGGGACCTGCGCAAGGCGCAGCCCTATGAGTGCTATGACGAGCTGGAATTCGACATTCCGATCGGCAAGAACTGCGACAATTACGATCGCTACTGCATCCGCATGGAGGAGATGCGGCAGTCGGCGCAGATCATGCGCCAGTGCTGCGAACGCCTCCTGAAGGAAGCAGGCCCGGTGTCTGCCGTCGACAACAAGGTCGTCCCGCCCAAGCGGGGCGAGATGAAGCGCTCGATGGAAGCGCTGATCCACCATTTCAAGCTCTATACGGAAGGCTTCCACGTTCCCGCCGGCGAGGTCTATGCCGCGGTGGAAGCCCCGAAGGGCGAGTTCGGCGTCTATCTCGTCGCCGACGGGACCAACAAGCCCTATCGCTGCAAGATCCGCGCGCCCGGTTTCGCGCATCTTCAGGCGATGGATTTCCTGTGCCGCGGCTACATGCTCGCGGACGTCTCGGCGATCCTCGGATCGCTGGACATCGTGTTCGGTGAAGTGGACCGCTGATCCCGGCAGGGGTCGCGGTTCGATCGGAAGGGTACGGCATGTCTGTCCGTAGGCTTGCGCCAAAAGAGGTCCAGCCCGAGAGCTTCGCGTTCACGCCGGAGAATCTCGCCTGGGCCGAGAAGACCATCGCGAAATACCCGGCGGGCCGGCAGGCCAGCGCGGTGATTCCGCTGCTGATGCGTGCGCAGGAACAGGCGGGCGGCTGGGTTTCCGAGCCGGCGATGCGTTATGTCGGCGACATGCTCGGCATGGCGCCGATCCGCGTATACGAGGTCGCCACCTTCTACACCCAGTTCCAACTGCAGCCGGTGGGCAAGAAGGCGCATATCCAAGTGTGCGGCACCACGCCCTGCATGCTGAAGGGCGCCGGCGACCTCATGAAGGTCTGCCAGCGACGCATTCATGCCGACCCGTTCCATCTCTCGCAGGACGGGGATTTCTCCTGGGAAGAGGTCGAGTGCGCCGGCACCTGCACCAATGCGCCGATGATCCAGGTGTTCAAGGACGTCTATGAGGACCTCACCCCCGAGGATCTCGACAAGATCCTCGACGCTTTCGCGCGCGGCGAGACGCCGCCGCCCGGCCCGCAGAACGGCCGCAAGTCTTCCGAGCCGGTCACCGGCCTGCGCGTGCTGACCTCGCCGGAGCTCTATGACGGCTCGGTGGTGGGCACCGGCGCGGGTCTCGCGCTCGCCCGCGAGGCGATCGCCGCCCGTGCCAATGGCGACGCGGCTCCTGCCGCACCTGCCCCAGCGGCGGCGGCTGCCGCCCCGCCGGCCCCGCCCAAGAGCGATCCGGCACCGGCCAAGCCCCCCGTGGCCGAAGCCGTCAAGGCTGCCGGCAACGCCGACGCCGAGAAGCCTGCCAAGCCCGTCGCGCCGCCTCCGGGCGGCAAGGCTGCGGATTGAGGAGCGAACCATGCTTGCCGACAAGGATCGCATCTTCACCAATATCTACGGCTATCAGGACTGGGGCCTGCAGGGCGCGCTGAAGCGCGGCTCGTGGGACGGCACCAAGACCATCATCGACGCCGGTCGCGACTGGATCATCGAGCACATGAAGGCCTCCGGCCTGCGCGGGCGCGGCGGAGCCGGCTTCCCGACCGGGCTGAAGTGGTCCTTCATGCCGAAGCAGTCGGACGGGCGCCCGCACTATCTCGTGGTGAACGCCGACGAATCCGAGCCCGGTACCTGCAAGGACCGTGAGATCCTGCGCCACGACCCGCACCATCTGGTCGAGGGCTGCCTGATCGCCGGCTTCGCCATGGGCGCGAACGCCGCTTATATCTATGTGCGCGGCGAGTTCATCCAGGAGCGCGAGCGCCTGCAGGCGGCGGTCGACCAAGCCTATGAAGCCCGCCTCATCGGCAAGAACAACGTGCATGGCTGGGACTTCGACATCGTCGTCCACCATGGCGCCGGCGCCTATATCTGCGGTGAGGAAACCGCATTGCTGGAGAGCCTGGAAGGCAAGAAGGGGCAGCCGCGCCTGAAGCCGCCTTTCCCGGCCAATGTCGGCCTTTATGGTTGCCCCACCACCGTCAACAACGTCGAATCCATTGCCGTGGCGCCGACCATCCTGCGGCGCGGCGCGGCGTGGTTCTCGTCGATCGGCCGGGCGAACAATGTCGGCACCAAGCTCTATGGCATCTCTGGCCATGTGAACACGCCGTGCATCGTCGAAGAGGCGATGGGCATCCCGTTCAAGGAACTGATCGAGAAGCATGGCGGCGGCATACGCGGCGGCTGGGACAATCTGCTGGCGATTATTCCCGGCGGCGCATCGTGCCCGGTCATCCCGGCCGACCAGTGCGTCGACCTGATCATGGACTTCGACGGCTGCCGAGCGGCGAAGTCCAGCTTCGGCACCGCCGGCGTGCTGGTGATGGACAAGTCGACCGACATCATCAAGGCGATCGCCCGCATCTCCTACTTCTTCCGGCATGAGAGCTGCGGCCAGTGCACGCCATGCCGCGAGGGCACTGGCTGGATGTGGCGGGTGATGGACCGCATGGTCGAGGGACGCGCGCAGAAGCGCGAGATCGACCTGTTGCTTCAGGTCACCACCCAGATCGAAGGGCACACCATCTGCGCGCTCGGCGATGCGGCGGCATGGCCGGTGCAGGGCCTGATCCGGCACTTCCGGCCCGAGATCGAGAAGCGGATCGACCAGTATTCGGCGAACCCGCATTCCGACCCCGTCCCTGTCGCGGCGGAGTGAGAGAGCATCATGGCCAAGATCATCGTCGACGACATCGAGGTCGAGGTTCCCGCCGAATACACGCTGTTGCAGGCGTGCGAGGCGGCCGGCGCAGAGATTCCGCGCTTCTGCTTCCATGAGCGCCTCTCCATCGCCGGCAATTGCCGCATGTGCCTCGTCGAAGTGAAGGGCGGTCCGCCCAAGCCGACGGCGAGCTGCGCCATGAATGTGCGCGACCTGCGCCCCGGCCCGAATGGCGAGCCGCCCGTGGTGCTCACCAAGAGCCCCATGGTGAAGAAGGCGCGCGAAGGGGTGATGGAGTTCCTGCTCATCAACCACCCACTGGATTGCCCGATCTGCGATCAGGGCGGCGAGTGCGACCTGCAGGACCAGGCCATGGCCTATGGCGTGGACACCTCCCGTTATGCCGAGAACAAGCGTGCGGTCGAGGACAAGTATATCGGCCCGCTGATCAAGACCTCTATGACCCGGTGCATCCAGTGCACCCGCTGCGTGCGCTTCACCACCGAGGTGGCGGGCGTGGCCGAGCTCGGCGCCATCGGCCGCGGCGAGGACATGGAGATCACCACCTATCTCGAGGCGGCGCTGTCGTCCGAGCTTCAGGGCAATGTCGCCGATCTTTGCCCGGTCGGCGCGCTGACCCAGCGCCCCTATGAGTTCCACGCCCGTCCGTGGGAGCTGGTGAAGACCGAATCCATCGACGTGATGGACGCTGTCGGCTCCAATATCCGCGTCGATACGCGCGGCCGCGAGGTCATGCGCGTCCTCCCGCGTCTGAATGAGGACGTGAACGAGGAGTGGATTTCCGACAAGACCCGCTACATCTGGGACGGCCTCAAGACCCAGCGCCTCGACCGCCCCTATGTGCGCGTGAACGGCAAGCTGAAGCCGGCGGGCTGGCCGGAGGCCTTCGCCGCCATCGCCGCCAAGGTGAAGGGTGTGCCGGGCAACCGCATCGGCGGCCTCATCGGCGATCTCGCCACGGTGGAAGAGATCTTCGCGCTCAAGACGCTGCTGGCCTCGCTCGGTTCGGCGAACATCGACGCGCGGCAGGACGGGGTGAAGCTCGATCCCGCGCTCGGCCGCGCCAGCTACGTGTTCAACGCGACCATCGCCGGCATCGAGCAGGCGGATGCGCTGCTGATCATCGGCTCCAATCCGCGCCTTGAGGCGAGCGTGCTCAATGCCCGCATCCGCAAGCGCTGGCTGGCGGGCAATTTCCCCATCGGGCTGGTCGGCGAGCATGTCGACCTGACCTATCCCTATGACTATCTCGGCGCCGGTCCCGACACGCTGACCGACCTTGTTGGCGACGGCACCTTCGCGGCGACGCTGAAGAATGCGCAGCGTCCGCTGATCCTCGTCGGGCAGGGCGCGCTGGCGCGGCCGGATGGCGCAGCGGTGTTGGCGCTGGCGGCGCGGCTCGCGGTGTCGGTCGGCGCGGTGAGGGATGGCTGGAACGGCTTCTCGGTGCTGCACACGGCGGCTTCCCGCGTCGGCGCGCTCGACATCGGCGCGGTGCCGGGCGAGGGCGGTCTCGACGCCGTGGCGATGACCAATCCGGGTGGCACTGATGTAGTCTTCGCGCTTGGCGCAGACGAGATCGACATCGCTCCGGGTGCCTTCGTGGTCTATATCGGCACGCATGGCGACCGTGGCGCCCACCGCGCCGACGTCATCCTGCCGGGTGCGGCCTATACCGAGAAGTCCGGCACCTATGTGAACACGGAAGGCCGGGTGCAGATCGCCAACCGCGCCGGCTTCCCGCCGGGTGAGGCGCGCGAGGACTGGGCGGTGCTGCGCGCGCTGTCGGACATCCTCGGCAAGCGGCTGCCCTTCGACACGCTCGGCCAGCTGCGCGCGGCGCTCTATGCGAGCCACCCGCATCTCGCCCGTATCGACCATGTCGAGCCGGCCGATCCGGCGGCGGTGATCGCGCTGGCGGGGCCTGGTGCCGCGCCGGACCGCGCGCCGTTCCGCGCCGCCGTTTCCGACTTCTACCTGACCAATCCCATCGCCCGCGCCTCCGCTGTGATGGCCGAATGCTCTGCGCTCGCCCAAAGCCGCCTCGCGGCGGCGGCAGAGTGAGGGGAGGGAGAGCATGACCAATACAAGCTGGCTCGACACCGTCATTCAGGTCGCCATCATCCTCGCGCAGAGTCTTGCACTGCTGGTCGGCCTGCTGATCGTCGTCGCTTACGTGCTGCTCGCCGACCGCAAGATCTGGGCGGCGGTGCAGCTGCGCCGCGGCCCGAACGTGGTGGGGCCGTTCGGCCTGTTCCAGTCCTTCGCCGACCTGATCAAGTTCGTGCTGAAGGAGCCGGTAATCCCGGACGGCTCGAACAAGGGCGTGTTCCTGCTCGCGCCCTTCGTGACCTGCCTGCTGGCGCTCGCCGCCTGGGCCGTGGTGCCGCTGGACGCCGGCTGGGTGGTGGCCGACATCAATGTCGGCGTGCTCTACATCTTCGCCATCTCGTCGCTCGGCGTGTACGGCACCATCATGGCCGGCTGGGCCTCGAACTCGAAGTACCCCTTCCTGTCGGCGCTGCGCGCGGCGGCGCAGATGGTGTCCTACGAGGTCTCGATCGGCTTCGTCATCGTCACCGTGCTGATGTGCGCCGGCTCGCTGAACCTGTCGGCCATCGTCGAGGCGCAGAACACGCCCTACGGCATCTTCGGCTGGTACTGGCTGCCGCTGTTCCCGATGTTCGTGATCTTCTTCATCTCGGCGCTGGCCGAGACGAACCGCCCGCCCTTCGATCTGGGCGAAGCGGAATCGGAGCTGGTCGCGGGCTTCATGGTGGAGTACGGCTCGACCCCGTACATGATGTTCATGCTCGGCGAGTATGTGGCGATCATGACCATGTGCGCGCTCACCGCCATCCTGTTCATGGGCGGGTGGCTGCCGCCGGTGGCGATCGCACCCTTCACCTGGGTGCCGGGCATCATCTGGTTCCTGCTCAAGGTGCTGCTGGTCTTCTTCATGTTCGCCATGGTGAAGGCGATGGTTCCGCGCTACCGCTACGATCAGCTCATGCGGCTTGGTTGGAAGGTGTTCCTGCCGATCTCGCTGTTCATGGTCGTGCTGGTGGCCAGCGTGCTGCACTTCGGCGGGCTGGCGACCGGGGGAGGCTGACATGAACGAGGGCACACTCGCGGCCCTGATGGAAGCCTCCGCCATCGGCTGGGTGGGGGCGCTCGCCGGAGCGATCTTCGGCGCGCTGGAATGGTTTGTTCTGCCGCGGGTGGTCGAAACGTCAATCCGCGGTTCGAGGGAAGCCCGGAAGCTGAGTGCCGATCAGCTCGAGGGTGTGATTTCGTGGTGGAAGACGGTGATCCGGGTGTTCGCCGTCTCGATGCCGCTGGTGGGCTTCGGCCTCGCCGCGGCCATGGCCGATTGAGGAGAGCGACATGAGATTGGATCTGGCCGCACGCCAGCTGCTGCTCACCGAGTTCGTCTCGGCGTTCTTCCTGGCTATGCGCTATTTCTTCAAGCCGAAGGCGACGCTGAACTACCCGTTCGAGAAGGGCCCGGTGTCGCCGCGCTTCCGCGGCGAGCACGCGCTGCGCCGCTATCCCAACGGGGAAGAGCGCTGCATCGCCTGCAAGCTGTGCGAGGCGATCTGTCCGGCGCAGGCCATCACCATCGAGGCCGGTCCGCGCCGCAACGACGGCACGCGCCGTACCACCCGTTACGACATCGACATGGTGAAGTGCATCTATTGCGGCTTCTGCCAGGAGGCTTGCCCGGTCGATGCCATCGTCGAGGGGCCGAACTTCGAGTTCGCCACTGAGACGCGCGAGGAACTCTACTACGACAAGGCCAAGCTGCTCGCGAATGGCGACCGCTGGGAGCGGGAGATCGCGCGCAACATCGCGCTGGACGCGCCGTATCGCTGAGCGTGCAGGGGAAAACGACGTGAAGACCACAATGATGCACGCCGCTAAGGCCCTCGGCGCCGGGAATGCCGGGACGTCGGGCGCGGGGACGACTGGGGGGTGCCGGGCATGAGCCTCGCCGCGCTGTTCTTCTATCTTTTCGCCGGGGTTGCTGTCGCCTCGGCCTTCATGGTCATCGCGTCGAGGAACCCGGTTCACTCCGTGCTGTTCCTCATCCTGACCTTCGTGAACGCCTCCGGCCTGTTCATCCTGATCGGGGCCGAGTTCCTGGCGATGCTGCTGGTCGTCGTCTATGTCGGCGCGGTCGCGGTGCTGTTCCTGTTCGTAGTGATGATGCTCGACGTCGATTTCGTCGAGCTGCGCCAGGGCTTCCTGCAGTACCTGCCGATCGGCGCGCTGGTCGGCCTCGTGTTCCTCGCCGAGCTGGTGCTGGTGTTCGGCTCCTGGACCTTCGGCGAGGGCGTCACCGGCGCCGTGCTCACCACCGCGTCGGATGTGTCGAACACGGTGCAGATCGGCCGCGTGCTCTACACCGACTATGTCTACTTCTTCCAGACCGCCGGCCTCGTCCTGCTGGTCGCCATGATCGGCGCCATTGTGCTGACGCTCCGCCACAAGGAGAACGTCAAGCGCCAGAGCATCCCGGTCCAGAACGCGCGCACCAAGGCGATGGCGATCGACGTCGTCAAGGTGCCCTCCGGCAAGGGGCTCTGAGTCATGGTCATCGGTCTCGCGCACTATCTGACCGTGGCGGCGATCCTGTTCACGCTCGGTACCCTCGGCATCTTCCTCAACCGGAAGAACGTCATCGTCATCCTGATGTCGATCGAGCTGATCCTGCTCGCGGTGAACATCAACTTCGTCGCCTTCTCGGCATTCCTGGGCAACATCACCGGACAGATCTTCGCGCTGTTCGTGCTGACGGTCGCCGCCGCCGAGGCCGCCATCGGCCTCGCCATCCTCGTGGTGTTCTACCGCAACCGCGGTTCGATCGCCGTCGAGGACATCAACACGATGAAGGGCTGAGGAAGCCATCATGTATCAGGCGATCGTCTTCCTCCCTCTCATCGGCTTCCTGATCGCCGGCCTGTTCGGCCGGCTGATCGGCGCGCGTGCCTCCGAGCTCGTCACCACGGGACTGCTCTTCGTCTCTGCCTTCTTCTCTTGGATCGTCTTCTTCCAGACGGCGTTCGGCGGGCATGACGGCACGGTCGAGCTGTTCACCTGGATGTCGTCGGGCGGGCTCGACGTGAAATGGGCGATCCGTGTCGACACGCTGACGGCAGTGATGCTGATCCTTGTGACCACGGTCTCCTCGCTCGTGCACCTCTATTCCATGGGGTACATGCACGAGGATCCGAGCCGGCCGCGCTTCTTCGCTTATCTCTCGCTGTTCACCTTCGCCATGCTGATGCTGGTGACGAGCGACAACCTGGTGCAGATGTTCTTCGGCTGGGAAGGGGTGGGCCTCGCCTCCTACCTGCTCATCGGCTTCTGGTACGACAAGCCGTCGGCCTGCGCGGCGGCGATGAAGGCCTTCATCGTCAACCGCGTCGGCGATTTCGGCTTCGCGCTCGGCATCTTCGCCGTGTTCATGATGACGGGTTCGGTCGGCTTCGAGCAGGTGTTCGCCACCGCTCCCTCGCTGATGGACAAGACCATCCATTTCATCGGCATCGACTGGCACGCCCCGACCATCATCTGCCTGCTGCTGTTCGTCGGTGCGATGGGCAAGTCGGCCCAGCTCGGCCTGCACACCTGGCTGCCGGACGCGATGGAAGGCCCGACCCCGGTCTCCGCGCTCATCCATGCGGCGACCATGGTCACTGCCGGCGTCTTCATGGTGGCGCGCCTGTCGCCGCTATTCGAATTGTCGCCGACCGCGCTCAACGTCGTCATGTTCGTCGGCGCCTCGACCGCCTTCTTCGCGGCGACGGTCGGCTGCGTGCAGAACGACATCAAGCGCGTGATCGCCTACTCGACCTGCTCGCAGCTCGGCTACATGTTCACCGCGCTCGGCGCCGGAGCCTATTCGGTCGGCATTTTCCACCTGCTGACGCACGGCTTCTTCAAGGCACTGCTGTTCCTTGCCGCCGGCTCGGTCATCCATGCGATGCACCATGAGCAGGACATGCGGCACATGGGCGGCCTGTGGCGGAAGATCCCGTTCACCTACGCCACCATGCTGATCGGCGGCCTCGCGCTGACCGGTTTCCCCTTCACCGCCGGCTATTTCTCCAAGGACGCGATCATCGAGACCGCGTTCATGAGCCACAGCATCTTCTCGACCTATGCCTTCACCCTCACGGTGGCGGCGGCAGCGCTGACCTCGTTCTACACCTGGCGGCAGATGTTCATGACCTTCCACGGGAGGCCGCATGATCATCATCACTATGAGCATGCGCACGAATCGCCGCTCACCATGCTGATTCCACTGGGCGTGCTTTCTCTCGGTGCACTGTTCGCCGGCGTGATCCTCTACCCCTACTTCGTCGGCCACGACGTGGAGAGCTTCTTCCGCGAGGCCATCTTCATGGGGCCGGACAACAAGATCCTCGAGGAGATCCACCACATCCCGGCCTGGGCCAAGTGGTCGCCCACGGTGATGATGGTGCTCGGCTTCATCGTCGCCTACTGGATGTATGTCTCCAGCCCGGCGGTGCCGAAGGCGCTCGCGAAGCGGAACGACCTGCTGTACCGCTTCCTGCTCAACAAGTGGTACTTTGACGAGCTCTACGACTTCCTGTTCGTGCGGCCCACGAAGTGGATCGGCAACTTTCTGTGGAAGCAGGGCGACATCCGCGTCATTGACGGCTACGGACCTAACGGTGTCTCGGCGCGGGTGATCGACGTCACCAACCGCGTCGTGCGCCTGCAGACCGGCTACCTCTACCACTACGCGTTCGTGATGCTCGTGGGCGTCGCGGCCCTCATCACCTGGTTCATGTTCGGGGGCGCGCACTGATGTACGACTGGCCCATTCTCTCCGTCGTCACCTTCCTGCCCCTCGTCGGCGCGCTGCTCATTGTCCTGATGATCCACGGCGACGACGAGGTGGCGCAGCGCAACGCCCGCTGGGTGGCCCTGTGGGCGACCCTCGTCACCTTCATCATCTCGCTGCTGCTGCTCCTGGGTTTCGATCCGGCGCTGCACGACTTCCAGTTCGTCGAGCAGAAGCCTTGGCTCGGCGAGATCGCGGCCTATCGCATGGGCGTGGACGGCATCTCGCTGCCCTTCGTGCTGCTCACCACGCTGCTGATGCCGATGTGCATCCTGGCGAGCTGGGAATCGATCCATGTGCGCGTCAAGGAGTACATGATCTGCTTCCTGGTGCTCGAGACGCTGATGATCGGCACCTTCGCGTCGCTGGACCTGCTGCAGTTTTACATCTTCTTCGAAGGCGGCCTGATCCCGATGTTCGTCATCATCGGCGTCTGGGGCGGCAAGCGGCGCGTCTACGCGACGTTCAAGTTCTTCCTCTACACGCTGGCCGGCTCGGTGCTGATGATGCTCGCCATCATGGCCATGTACTGGCAGGCCGGCACGACCGACATCACCAAGCTGCTGACCTTCGGCTTCCCCGCCGGCATGCAGACCTGGCTATGGCTCGCCTTCTTCACCTCCTTCGCGGTGAAGATGCCGATGTGGCCGGTGCACACCTGGCTGCCCGACGCGCATGTCGAGGCGCCCACCGCCGGCTCGGTCATCCTGGCGGCCATCATGCTGAAGATGGGCGGCTACGGCCTGCTGCGCTTCAGCCTGCCGATGTTCCCGGACGCCTCGGCCTATTTCGCGCCCTTCGTCTTCACGCTCTCGGTCATCGCGATCATCTACACCTCGCTGGTCGCGCTGATGCAGGAGGACATCAAGAAGCTGATCGCCTATTCGTCCATCGCCCATATGGGCTACGTGACCATGGGCATCTTCACCCTGACCCAGGAAGGCATCCAGGGCGCGGTGTTCCAGATGGTCAGCCACGGCTTCGTGTCGGGCGCGCTGTTCCTTTGCGTCGGCGTCGTCTATGACCGCATGCATACCCGCGAGATCGCCGCCTATGGCGGGCTCGTGCACCGGATGCCGATCTACGCGACGGTGTTCATGGTCTTCACCATGGCCAATGTCGGCCTGCCGGGCACATCGGGCTTCATCGGCGAATTCCTGACGCTGCTGGCGACCTTCGGGCGCAACAGCTGGGTGGCGTTCTTCGCCACGACCGGCGTCATCCTGTCGGCGGCCTACGCGCTGTGGCTCTATCGCCGCGTGATCTTCGGGCCGCTGGAGAAGGAAAGCCTCAAGGGCATTCTGGACGTCAACAGCCGCGAACTCGCCTCGCTGATCCCGCTGCTCTTCTTCACCGTGCTGTTCGGCGTGTGGCCGCAGCCCATTCTGGATGCGTGCAACGTCGCGGTGAGCGCGATCGTGGCCCGCGCGGATGTGGCGGCCGGCGCCATCAAGGCCGCCAGTCTGGTGCTGCCTTGATCCGATACATGACCCTCGCGGAGCCTCGCTCATGACCTTTACCCTTTCTGCGCTCGGCCCCGCGCTGCCGGAACTGCTGCTGGCCGTCACCGCCATCGTGCTGATCCTGTTCGGCGCCATTGTCGGGCCGAAGTCGACCGACACGGTCAACGGTGTGGCGCTCGCGGCGCTGTTCGCCGCGCTGGTGCTGGTCATTCTCGGACCTGACGAAGCGGTGCTGTTCGGCGGCAGCTTCCAGGTCGACGCCTATGCGCGCTTCCTCAAGGTGCTGGCGCTGCTGGGCGCCGGCGGCACGCTGGCCATGTCGGTGGACTGGCTGAAGCGGGAGAAGCAGAGCCGCTTCGAGTTCGCCATCCTCGTGCTGTTGTCGACGCTTGGCATGATGATGCTGATCTCGGCGGGCGATCTGCTGGCGCTCTATATGGGCCTCGAGCTGATGAGCCTCGCGCTCTATGTGATCGCGGCGAACAACCGCGAGTCGGTGCGCTCCACCGAGGCGGGCCTGAAGTACTTCGTGCTCGGTGCGCTGTCGTCCGGCATGCTGCTCTATGGCGCTTCGCTGATCTACGGCTTCACCGGCTCGATCAATTTCGTGCGGATCGCCGAGGCGGCCCGCGAGCCCTCTCTCGGCCTGATCTTCGGCATCGTGTTCGTCTTCGCCGGCCTGTGCTTCAAGGTGTCGGCGGTGCCGTTCCACATGTGGACGCCCGACGTCTATGAGGGTGCGCCGGCGCCGGTGACGGCGTTCTTCGCCACAGCACCCAAGGTGGCGGCCATGGCGGTCTTCGTGCGCTTCGCCACGGAGGCGCTGCCGCATGTCGCGCATCAGTGGCAGCAGATCGTCGTGTTCGTGTCGATCGCCTCGATGGTGCTCGGCTCCTTCGCAGCGATCGGTCAGCGCAATATCAAGCGACTCATGGCCTATTCCTCCATCGGCCATATGGGCTACGCGCTGGTCGGTCTGGCCGCCGGCACCGAGCAGGGCGTGCGCGGCGTCCTCGTCTATCTCGCCATCTATGTCGCCATGACGCTCGGCACCTTCGCTTGCATCCTCTCCATGCGGCGCAAGGACGGGATCGTCGAGAATTATGAGGATCTCGCCGGCCTTGCCCGCACCAGCCCGGTGAAGGCGTTCATGCTCGCCGTGCTGATGTTCTCGCTGGCCGGCATTCCCCCGCTCGCGGGCTTCCTGGCGAAATACTACGTGTTCCTCGCCGCCATCGAGGCGGGCCTCTATGGCCTCGCGGTCATCGGCGTGCTGGCGAGCGTGGTGGGCGCCTTCTATTATCTGCGCATCGTCAAGGTGATGTATTTTGACGAGCCGGCCGAGGCGTTTCAGCCGATGCCGACTGAGCTGCGTGCGGTGTTGGCGATCTCCGGCCTGTTCACGCTGCTGCTGTTCGTCTACCCGGCGCCGCTGCTGGCGGCGGCCAGCGTCGCGGCACGGGCACTCTTCTGAGAATGGCGGAGCTGCCGCGGGCGACCCCGGTCATACGCTACGAGGCGGTCGGCTCCACCAACGCCGAGGCGCTGGCGTGGCCTCCCGGCGGGGCCGCGCCGCTCTGGTTCGCCGCCGCCCGCCAGACCGCAGGGCGCGGTCGGCGGGGCCGCTACTGGCATTCCGGGCCGGGCAATCTCTACGCATCGCTGCGGCTGGTCGGGGCGGCGCCTTCCGCCCGGCTTCCCGAACTGTGTTTCGTCGCTTCGCTCGCGCTTTATGATGCCGTGCGCGCCGTGACCGGCATTGATCCCTTGCGCATCGGTCTCAAATGGCCGAATGACGTGTTGATCGACGGGGCCAAGCTTGCGGGCATCCTCATCGAGGGCACGGTGCTGCCGGACGGGCGCAACGTGACGGTGATCGGTTTCGGGGTAAACTGCGCGCATCATCCGGCCGATACGCCCTATCCAACGACCGACCTCGCCGCCGCAGGTTATCCCACCGAGCCCGCCGGATTGCTGGCGGCGCTGGATACGGCGATGCTCGACCGGTTGCGCGAGTGGGCAGAGGGCAGGGGCTTCGACGAGACCCGCGCGGAATGGGTGCGGCGCGCGCCGGGGCTCGGGCGCCCGGTGACGGTGCGTCTGGGCGAGCGCGAGACGCATGGTGTGTTCGAGGCGCTGGATATTTCCGGCGCCATGGTACTGCGGCTCCCCGATGGGGGACGTGAAACGATAAGCGCAGGCGACGTATTTCCCGCGCCGCGCATTCAGGGTTGAAAGGCAGTGGAGTGAGCAAGACGCCGGAGGAATTGGTTTTCGCGCCCCTCGGGGGCGTTGGCGAGATCGGCATGAATCTGGGGTTGTACGGCCTCGGCCCGAAGCACCGGCGCAAATGGCTCGCCGTGGATCTCGGCATTTCCTTCGCGCCGCCCGAGATACCCGGCATCGACATCATCATGCCCGACGTCGCTTTTCTCGAGCATGAGCGCAAGCAGGGCAATCTTGTCGGGCTGGTGATCACCCACGGCCATGAGGATCATGTCGGCGGGCTGTTCGACCTGTGGCCGCGGCTCGGCTGCCCGGTCTATACGACGCCCTTCACCCACGCGCTGGCGGAGGCGCGTCGTCTCGGCGAGCCGGGCGCGCCGAAGATTCCCTTCCATGTCGTGCCCTCGGGCGGGCGGGTGAACATCGGCCCGTTCGACGTCGAGTTCCTGCCGGTCGCCCATTCCATTCCCGACAGCCACGCGCTGGCTCTGCGCACGCCGCTTGGCCTCGTGGTGCATACCGGCGACTGGAAGATCGATCCGACGCCGGTGGTCGGCAACGTGACCGACCCGGCGCGTTTCACGGCGCTTGGCGACGAGGGCGTGCGCGCGGTCGTCTGCGATTCCACCAATGCGTTCCGCGACGGCGTCTCGCCCTCCGAGACCGATGTACAGCAGGTGCTCGGCGAGTTGATCGCCCAGGCGCCGCATCGCGTCGCGGTGACGACCTTCGCCTCCAATGTCGCGCGTGTCCGCTCGATCGCCGAAGCCGCCTTCAAGAACGGGCGCGAGGTCGTCCTCGTCGGCCGCGCGATGGAGCGTGTCGTCTCCGTGGCCCGCGAGCAGGGCATGCTGGACGGCCTGCCGGCCTTCCGCCCGGCCGATGCCTATGGCTTCCTGCCGCGCGACAAGGTGGTGGCGATCCTCACCGGCAGCCAGGGCGAGCCCCGCGCCGCGCTCGCCCGCATCGCCGATGACGACCATCCCGAGATCGCGCTGTCGCCGGGCGATCATGTGATCTTCTCCTCGCGCACCATTCCCGGCAATGAGCGGGCGGTGAACCGCATCATCAACGCGCTGGTGCTGCAGGGCGTGAAGATCATCACCGACCGTGACGGCCTGGTGCACGTCTCCGGCCATCCTCGCCGCGGCGAGCTGGAGCAGATGTATCGCTGGCTGCGCCCGCAGGTCTCGGTGCCGGTGCATGGCGAGCCGCTGCATCTGTCCGAACACGCCGACCTCGCCCGCTCCATGGGCGTGCGCGAGGTCATTCGCCTGGTCGACGGCGACGTGGTGCGCCTCATCAGCGCCGATCCCTCGCTTCATGCCGAGGTGATCGAGGAAGTGCCGGTCGGCCGCCTCTACAAGGATGGCCACGTTCTCATCAATTCCGCCGATCCGGCGGTCGCCGAGCGCCGGCGTATGTCTTTCGCCGGCCTCGTCTCCGTGGCGGTCGCCATGACCACCAAGGGCGAAGTGGTCGGCGACCCGATGATCGATCTGTCCGGCCTGCCTGAGCTCGGCATTGGCGGCAAGCCGATCGACGATGTGGTGGAGGAAGCGGTCCTCGATTGCCTCGATGGCCTGCCCAAACAGCGCCGCCGGGATCCCGACGCCGTCGCCGAGTCGCTGACCCGCGCGGTGCGCGGCCAGGTAAATGCCATCTGGGGCAAGAAGCCGCTCTGCCATGTCCTGGTGATCACGGTATGAAGTGCTTCGGAGCACGTCGCTAAAGTCGAATGCCGTTCGTCGGGCGATCATGCTCCAACTGCTCCATCCCGGCCGCGTGCGCCGGGACGGGGGAATTAGCGGGAGCGTGCTTCTATGATCGGGCGTCTCAACCATGTCGCCATCGCCGTGCCGGATCTCGATGCGGCGATCGCCACCTATCGCGACACGCTTGGCGCCGAGGTGTCCGATGTCGTGCCGCAGCCCGAGCACGGGGTGAATACGGTGTTCGTCACCCTCCCCAACACCAAGGTGGAACTTCTCGGCGTGCTGGGCGAGGGCTCGCCCATCGTGAAGTTCCTGGAGCGCAATCCGGACGGCGGCATTCACCATCTGTGCTACGAGGTGGATGACATCCGCACCGTGCGCGACAGCCTCGTCGCCGCCGGTGCGCGCGTGCTCGGCTCGGGCGAGCCGAAGATTGGCGCCCATGGCAAGCCGGTGCTGTTCCTCCACCCGAAGGACTTCCTCGGCACACTGGTCGAACTCGAGGAAGCGTGAGGCAAGGCCGATGGGCGTTACTACCTACATCGCGATCTACTTCATCGTCTGGTGGACGGTGATCTTCGCCGTGCTTCCCTTCGGCGTGCGCTCCCAGCACGAGGCCGGCACGGTGGAGGATGGCAGCGAGCCGGGGGCACCGATGCGCCCGCTGTTGATCCGCAAGGCGCTGGTGACGACGGTGGTGGCGGCGGTGATCGTCGGCCTGTTCGCCTGGTCGGTCGAGACCGGCCGGCTGACGCTCGACATGTTCCCGATGCCGTTCAAGGCCTATTGAGGCGGCCAGCCTCTCGCTGATGTGAAGCAGGTAAAAAAAGAGGCGGGACCGTGGTCCCGCCCTTTTTTAAACCTCGACGCCCGCACCCGATTCCGTGCCGTTTCGGCATCCGTCAGGGGGCTTTCTTTGTCGTCATTCCTCCCGAGACCTGGACCGGCATCGCGCATCAAGCGGCGAAAGGCGGACCTCTTTCTAGAGGCCGGCAACATAGATCAGAAACGACGGCCTTGTCATCCTTGCGTCGCAATAGATCGATGGTGCATCGCAATAGGGCGGGCGTGCGGCGTGTCGGCGCAGCTCTCGCTGGGGCAGGTTCCGTGCCTGTGAGCGTGCCCGGCGGCGCGAGGGCTTGTATTTTGCTGACTGATCCGGTTTCTGTCCGCCAGTATTGCCGAGCGCCAAAGCCGGCCGAATCGCGAGTTTCACGATGCGCCTGTCCCGCTACTTCCTGCCCATCCTCCGTGAAGTCCCGAAGGAAGCGGAAATTGTCTCGCACCGCTTCATGCTGCGCGCGGGCATGATCCGGCAGGAGAGCGCCGGGATCTACGCCTGGCTGCCGCTCGGCAAGCGCGTGCTGGACAAGATCTGCAACGTCGTGCGCGAGGAGCAGAACCGCGCCGGCGCCATCGAGATCCTCATGCCGACCATCCAGTCGGCGGATCTCTGGCGCGAGAGCGGGCGCTATGACGACTACGGCAAGGAGATGCTGCGCATCAAGGACCGGCACGAGCGCGACATGCTGTTCGGGCCGACGAATGAGGAGATGCTCACCGAGATCGTCCGCGCCTATGTGAAGTCCTACAAGGACCTGCCGCTGAACCTCTACCATATCCAGTGGAAGTTCCGTGACGAGGTGCGTCCGCGCTTCGGCGTGATGCGTTCGCGCGAGTTCCTGATGAAGGATGCCTATTCGATCGACCTCGACTTCGAGAGCGCGGTCACCGCCTATAACAGGATGTTCGTCGCTTACCTCCGGACCTTCGCCCGGCTCGGCCTGAAGGCGATCCCGATGGTGGCCGACACCGGCCCGATCGGTGGCAACCACAGCCATGAATTCATCATCCTCGCCTCCACCGGCGAGAGCCAGGTGTTCTGCCATTCCGACTATCTCGGCATGCAGACACCCGGAACGGACGTGAACTTCGATGACGCTGCGGAGCTGCAATCCATCGTGAACCGCTGGACCAGCCTCTATGCGGCCACGGAAGAGAAGCATGACGAAGCAGCGTTCGGGGCGATTCCCGAGGGCGAGCAGGTTTCCGCCCGGGGCATCGAAGTGGGTCATATCTTCTATTTCGGCACCAAGTACTCCGAGCCGATGGGCGCGAAGGTCACCGGTCCCGACGGCGTCGAGCGTCCGGTGCACATGGGTTCCTACGGCATCGGCCCCTCGCGCCTCGCGGCGGCGATCATCGAGGCTTCGCATGACGAGAACGGCATCATCTGGCCGGAGGCCATCGCTCCCTTCCGCGTCGGCCTGCTCAACCTCAAGGTGGGCGATGCGGCCACCGACGCCGCCTGCGAGGCGATCTACGCCTCGCTGAGCCAGCAGGGTGTCGATGTGCTCTACGACGACACGGACGAGCGCGCCGGTGCGAAATTCGCCACCGCCGACCTGATCGGCCTGCCGTGGCAGATCATCGTCGGGCCGAAGGGGCTCGCCGCCGGGACAGTCGAACTGAAGCGCCGGGCTGACGGCGCGCGCGAGACGCTTTCCGTGGAATCGGCACTGGCACGGATCCTTGGATGAGCATCACCGGATGAGCGCGACGAGCGCCGGAGCACCTATGGCAGGCAAGGGCAGCGCGCGTCCGGCCAAGCAGCCGTCGACGGAGTCCGCCGGCGAGCCGACCGGCACGCGTCCGTTCAGCGCCTATGAGTGGATGCTGTCGCTGCGCTATCTGCGCGCACGCCGCAAGGAAGGCTTCATTTCCGTCGTCGCCGGCTTCTCCTTCCTCGGTATCATGCTGGGCGTGGCGACGCTCATCATCGTCATGGCGGTGATGAACGGCTTCCGCACCGAGTTGCTGTCGAAGATACTCGGCCTCAACGGGCATCTCCTGGTGCAGCCGCTGGAGAGCCCGCTGACCGACTATGACGAGGTCGCCAAGCGCATCGCCGGCGTGCCGGGCATCAAGCTTGCCGTGCCGCTGGTGGAAGGGCAGGCGTTGGCCTCCTCCGCCTTCAACGCCGGCGGCGTGCTGGTGCGCGGCATCTCCGAGGAGAACCTGCGCAAGTTGCCCTCCATCGGCGCCAATATCCGGCAGGGCACGCTGGAAGGCTTCGACGAGGGATCGGGCATTGCCATTGGCAAGCGCCTCGCCGACCAGCTCTCGCTCCAGGCCGGCGACAACCTCACCCTCGTCGCCCCGCGCGGCGCGGTGACGCCCATGGGCACGACGCCGCGCATAAAGGTCTACAAGATCGCCGCGGTGTTCGAGATCGGCATGTCGGAATATGACAGCGCCTTCGTCTTCATGCCGCTGACGGAGAGTCAGGCCTATTTCAACAAGAACGGCGATGTGACCGCCATCGAGGTCTACACCGACAATCCCGACGACATGGAGCGCATGCGCGCGGCGGTTCACGACGCGGCCGGGCGGCCGATCTACATCGTCGACTGGCGGCAGCGCAACGCCACCTTCTTCAACGCGTTGCAGGTCGAGCGCAACGTGATGTTCCTGATCCTCACGCTCATCGTGGTGGTGGCGGCCTTCAACATCATTTCCGGCCTCAACATGCTGGTGAAGGACAAGGGGCGCGACATCGGCATCCTGCGCACCATGGGCGCGACGCGCGGCGCCATCATGCGCATCTTCCTCGTCACCGGCGCCGCCATCGGCGTGGTGGGCACGCTGGCGGGCTTTCTGCTCGGCCTCATCGTGTGCCTCAATGTGGAGGAGATCCGCCAGTTCATCTCCTGGCTGACGGCGACCGAGCTGTTCTCGCCGGAACTCTATTACCTCAGCCGCCTGCCGGCGGAGATGAATGCCGGCGAGACCGCGACCGTCGTGGTCATGGCGCTGGTCCTTTCCTTCCTCGCTCCGCTCTACCCATCCTGGCGCGCCGCGCGCCTCGATCCGGTGGAAGCGCTGCGCTACGAATAGGGGGCGTCCGTGGCCGCTGCTTCGCGCGACGCCGTTCTGCGCCTCGAAGGCATCGAGCGCCGCTATGTGCAAGGCGAGGGAACCCTCGACATTCTGTGCGGCGTCGACTTCAGCGTGATGGAAGGCCAGTCGGTCGCGTTGGTCGCCCCCTCCGGCACCGGCAAGTCGACCCTTCTGCACGTCGCGGGGCTGCTGGAGCACCAGGACGCCGGCGAGGTGTTCATTGCCGGTCAGGGGACGGCGGGCCTGCCGGACGCCGACCGCACGCGCATCCGCCGCACCGGCATCGGCTTCGTTTACCAGTTCCACCATCTGCTGCCGGAGTTCTCGGCGCTCGAGAATGTGATGTTGCCGCAGATGATCCGCGGGCTGGCCAAGCGCGAGGCGGCGATCCGCGCGAAGGAACTGCTCGGCTATCTCGGCCTCGGCAAGCGGCTGGATCATCGTCCGGCGGAACTGTCCGGCGGCGAGCAGCAGCGCGTCGCCATCGCCCGCGCCGTGGCGAACGCGCCGCGCGTGCTGCTGGCGGACGAGCCGACCGGCAATCTCGACCCGCACACCGCCGACCATGTGTTCCACGCGCTGTCGCAGCTGGTGGAAGCGACGGGGCTGGCCGCGATCATCGCGACCCACAACCTCGCCCTCGCCGACCGCATGCACCGCCGGGTGACGCTGCAGGACGGACTGGTCGTCGAGCTGGACTAGGTGACATACCCATAAGGGGATTCCCAGCGGAGCATTGTTTTGATTCACTGATCTCAGCCCTGGAGGTTGAGATGGCGCGCTTTGACCTGACGGATTTCGAGTGGTCGGTGATCGCACCGCTTC